>CAYLOO010000050.1:2047-20091 GCA_964385355.1 uncultured Anaerolineaceae bacterium
CGGTGAAACGCCGGGAAAGTAACACGTAGATTTAACTTGCAAATGCAACATGGAAGAATGAAGAAGACGCTTGCTGGATTGACAGTCTGCTTATATGCTAAATAAACTATATTGCTCGCTGGGTTTCAAGCAATCGCAAATCAAAAGGCCACCCTTGGATCACCAGCCTAGCGATCTAAGCTCCCTGTTTTGGGAGCTGAACTCATAACCCGAAGGTCCTTGATTCGAATCCAAGCCCCGCTACCTTATGGCACCCGCGAGGGTGCCTTTTTCCTTGTAAGCCCCCTTGCACAGGACTAGGACTCACGACCTGGGGGTTACACCGTGCCGCACCGGCTACGGTGCGGTGTGAGCCTATCGTTCGAAGCACTCAATTTCCAACAGCCAGCAAGAAACATAGATTGTCAGGCCTTCATAATAGAAAGCAATCATGATCATAGATTATTAACCTAATACGAAATATTCGTACTGGCAAATATTTAATTATTGTTTTGTATTCAAACAACGGGAACCGTGCGCTCATACCAGCTAGGTTTAAAACCCGCAGATCTGATTGTTTCGCGGATAATGATATCTTGATCTGAATGACTCTTCCTCATTCATACAACGTGTTCAATGCTCCACTCCTTCTAAATCGTATATAATTACCCATTCCCATACAAAGGATTTCACTTCAACAATTCCTGCCATAGGAAGATCACGAGGATGTTGAAATCAATCGGCCGTCGCATCGTCAATGAATATCAGCGTCACGAAGCTTGTTTTGCTGTCGGGACAGTACTTCTACTCGGTTTTCTTGCATATGTCCCACTCATGCACAAATTTGGCTTTTACCGAGATGATTGGTACATGCTTTGGGTTGGACGCGCGTTCGGCCCTCAGGGCATCATCGATCTATTTGCCTTCGATCGACCTTTTGTCGGTTATATCTACTCTGGCAGCTACCAGCTGTTAAGCGAAAGCCCAATTCTTTGGCAGGTATATTCCCTTAGCATCCGAGTCATCGGCGCACTCGGGTTTCTATGGTTGCTTCGTCGCCTCTGGCCAGAACATAAAATCGAGACAACGACAGCCGCTATCCTCCTTTTCATATATCCTGGCTTTCTCCAATGGCCCAACGCCAACACTAAATCGAATCATTTGATCACCTATACCCTGGCAATCCTGTCCATCTGCCTGACAGTGGCCGCTTTCCAATCCAGGAAAACTGGTTGGAAGATGATTTTATCCCTCGGTGCTTTGGTTTTGACAGCCGGCTACTGGTTTCTATATGAGTACATGATCGGGTTGGAGGGGCTGCGCTTATTGATCATCGCTCTTTTAATCTCGCGGGAGGAAGGGCAAGCCTGGAAGCCTAAATTAACAAGGTTCATCAAGAGTTGGTCTCCCTATCTAGTTCTGCTTTTGCTACACCTTGCATGGCGTTTGTTTGTCTTCGAAAGCGGGCGTGTGGGCATGAACGTCGATTTCGCACTCTCTTCGTACCGGACCACACCTATCCCGATGATCGCAAAACGGTCCTTTGTGCTTGGCATAGATGTGTTTGAAGCTGTCATTTCTGCTTGGGCCGTTCCAATCAATTCCATCACATTCCAGCTTGGACCCAAAGATTTACTTGTCAGTGGTTTGCTAGGCTTGCTTGCAATTGGTATTTTCGCCGCCTACTTCTTCTCCGTATCAACACAAACCCCAGATGCACCAATTTTCCAAAACGGAAAGCGAGAAGTTCTTGAAATACTCATAATCGGGGGAGCCGCTGTTCTGTTTTCGCTGATTCCAATCGTTGCTGTTGGAAGAGATATCCGCTGGGAAAGTGGTTTTGATAAATACACACTTCAATCGAGTGCTGGCGTGGCTATGTTGCTCATCGGAGCGATCTCGCTATTCGTGAGATCCAAGCTCAGGTTCATCCTATTTGGGGTATTGATCGGCATTGCCGTGGCAACACATTATGGCAATGCTATTCAGTGGGCCGAATTCTGGGAGGATCAGCGTGAACTTTGGTGGCAACTAAGTTGGCGAGCGCCGCAACTCAAGGACGGGACCGTTCTGCTCGTTGAAATGCCTGATCAGCGCTTCTATGAGGACTACGAGGTTTGGGGACCTGCCAACTTGGTTTTCAATCCGAACGACGATTCGCTTCGAGTCCGTTCAGAGGTCTTTACGCCGGGGACACTTGAAAAAATCAGAGTGGGACAGACTGAAACTCGCGATTTACGCGAAGTCCTCGAGTTTTCCCGCAGCTATCTCAATAGCCTTATCCTCACAAGACCCGAGCGCACATCTTGTTGGCATATTCTGAACGGGACCGACCCGGTCCTCCCCCGGAATACATCAGCAATGATCTACGCAACCGTTCGCCTATCACATATCGATCAAATCGATGTAAATGCCCCACCCAACACACCCCCTGCGCAGATTTTTGGCACAGAACCAGAACAAGAGTGGTGCTATTATTTCCAACGAGCATCTCTGGATGTCCAGCGGCAGGATTGGGATAGTGTTGTCTGGCTTGCAGATCAAGTTCTCGGAGCGGGTACTAAGCCAATTGATCAATCTGAGTGGTTGCCTTTCTTGAAGGGCCTCGTTATGGTTGGGCGAGACGATGACGCCGAACAAATAGCGCTATGGATCCGGCATAATGAGACCATCAGGCATCGCCAGTGCGATTACCTAAACGATAAATCCCTTCCCGATCCAGCCCGTCAATCTTTCCTGCATGAAATTCTCTGCGAGTGAACCAGGCTTCGGGTGAATCTTTCGATGGTTTGATTTTGGAAAAGGGATTACTGGAGTCAAATGACAGTCAATAGATCTGGCGGGGGTGCCTGACCCAGTACACTGCCCGGGACCCTTTCACGTAAAAGACCAACAATCGCCTGACCATCCCCTTCGTGCGCCAAGCGGGTAAACTCATCAATTGCTGTCTGAAGTGTTTCACCATACATCATATTATTCTCTTCGACGCGCACAATGTCGGGGTGCTCTGTTTCCGTATAGTTCAAGCCCTCATCCCAGAGTTCCTCGCTGAGCTTTTCGCCGGGGCGGATACCTGTAAATTGGATTTGAATATCCTTCCCGGGTTCAAGTCCGGAAAGACGAATCAAGTCCTCCGCCAGGTCAACGATGCGAATCTGCTTACCCATCTTCAAGACAAAGAGATCGCCTGCCGAGCCCATGCTCGAAGCCTGCATAACCAGATGCACTGCTTCCGGGACGGTCATGAAAAAGCGCTTCATTTCCGGGTGTGTGATCGTAATCGGGCCGCCGTTGGCGATTTGGCGTTTAAAAATGGGCACGATGCTGCCGCGGCTGCCGAGCACATTCCCAAAACGGACGGTTACAAATGTTCTGCCGAATCGTTCCGCCGCATCGTATACAATCATCTCGGCCACGCGCTTGGTTGCCCCCATCACGCTCTTCGGCTGCACAGCTTTATCCGTGGAGATCAATACAAAATGCTCGCTGCCGCATGCCAGAGCTGCCTCTACAACACTCTTCGTGCCGAGCACATTATTCGTGACCGCCTCCTCGACATTGAGTTCCATCAGCGAGACATGCTTATGCGCCGCAGTGTGGAAAACAACTTCTGGTTGCTGGCTCACGAAGACATCTCGAATTCGCTCGACATCACGCACATCAGCAATCACAGGGATGATTGTTAAGCTGGGGAATGTTTCTCGCAGTTCAAGCATCGCTTCGAAGATACTGTTCTCACCATGGCCGAGAAGGACCAACTCCCTCGGATTCCAACGCGCAACCTGACGGCAAAGCTCGAGACCGATGGACCCCCCCGCCCCAGTCACAAGAACTCGAGTGCCGGTGATTTTCCGACCGACAGCCTCATCATCGACTTCCGTTGGCTCCCGCCTGAGCAGGTCGGTAATGTCCACCTCGCGCAAACGACTCACGCTGACTTTCCCGCCGATGAGCTCATAAATCCCGGGCATCGTGCGGAAGGGGATTCCATTCGACTGGCACTCTTCCGCCAATACCCTGACTATATGGCCAGGCGCTGTCGGGATGGCGATCACCACCTCCTGCGCTAACATGTGCTCGACGACATCATCGACTTCATCAAGCCCACCCATTACCTTGATCCCGTGGATCTCCATTCCTAGCTTCTCTGGATCGTCATCCACAAAAGCGACCGGGGTCATCTGCAGCTGTGGGTTGCGCTGCATCTCACGGAGTACTAGGACTCCCGCATCCCCTGCACCGGCAATGACCACTCGCTTGCCGCCGCGAATCTTGCTCGCTTTTTGGCTAACCTGTCCGCTTTCAGCCAACAATCGGACAACAATCCTGAGACCGCCGACGCTGAAAAGTGAGATCAACCAGTCGATCCCAATGACAGACCGGGGGAACCCAACTCGCATGCCGCCGAGACTGCGTGAGATAACGATCAGTAAAGCCACGATACCTGATGCTGCCGCAGAGGCGAAAAAGATAATCCGTAGCTCACGTACACTGGCATACACCCAATATCGCCGGTAGAGACCGAAGAGGTAGTAAACAATAGGCTTTACAATCAGCGCAATAACAACCATCTGCAGCGCCGATGGCAAATAGAAGGAGAAGAGCGGTCCAATGTCCAGCCGCAACGCAAAACTTGCAAGGACGGATGTCGCGATCAGGAATAGATCGGCGAGAAAGAGATATCGATTACGAATTTGGAACAGCGGTTTCCTCAAGATTCGACTTCTCTCCTAGACCTGAACCATTCTACCGTAATCTCAAGCCCTTCCTGTAAGTCGATACGCGGGCGATATCCCAACGATCTTTCAGCCAAGGAGATATCAGCTTCCGAGAAGCGAAGATCTCCCTGGCGAGGAGGACCGAATTGAGAATCCGGAGTTTCAGGGAAGAAACGCTGCAAGATCTCGACCAATTCATTAATGGGAACCGAGTTACCACCGGCGATGTTGAAAACTCGGCCGTCTACTGAATCTCCGTCCGCAGCTAGCAGCATCGCCTCGACAATATCTCTCACATACACAAAATCTCGGGTTTGCCGGCCGTCGCCGTGGATGGTCGCTGGCTTTCCAGCCAACATGACCTGGATGAACTTTGGTATGGCTGCTGCATAGGGAGAGTCAGGGGATTGGCGTGGCCCGTATGCGTTAAAAAACCGCAAGCAAACGGTCTCCAAGCCGAACGACTGCGAGAACAGTTTCGCAGCCTGCTCCATCGCGAGTTTGGATGCTGCGTAAGGAGATAATGGATTCGGGGGGTGATTCTCGACAACGGTGCTCTCACTTTCACCATACACCGCAGCCGAGGATGCCAGCACAACCCGCCTAACACCCACCTGACTCGCCTGTAATAGTACGTTAAGACTTCCGTTCAGATTAACCAAGTAGCAAGTGAGAGGGTCCTCCATCGAACCGGCTACGGAGATGAACGCAGCCAGGTGGAAGACAGCGTCAACATCTTTTATACTCTCTTGAACGATTGCAGCATCACGGATGTCCCCTTCGATAAAGTCAATATCCAAACCGGCGAGGTTCACTTTCGAGCCTGTGGAGAGGTTATCCAGAACACGAACTCGGTCTCCGCGGTCGAGCAAACCATGCACTAGATGGGAGCCGATGAACCCTGCGCCGCCTGTGACAAGGACCTTTGCCATATTTAATAACTAAATGCCTCGAAAACCTATGATAGTTCCAGCCGTCCTCAGAATGATCCATAGATCCATCAGCAGACCACGGTGCTTGATGTAATAGAGGTCGTACTCGAGCTTTTCCGCTGACCCTTCCACCGAGGCCCCTTTGCCATAATTAATCTGCGCCCATCCAGTGATACCGGGCTTCGCCAGCAGCCGTGCACGGTAGAATGGGATCTGTTTTTGAAGTTCATCGACCAATATCGAGCGCTCAGGGCGGGGACCAACCAGGCTCATTTCCCCCTTAAGGACATTCCAAAATTGTGGGAACTCATCCAGATGAGTCTTCCGTAGAAACATGCCAACTTTTGTCGTGCGCGGATCGCCCTCCATTGCCCAGTGCGCCTCACCGTCCTCTTCTGCATCCTGGTTCATGGTGCGGAATTTCACAACCCCATATTGTTTGCCGCCCTTCCCCAACCTTTCCTGAATGTAGATTACCGGCCGGCCCGATTCAATCAGAATCGCCAAAGCCACCCAGGGATAGATAAATAAAAGACCGAGTAAACCCAATACGCTTCCGCCAATGTCCAGAAGACGCTTGGAAATCGCGTACAGGGGTGAGATGCGCACCTCATCAACGAAGGACCTCACCAGCCAATCCGTTTCCAGATGGTTAATCGGGAGCCTGCCGAGCAGCTCCTCATACGAGACCGGCATACGGGTGATTAAGACCCCCCTCTCCTGCGCGTCGAGGATTGCCTGGAACATCTCACCGTTCATGGGACCCAGGATCGCCACAATGATGTCTGTGATGCCTTCCTGCTCAATTAATGGGAGGAGGCTCAAATTATCACCCAGGACCCGGTATCCTTCGATCTCGGCGCCCTGCTTTTTCGGATCATCATCGATGATCCCAATGAGGGAAAATGGCGGAGGGTTGATGGCACGGACGACGTTCACCAGCGTAGTTCCGCTTTCCCCTGCGCCGACCACCAGTGCACGACGCATAAAGTCAGGGGCTGTGAAAATCTGGATATAGAGCCGACGCCAGATCAATGTGAATAGGATAACAAGAACGAGGAAGTACAGCATACCTCGCCTTGGCAGCGACCCTGGCTCAGATGTGAAATAAACGATGAGGTAAAGGACAACGCCGCCGATTCCCGAGAACAGCACACCACGTAGGGTCTCGCCCCAAGAAGAGGCGCGAATTACATCATAATTATTAATCATTAAAAACAGCCACAGGAGAGGAAGAAGCAAGAACCACCCCGCTCGGAAGCGGAGGAATACGAGCGAGAAACCCAGCCAATCGATCTGCGCCCAGAGATAGAGCGCCAGAAAAGCCGCGGATGCAGCGGCGATGAAATCGCCGACGATGAGGATGATGCGGCGTTCGCCGCCGCCCATCCTCCAGCGGCCGCGCCTGGATTCAATCTGAGCCATGTCGACCCCTGAGCGAGCCCTTAAATACGCTCCAAATAAATCCGGTGCCCCAGGAAAAATGCATGGTCCAGATGGCTGGAGGGAAACCAAGTATCAATCCCATATCTTTTCGACGAATTGACTCCAATACGCCCGCAAGTGCCGTGATAGACAAATAAGCGCCTAATTGTACCGCTAAGAGTAGTCTAGCGAGCAGATAAGGGAATGCAAGAGCTGCCAAGATGGTTGTGAAGAGAACAAAAACCGGTGGCAGCGCCTGACGCCAGCGGAGCGTCTCCGGATATCTTTGGAGCATGCGCACCTTCCAATAGCCATAGCGCCAATATTGACGTGCGAGCGCGCGCAGATCCGCTCGGGCGAAGTAAATTGATCGGATCGAAGGGTCGAACCAGACCACACCGCCTGCCTTGCGTAAGCGTACGTTGTACTCATAATCCTCGTTCGTCAGAAGATCTTCGTTAAGAGGACCCACCCGTTCCAACCATTCTTTTCTAAAAGCGCCAAAAGGAACTGTGTCCACCGGTCCAGGCTCGCCGCTTATACGATAGCGGGCATCGCCTGCACCGAGCGGGTGCGAGGCCGCAGCTGCGATTGCGCGCGCCATGCATGTCTCCGCTCCGGGTTGGATCTCCCACACCCCGCCAACGTTTGCAGCTCCAGTTTCCTCGAGAACAACCAGACAACGTTCGATATAGTTGCTTCTTGGCGCTGAATGCGCATCAAGGCGGATAATCACATCCCCCTCGGCCGCCTCGATTGCTGTATTTAATGCAGCGGGGATACTACGTTGAGGGTTATCAATCAGGCGAATACTCAATTCAGGATGTTGAGATGCATAATCCCGGATCGCATCTCGAGTGCCATCTGTCGACATTCCATCCGCCACTACGATCTCGAGATTGCTTTGATCATAATTATTAAGGCGAATCGCCCGCAGAAGACTACCGATCGTCTTCAGCTCGTTATAGCAGGGAATGATCAGTGATACTCGTGGAACCTTCATAAGGAAAATAACTGACCAAGTGAATTAGATGAAGCTCGCCACATATCTTCTGGATTTCTCTTCTATATCGGACAACAAAGTGTCGATTTCGTCTTGATTTCAAGAGGTCTGATTAAGGTTGGAAGGCACGGCTAATAGGATATTAATTAGCACCTTATTTGCTCGGGTAAAAGTATATCGCGCCATCCATGGATTCGAAAACCACATCCAAACCTTCAATAAGTGATTCTACCCTGGACACTGTCCGATCGTGGTAGACCGGCTCAAGTTGATGGAAAATCGTGTTGAACAACACAAGAGCAGCCCCGTCCTCCCTGAAAATAGCTCCGGCGGGATCAGAGCTATCATCTCCAAAGCGAGCATTCTTCTCATCGGGTTGAGACGAATACAATTGAGGTAAGTCATAGGCATTGCGATCGGTATAGAGGAGCATCACTATCGATTCATTTGTAATTATTGGGACATCTGGGTGAATATCCCGAACAGCTTCAAGGGTCGGCGAGGCTTGCCATGCAGCACTTGTAAATCCTTTGCCATATTGATGGAGAGTTAAGATCTTTGATCTGGCGGTGGGATAATTATAAACAACGATGGCTGCGGCAAAAAGAAGGGGGAAAAAAATCAACCATTGAGATTGCTGGCGGAGTGAAGCTAGATAAAAAGCAAATACCACTAAAGACAATGTAAATGCGAATATTGCAGGAAAGAATGTACGCGGATTTACATCCGGTGTTGGCTGCGTGAATAGGAAGGAGAGGATGAGCGTCAGGATATAGACCCCGACGAATAGGATGAGGGTAATTGCAAGGATGGATGTGCCTTCTATCGAGCCTCGTCTCTTCTGTCCCTGGACCCATGGATAAATTAAAAAAGTTGACAAGAGAAGGAATATCCCAAAGAACATCAAGAGGTTTAAGCGATATGTATAATGTGGCAAAATTCCAATGAACGGCAGCGCCCTAATAAATGAGTCTACAAGTGCCTCCCTGACCGGTTCCAACGTTGCCCAAAGGTTTCCTACTGTAAAGCTCAATAAACGAGCCGGCTCTGCAGCCGGTTGAAACCGGAGCCAGATGAGCCAGATGGCAACTGGAAGGATGCCAATCGTAGCTGTAAGCGCGGCGCGCCGGATGCGGCGTATCAATGGCTGTGGAGCGAATATGAATGGCACCAATGCTGCGGTTATCACAAACCCCACACCGATATAACGGGTTAGGAACGCAAGACCCGATAGGATTCCGGAAGCCAGAACGTATCTAATATCACCTTTTTGAACGCCTCGAATTGTGGTCATCAACGCGCTAAAACCGAGAAAGAGGAAAAGCCCCTCTGACATCGCCGCCGAGTAGTACTCGATGAGGATTGGTATACCCAATGTCACCCCGCTCAGCGATATAGCCAGTAAACCGTTCTTTGTGATTGAAAATGCCCACAGGCCAATCATCAGAATCGTCACTGCAAACAGGAATACACTTAAACACCGTGCTGTAACGAGTGGATCCACTCCGAACACGCCCAAGGAGGCAAGGCTGAGGATGTAAAAAGGAGGATGGTGGGATGTAAGCACGAATCTTCCTGACGCTCGCCACAATCCTATCCCATCTCCCCGGAGAAGATTTCTCGCATTCACGATATAGCCTGCGGCGTCACTGTAGGCCCACGATCCCCAGCGAGTTGTGAAGTACATTACCCCAGCGCCGATCAAGGCGATCAGGAGGATGCTCCCGACAACAATCCAGCGGGATTGAAATTGAGACCTACTAGTCATTACTCCTTCTTCCTGGCTGTCCAACCCAGCTTAACTCCTTCGCCACCATGAAAACTGCCGAAAGATAGAACTGCCAATATCCAACAGGCTCCTGGCAACTTTTTCCCTAATCAGAGACCGAGACCTTGGAGACAAATTGGATCCCCCTGCCCAAAACAGGTTGAAAGAAGCCGGGATACTGACCTTTGACCTCCTCTGAACGATAGACCTCACGCCCTTCTACTTTGTTCAACAAGGCAGCCCATTGCTCCCTCTTGAAATAGTTATAGATCGAGGGAACCCCATGTGCTACATTACCCCCCAAATCCAGGAGACGCAGGAGGGATTTCTGGAACTCGTTTTCGTAGAAGTGGTCCTTAACGACAACCGCCTCTCGAGCGACCCGGATGCATTCCCGCATGACCCTATCCGGTTGGCGGGTGTGGTGCAGCGTATCGGCGATAATGACCCCGGAAACGCACTTATCCATGATCGGCAATTCCCCACCATCATAGAGCACTACTGGGATGGCTGAGGAGGAGCGCAGCATGACCTCCAAACCAATGATGCGGATGTCCTTCCGGAGAGCCATCAAATACGCCCCTAACTCTCCATTGCCACATCCGACGTCCAGCACCAAGCCCTGGGGCAGCAATGGAGCAATAGCCATTGAGATTGCACGAATTCGTCTCTGGTAAATTAATTTATCGTGAAGATCGCCGAAGAAACGTGCAAAAGCCATTACGAGATCCTATTCCATCTCCATCGAAGTAAAACCATCTACGTACGACGACGTCGCTTCATGCCTAATACGCTCAGGAAAAAGCTGGAAAGTACAATTTGTAATCCTAAAAGAAGCGAGAGGACCGCTGGAATGACCAGACGGAAGGTCCTCGTCGGCTCTAGCGGACCGAACGCTTGGTTTCCCCAGCTCCTATAGGCATAGAAGGTCAGTGCAAACCCGAGCATGAGCAGGATAGCTCCAACCAACAACCCTGTTTCCAAACGGATGATCCTGAACACGCGGTGTAGTCTCGGGTCTTCAGGCAGCAAACCTTCACTGATGGCAAATACCTTTGTGAAAACAGCAAATATGATTGCCTGGAAACCGATCACAATTGTCATGGCAGCGTAGAGAAGTGTGTGAATATCGAGGGTGGCCCTGCCTATGGTAAGAGGACCCGGCAGCAATAATAATGTCATCCCTAATCCCAAGAGCATAAGCAGTATCCCGGGGAAGAGGAATAACCAGCGGGGGCTGTAGAGCAGCAGAAAGCGCAGGTGGCGCCATCCATCCTGCCATGTCCTGAGATGGGGGGGACGGCTCCGTCCCGCGGGTGACAAGGTCGTTGGGATCTCGGTAATCTTAAGCCCAAATAGGGTCGACTTCACGATCATCTCGCTGGCGAACTCCATCCCTGTTGTTCTCAGGTGTAATGACTGGATCGCGTTTTTAGAGAAGCCCCTTAGACCGCAGTGAAAGTCACCTACCGGGCTTCTGAAGAAGAGACGACCCATGGTGGAAAGAACAGGGTTTCCAAGATATTGATGAAGAAAAGGCATGGCGCCGGGTTTAATCCCCCCTTGAAAGCGATTACCCATAACCAGCTCGTAACCTTCGCGCAGCTTTTCGATGAACCCGGCAAGACAATAAAAGTCATAGCTATCGTCTGCGTCCCCCATGATGATGTATGTCCCTTTGGCCGACTCAATTCCGCCCATCAACGCGCTGCCGTAGCCTCTCTCCGGGATCAGAATGACTCTTGCGCCCATCTCTTCGGCAACCTCTCGCGAACCGTCGCTGCTCCCGTTATCCGCGATGAGGATCTCACCTGCGATGCCTTGTTCATCTAAAAAACGTTCAGCTTTCAGGATGCACTGCCCCAGCGTCTCCCTTTCGTTAAGGCATGGCATTAGGATGGTTAATTCGAGTGGTCTTGCGTTTGCTCCCATATGCCCATCTACCTTCATTAGCCAACCTAAGGCTTTTTCCCGCCGCAGTTGATATTAATTCCGATCCAATAATCAGAAATCCGCGAGTCACCTTGTCATTATATCGCCCGGTAACTTTCAATCCTCATCGCTTACCGGCACTTCCAAATTGCGAAGAAAGAGCCGGTATCCGTAATCATCATACACAAGTGGCAGATCATTGAACGATGTCCATTCCTGGGGGCATTCCCCGCAAATTACCGCACAAGGTTTGAATTCTGGTTTCCGAAATGCTCCCGTCGGATCGCTCCTGCTGATGATCCACTCAATAGTAAGCTCCTCGCTGGGTGTCTCCAAAAGGACCCACAGAGGATACTCGGCCGCATCACCGGAAAGCATGATCCCAATATCGATACAACCGGCTTCTTCAATCAATTCCGTCATCTCGATATAAGGCTCATCGAGGTGAGGCGCCTGAGTGAACTGCAGCTCTGTCCTGGTTTTCCCCAGGATACTCGCCTCCTCCGCTTTTTTGATTAACGAGCGCGAATTCAACCCGAACAGGATAGGGAGACATCCAAGAACCAGTATAAGGGAGAGCGCACTAATCCCAAGTGAACCAGGGATCCGATCGAAAATAAGCCCCACGACAGGGGCCATTAAAACAAAGAATGGCATGTGATACCGACTCGCCAGAATATCAAACTTGAAAATCGCTGCGTAGAGGGTGAATCCGGTGATTGCACATAGGGCGAGGATCATCGCCTTCAAGCCGTATTTCTTCGGTTTGAGAAGCATGAGACAGAAAGCCACAATACACAGGATCGCCTGCAGGGTGTTTCCAGCACGCGCCTCATCGGGTAAATATTCCCAGATTTTAAAGAGTGGATGAATCGATGTGCGTGGATCCGTCAAAGGCAGATCAAGTTTCCAATGGAGTTTAGCGAAGGCGAGATACAGCAGGTCGTTGAGACGTGTAAAGGGTGTTCCGGCATGCAAACTCGCATTACGGAGGATATTTGAGACCATTACGCGCCAGTCGAAATATTCATTGATGAACACAGAAACATGGCTACCTCCACCAAGGAAATTGCCGAAGATAAGCCAATTCCGTGTGAAGTAACCTAAATTGATCAGCAGGACCGCCAAGATAGCAAATGCGCCAAAGGCAATCACCTCATGTGCGCGAAATGATTTAAGCAGGACGATGAGAACCAGAACCGCGAAAGGGAAAAGGAATGGCGCTGTCGTTGGTTTCGTAAAAACCGCAAGACCGGCAGCAAGACTGATGAAGACGATAGCTGTCCTCTTATCCTCACCTCGAAGGAGGAGAACAGTCTCCGCCGCCACACACAAAACCCATAGTGCAGCGACATAATCCGTCATCGTGCTTGAAGCCTGGGCGATGCCCATCGGTAGAGTCGCCGTGAAAAGGGATGCGAAAAGCGCGCCCCTGGGTTTCGCACCCAAATCGATTGTCACTGCGTACACGCCGATTAAGCTCGCGACCATCGCGAACCACTGAATATAATTCGGCCAACGATCTCCAGCCGAGAGGATGTAGGTATGAAGAATAATAAATTCCGCCCCTGGGCTCATGTATTGCTGGCGCAGGATTCCCGTCGCGAAGGGTCTAACGGAACCTTCCTGCGCCCAGTGAGCGACACGGCTCATATGGTAGCTAAGCGAATCCCATGTATTAGGCGGTGAGATCCAGGCGATGAGTCCAGTGGTGCAGATTATGATGATGACAGAACCAAGCATGAGGCGGGAGTCGAGAATCGTTGGCAGATGGAACGAAGGCCAGCGTAGTCCCTTGGCCTGGCGAAGGTGCAGGATCACCCACGTGCCTAAAGTGAGGGTGGGTATTATCCAGACGAGAAGTAATCCAAGCTGCGTAAGTCCCCAGAAGAGGCTCAGGAGTTCTGTAACGAATACGAGGTAGACCCCCAAAAGGATCACGGAACGGAGAACAACACGGGGCCAACTCCATTCAAGTCGGATATTCCCGAGGGTGATAATCAGCGCAACAAGTGTGAGAAGAGGCAATAGACCCAGTATCGTCATTTTTAATTCTTCAAAAGAATAGTTTCCCTAAGGATATGAAGTCGTTAATTACCCGCTGCTTTCTAACCTCTTTACACAGCGGATAGGTTTAGCCGAGCGAACGCGCGGGTAAAGGCGAGACGAAGTTTAGGACAAATCGATGAATTTGACCACGTCTAGCAACCAGATCCAATAGAGTTTACCAAGGGTTGTGTTTCTGGCAATCAAGGCGTAGAAACATGGTGAAGGTTTACGTTGAGGTCCTGCTCACATGAGAAGCAGTTGAACCAGAGCTCTTAGAAAGCACCCTTTCCTTGAAGCACAACCAGGGGAGTTCGAAGAAGAATCTTTACGTCTAACCAGAGCATGCAATTATACACGTAAGATAGATCATCTTCAGGATTCAAATGCATGGGCTTTTCGCTGCGTCCGTTAATCTGCCCCTCCCAACATTTGCCGCGCCCGTCTCCTCCCACATATGCTTTTGAGGATTCTAGAAGGATCTTAGAAAAAGAAAAGCTCCATTTCTGGAGCTTTATCGCAGTTCATGCGAACGTCAACATTCATGCTGAACATAAATCGGTGTGATAGGTGGGATGATTAGCCCTGATCTACCACCAATCCGGCTTCTGAAAGATAATCCACGATTGAGCGTGCATTTTCTTCG
Organism: uncultured Anaerolineaceae bacterium; assembly: GCA_964385355.1. Lineage (GTDB taxonomy): Bacteria > Chloroflexota > Anaerolineae > Anaerolineales > E44-bin32 > E44-bin32. Next base: position 16,497 of record CAYLOO010000050.1, read on the forward strand.
GGAGAATACTTCACCGTATCCAATCGAATCTCCGCGTGGTTGGGTTCCTCGTAGGGGTCATCAATGCCGGTGAAACCTTTGATTTCGCCGCTGCGGGCTTTGGCGTAGAGACCCTTCACGTCCCGCTGCTCGCACACATCCAGCGGTGTATCCACAAAGATCTCCACGTAATGATCCTTCCCGACCATATTACGCACATCGTTGCGCGTTGCCCGGTACGGGCTGACCGCGGCGCAAACCGCAACACCCCCGTGGCGAACGATCTCCGAAGCTACGTAGCCGATACGCCGGATGTTTGTGTCGCGGCCCTCTTTGCTGAATCCCAAGCCTTTACTGAGATGCGTTCGCACGACATCGCCGTCGAGCACCGTCACCTGCCGGCCGCACTCCTGAAGCATGACCGTGAGCACGGATGCGATGGTCGATTTCCCGGCGCCGCTCAGACCTGTGAACCAGACGCAGACGCCCTGCTTATGGCGAGGCGGATACCTCTCGGCCAGGATTTGGGCCACCTCCGGACGGGAGAACCAATCAGGGAGAATGCGACCTTTGTTGAGATAGTCCTCTCGTACTTGGGTCCCGGAAATGGAACTGGTTTCCACCCCTTCCGGTACTCTTGAGATTTCTTCGTAGCGGCCCTCCTCCGGCAGGTAAACCAGCATCTTGAAGGGGATCATGTTCACGCCTATTTCATCCGCGTACTGCGCAACCAGCTCCTGTGCGTCGTAGGGTCCATAAAATGGTTTTCCCTCAGAATCGACGCCCGGGCCGGCGTGATCGCGGCCGACGATGAGGTGATTGGCGCCGTAGTTGCGGCGGATGATGGCGTGCCATAAGGCTTCGCGTGGACCCGCCAGCCGCATAGCCAGCGGCAGAAGAGAGAGAAGGATACGATCCTCATCGTAATACTGCGAGGCCAAGGCCTTATAAGTACGCACTCGGGTGAAGTGATCCACGTCTCCCGGCTTCGTCATCCCCACAACGGGGTGAAGTAAAAGCACGCCATCGACTTCCTGCGCAGCTCGTTTGGTGATTTCCTCGTGTACCCTGTGCAGCGGATTTCGGGTTTGAAAAGCTACGACATTGGGATAGCCGTATTTCAGCAAGCGCACTCGCGTCTGCGCGGGAGTCAAGCGCAGTTCCTGGTAATCATAATGCGGCGGCAGTTCGAGCACCCGCAGGCGACCTGAGATATTCAGCTTCCCCCAGCGATGCATCTCCGCCACCAAGGGGTGACGCAGGTCAAGCGTCCCATAGACTTTCTTAGCGATCTCTTCAAAATTCCATTCATAGATCTCCTCGATGGTCATGACTGCCAGCAGGTTGTTGTTGGAATCACGCAAGGCGATATCTTGATCCTGCCTGATCGCTTCGCCCGGCTCTACAGGGAGCGTGATCGGTATGGGGAAGATGAGGTCGTTGGCAAGACGCATCTCATCTAGCACCCGCTGGTGATCGGCTTTCGTCATGAAGCGGTCCAGGGGGGAAAAGGCGCCCACCGCGAGCAGCTCCAGGTCACACACAAGGCGCGGTGAAACCTGAATGGAGGGCAGTTGGGAGGCATGCTCCTTGAATTCCTCTCTTTCTTCCGCGGGAACCAACAGATCGACCAAATTACCGCCATAAGGCGTGATGATGGATTTCGATTTCGTTTGTGTCATTTAGTGCTCCTTCTCACAAAGGGAGGAGTATAACACGCTCTGTCGTCGAGATGCACTGACTGGAACTGTCCGACCCTCAAATTTATGGGAGTAAACATAAACAATTCGAATCACGAAATCAGATTCCTTGGCTACGGCCCATACGCTGAAGTCATCTTTAGGTTCTTCATTGCGCTTCTCCAAGATACCAATTGGCTTGTCGATCACTTCCCGCAGCGCAATGGTTCTGCAGTGCTCCTTATTCCACGCACATTCAATTGTCCTCAAAGCAAGAAAACCACTATTAGCCTGGCAAGCAGATCGTGCAATCGACTCCGTGCGATTTGAAATTAGATAGTGTGAGATACATTGCTTGATAATCGATTGAAAATGGTTCAAACCCGACGAGCAATTGTTTGAGGCGCGTAAACATTGGACTTGCCTGGGGCAACCTTCACCAACGCATGAGTCAGGCTTAATACGCACCAATCCCGGCGATCACGACCCAGACTGTACGAGCCAGAATCACGAGATCGAGCCAGACGGACCAGTTGCGCACATAGTGGCTGTCCAACCAGACGCGACGTCTGTACGGCAAGTCCGAGCGCCCGCTTACCTGCCACAAACCGGTTAGACCTGGTAGAACTTGCGTGTAAAGATCGAAGCTGTCACCGTATTTTTGGATTTCCTCCTCCACGATCGGGCGCGGCCCGACGAGACTCATCTCGCCCCTGAGGATGTTCCATAACTGGGGGAATTCATCGAGGCTTAGCCGGCGCACTATTTTTCCGACCTTCGTCAGGCGCGGGTCGCCTTTAAGCTTCTGACTTGATTCCCATTCGCGTCTGAGTTCCGCACTCTCTTGAAGAGTCTCTTCAAGAACTTGCTCGGAATCTTTCACCATCGTACGATATTTCCAGGCCAAGAAGGACAACCCATGCTGGCCGATGCGTTCGTGTCTGAAGAAGACCGGCCTTCCCGATTCGATAGCGATAGCCAGGGAGATGAGCGCGGTTAACGGCAGAACCACAATCAGGCTGAGTGCGAGAAGCGAAAGATCGATGACCCGTTTTACGACAAGATTATGACGGTAGAGTAGATTCCTGCGCAGCTCAAGAGCAAGAACACCTTGAATATCGTGTGCATCTGTTTCCGCAGCAGATAACCCAAAAAGGTCAGGGATGACGATGATGCGCGGGAAGACTTTGCTCTGCGCCTCGATGAGTGGAACTAGATGGTCTCGCGGGACGCCAGGCATGGCTACAATCGCAGTGCGTATCCCTCGCTCGGACGCCCAAGTTGAAGCTTCGTTGACCGTACCTTCAACTTTGATACCTGCAATCTCCTCAGCCATCTTTACTGGATCGTCATCGAACATCGCCATCGGTTTTAAAGCCGGGGGGCGCAGATGGCGGAATCCATCGATGACAATCGATGCAGTTTTGCCTGCGCCCAGGATAATTGCCCGTGGTCCGGTGAACCCTGCCTTGGTAATCAGCCCTCGAATTAAGAATCTCGTCGCTGGGATCAGGATCAGGGAAATCAACCAGCTCCCCACGACGATCGGGCGCGAGAATTGGGGACCGGTTTTAGTGATGAAGGTCGCCGCCACCACGATCAAGCCGGCGAGTGTTGTTCCCGGTACCGTCCTCCGCAGCTCTTCGCTCGCCGATAACCAATAGCCCGGATATAGATCCTCTCTCCAGAAGACAAGCGGCCAGATGAAGAGAACAGGCCATGCAGCCAGGTAGATGTCGATGCCATGCGCAAGCGGAGCGAGGATCAGCGCGTGCTTCCTTATAAGGAAGGCAAGCAGGAAACTGATAGCAGCCCCAAGCAAGTCCCCGATCACCAGGATGGTGACGATGAGCTTAGTCGATCCATTTGCACGAGGCATCCTCGCACTTTGTGGTCGATGCTTTTCATTTTTTATCATCGCTTTCCCACCTTATCGA
>CAYLOO010000051.1:0-19732 GCA_964385355.1 uncultured Anaerolineaceae bacterium
GATAACTTTCATTATCGCACCCGGCGATAACCAAGTCTCCGATTACTGCACTAATTGGCAACCCATCTTCTTGTCCTCAAGGTATCGGATTATTTAGCCCGGATCGGGCCATATTCTCGGTTTTCGATCTCAACAAAGTGTCCATCTAGACAGCAACCAAAAACCATTCAGATAAATTCGCCACAAAGGAATTGAAAGCTGATGTGTATTCCTCTCCCGGATATTTTCTGGGGTCTGGATAGGTTATCTTGTTCAGTTTGAACGCGTCTACGTGACCTTCAACTAAATCACGTTGTTTGCTACTTAAGAGATATGATGAGCCTTCTTCCCAGTCGACACTGCTGCTGCTGTCAATGTAATCAGCAGCAAATGCGTAAATCTCGTTCCAATACCGCCAGCCAGCTATGTCGTTTGGTTGGATTTCCAATATCTGTCCCCATCCCGAGTGACTAATTCTGTATCGAACGGGTTTCTCACCCGTTGTCTCTAAAATGCCTGCAGATGCCATATGTTCGGCATTTCTCCTCACCGAATTTGGCGAGAAATCTATCGCTCTGGATATTGATGCCGTACTGCTCCAGTCTCCATGCATCGATATCATGTAACTTAGAAGGTCCGATACAATTCCTATCCCGAAACCTAAACGTAGACGAAGCATTAATGCGGTTGGGTGCCACGTCGTAGGATATGCCACCCAAAGGACATTGGATCGAGCATCTGGCCCACCATTGCTTCCCATCAACGTTTTCCAGCGATGGTCCTTTCCTTCGTTCACAGCTCGATAAGCAAACTCTGCCAGACGGTTTCTAGCATCAAGAGGAAATCCTTTTCTTAGGTTCTTTATCCGCTGAATGCTAAACAAACCAGATCCATTCTTAGCCCAAGAATTGATCACATCCCAAAGTCTTCTCTCCGTATTTTGAAGACTTAGAGAAATCAGAAGTAATGAATCCGGATCTACGATTGAACCAGCAAATTTTCTTGCATCCACATGGGTTCCAACAGATTTCCATTGGATCCAGACTGTTTGAAGGATCGAATCAACAAATCTTATACGTAGATCATCGCTTAAGGTTTTTTCTGACATGATCAACCACCTGTCCCACTATTATTCTAAATCCGTGAGATATATCCTGCGATCGAACCCACTCAGTCGCATCTTCAAGTTCCTTATCAGTTGGATTTAGGGCTAGTAAGTCTTGGAAATGGACACTTTCCGGCCCTCCGCTGTCTGCAGCTGCGAACAGTTTCAAAAAGATAAGGTCATATCGATCGGCAACGCCAAACCAAAGACCGCCGTAGCGATCCCAATGAATTCTTCTCTCAAATCCAGGAGGCAATCCTGTCTTCCACTGCATACTCACTACGGTATTCATCCAATCTTCTGGCAGTCCGTAGTCTCTAGCAATTCGCGTGATCGCCCCAGTGAGCACTTCGGGTATTGGTTCAGCCGGCCCAATATCACCGGGGCCTTTTTCGTCCGGGTTTCTTCCTAGGGCAATGATATCGATATCTTGAGTAGCTCTCTGGACAAAACCCTGCAATATCAAAGCCGATCCCCCCACTGCAACGATGGCAATCTTTTGTCCTTCAGCGGTCAGGATTTCCCCAAGTGAGCGCAACACCTGCAAATCCAGACTACCGCCTTCATTTTTAGCATCATCCATGTGACTATTATAGTCACTTTAAGTGATTATAATAGTACCAATATGGATGGCTATCAAATTCTAGTAAATCGCGGGTTGTTTAATAGAGAGGAGGTAAAAAGACAAAATGGCCACATTTATCCTGGAAATACTCATGCCAGAACTCCATGAACATGTTTCCGATTACGAAGGCAATCGGACATACATACGTCAATACTATCGAAGATCATCTAATCGTCTCTCGTCCAAAGTCTCATAATGATTTGTATTGTACAGGAGAAGGATATTGTCTGGATTCACCCCCATCGCTGCTCGTTCGGATATTCACTTGAAAGCTTATGCCATAAAGATAATCTGAGCCAATCCCTCGAGTGTACCTAAGGTAATTCCAATCACTCCCAACCTGAATCGGATCTTCCGATTGATCTCATAAGCGGGTGTTTCAATTGAAGCCGGGCGGGAACAGACTTAACCCCAAACTCAATTGGTGATGTTTTTGGTTCCCTCTCCTCAGGATCCCTGTTACCTTGCTTCCCCCTCAAGAATGGCGAGAATTGTTTTAGCTTGGTAAACCCGATTGCGCGAACGGCCGGTCACTTCGAGAAGAATGCCCAATTGCTCCAGCTTTTCGATATACCGTTGAGCGCTTCGGTAAGGAATATCCATAGCTTCCTCCAACTGCCGGATGCTCAGGATGGGGCGTTCGAGTAGCACATCGATCGCCTGCATTAATCGATCTGCAGCACGCTCATTTTTCACCAGGTCATGATACGTGTGTCTGGTTTGTTGTAAGCGTTGGATTTGTGCAACTGCATCCTCCGCCTGAACATGAATCCCTTTCAGGAAGAAGTCCAGCCAGGCTTCCCATGCTCCAGTTTGACTGACAGCTAGAAGGTGATCGGAGTACTCTTTACGATATGCCTCGAAGTAAGCACTCAGGTAAAGCCAGGGTTGGGACAACAAACCCCATTCTGTTATTAAAAGTATGATCAACAGGCGACCTATTCGACCATTGCCATCCAGAAACGGGTGGATCGCTTCAAACTGATAATGGATCAGCGCTGCCTGCACTAACTTTGGAAGATCTGAGGAGGTATGAATGAATCTTTCCAACCCATCCAATGCCTTGTGCATCGCATCCACCGGTGGCGGAACGAACCTGGCCGATTCCAGAGTGCTCCCAGGTGGTCCAATCCAGTTCTGGCTTCGGCGGAACTCACCGGAAGTCAGGTGTTCACCACGGACACCCTCCATCAGAACTGCATGCATCTCACGGATCAGACGCAAGCTTACCGGCAATGAACTTAGCCGCTCAAGGCCATAATCCATAGCTTTAACATAATTATGAACCTCGCGGACATCTGTTGTGGATTCAAGATAGGAAAGCTGAGTTGCTTCATAGATATATATATCGTTTAGTGAAGCGCGCGTACCTTCAATGCGCGACGATAAAACCGCTTCTCGTCGGATAAAGGACCGAACAAGTATATGCGCTGAGGGCAATGTACTGGCCAGACTGTCAAGTTTGCCCAACGCACGCTCAGCCATCCCCACCGCAGAGATCAAGGCAGAAGGCCATCCTATACTCGGCGGTAGCGGATCAGGGATGAACGCCCAGTAGCCTTTTCTGCTCTGGATTACCTCGCCAGCCGCGGTGGTCTTGAAATCTTCTGGCTTCATTGAGTTTCCTTGTCAACAAGCGTCATTACTATTTACACTTTACACCATAAGTGTCAACAATTCAATTCTTTATTGACACTTTGAACGAATCCCTCAAATCTACACGGAAACGAGTGGTCAGGATTATTTTCCAAGGATTGGCGAGATATGATGGGATTGCAGCCGATTGTGTGATTTTTTTATGGTTGATGGGTGATTGAGAAGCTTGTGGATCCAAATTTGCCTTCAAAACGACTTAGACAAATGTAAATATGCAATGAGAGGGATGGCCACTGCTACCGATTACTCGCATAATCACCAACAAGCTGGCTAGATCGACTCCAGAAGTAAACGAACGCCTCCAGCGAATGGCTTGGCTAAACGGACGAGTTTAAGTTAATCCTCAGCAGCTTTCATCTTTCGCTTCTCAAGCTCGGTCTCCTCACCGGAGACTTCCATCGCAGCTACAAGGAATTACTCCATCTCGTCCAACGGTACTAGCATCAACTGCTGTACTGCATCCTGGAGGACCTGCATCCCGTATCTGTAGGCAGAATAATGCATATTTTTCACTCCATTGGATTGGACCGAACGTACAAGTTCTCCGGCACACCGGCGACGAATGGCTCCCTCCCAAAGTCCGGAATCGACTTCGTGATCGGGTGTGCCTTGCAGCCCTTGCGAAGCAATTCCCCCAAATTGTTAGGTAGCCCAAGGGTCGAAGCCCAATTCGCGGAAATCCTGAGGATAATCTAGCTTCCCTCCCCGGGCCCGGTGATCTCGGACCGAAGCTGCTTCTTGCGACCGATCTTTCTGTCCAATCAGTCGCCCTCTCAAGAAGACGAAGTGCATAACTTCTCGAAACCTATAGGCCGCCTGAAATGACCTATGAATGTAGAGTTCGTGGATAAAGCCTCGACCCACCAGTAGTTCTCCTGTGAAATGTATTTGGTGGTGAATATCATTAAATACAACTAAGTAGCCACCCCCGTAGCTATAATATGCATGCCATACATCTTCTATGTCTTCTGCTACCTTCAATTTTTCGGATGGTCGAATGCCCAAGAAATCCGCAGGCTTCTCAGGAACGAATGCCTCAAGCGACTCTAAATAAAGGTGATTGTCAGTAATGCCATAATGACAGATATAACCCCGCGAACAAGCTGAAATCAATCGTTTCGTTTCAAGACCAGAATCTGCCGGATCAAACAATTCCGCCCAAAGTCCCCGTCGACTGCTGGGATTTAGTGATCCATCAATAATTTCGTCATCATGAGTACGGTCTTTGCGTATGCCCGCTATGGAGTACTCAACTTCTACGAAACGCAAGGTATCCGGTATTTGGCCAGTCATCTACTTACCTCTCTCTGGGTTAAAAGAATTCCTCCATCTCCTCCAAGGGCACGAGCATCAACTGCTGTACCTCATCCTGGAGGACCTGCATCCCGTATCTGTAGGCAGAATAATGCATAATTTTTCACTCCAATGGATCCGCGCGGACGTACAACCTCTCCGGCGCTTCATCAAAGTACTTGAACAACGCCGGGCAAAGCCAGCCTTCCATCGGCGGCTCGATCGAGCGGTACCAGTGACCGCCTTCCTCCTCCCGCACCCAGGTCATCTCGCGCTGAAAGCCGGGAAAGCGACCCGCAGAGAAAGTCATGCGGAAGCCGTTGCGCGCATCGGGAATATCCTCCACTAGCTCGTTGATCATCTCCGGCACACCGGAGACAAACGGCTCGCGCACGAGTCCGACCTCGGGATCATCAAAAACCCAGGTGCCGGAAAACCAATAAGGCGCGATCACTCGCATGGAGTTGCTCATGATTTTTCATCCCTCCCATCAATGAGCAATTCGTCACCAAAGGTAGATTCTTCCTTATCATGCTCAGTTGGATATCGCTGCCCCACTTCGAACGTTGTAATTCTCCTGCCATTTTCGCCCGGCCAGAGCGTGCCCCGGAAGAGTAAGGTCCAGTTGTTCCAGCAGAGTTCGATCTGCTCGAGGATGTTAACTGCTGCGTCTGAGAGCTTGACATCCACCCCATCGACATAGCGATTCAACTGCTCAGCAGTGTCGAAGATCTCTACGGCCATGGAGGCGAAGCAAACCCCATCTTTATAACGCCGAAACCCATACAGCAATCCTGTTGAGCAATCCAAGATCTCAGCAAATCCGGGTGATGAGATCTTGGGGATAAAACGGTGGTTTAGAATGTTCGAATGCTTTTCTTTGTTACTCATGCTCGCTCTTTTTCTCCCCGTCATTAAGAATCCGCTAAACTCTTTGAATGACAGAAATCAATTCCGCCTTTGAAAAAGGTTTCACCAAAACCGCCACCGCCCCTGCTTTCGTTGCCTGGATAGGACCTTCAGGAATTCTAGCGGTTGTCATGATGATTTTTATTTCAGGGAATCTTTGGTGTATAAATTCCGCCGCTTCAAGGCCGGTCATCTTAGGCATCCAGTCATCCATTAAAACGATATCTGGTTTGAGTTCAACACATTTCTCTACAGCGTCTTGCCCATTGAATGCAAAACCTACAACGTTCATCTTTTCTTCTTGTTCAAGAACAGACGTTAGGGCTCCAAGGATATCCTTGTCATCATCTACGATGAGAATTTTTCTTTTAACCTTCTCATAGATCTTGAGCAAACTAATCAAGCCAAGAATGGAAAATTTGAAATTCATCGAATGGGGGTTTATTTCGCCACCATGCCTCTTTCTTAAGATCCACATCCGGAGATGTAAAGATATATTCCTCTCTCGAATTTGGATAGCAGTTCGATATGCGCCGGCGACTGCTTCCAGTTCTGGTCCAAATTTGTTGCTATATTAAGCTCCAGGTGTAGCCGTCATTTAATCAGCATCTCCAGATCACCTGAGAAGAATTCCTTCTTAAACGCATGCTTGCCTGCCTTCTCGAAGAGATCACGGATATTGTCATCCATGGTGAAGTACGTAACCTGCCAGCCGGATTTTGCCAGATGCACCATCTCATCCACCAGGTGCACTCTACGCTTCCAATCGGCATACTGAAAGGCGTCATCCAGAACCAGGAAGAGCTTGTCTCTTCCCAGGAGTTGGGCCGCACATCCCAAGCGCAACGCCAGCAGGATTTGCTCCTGTGCACCCGTGCTTAAATCACGCAGCGGGAATTCAGAATAGTCATCCTGGAACCAGAGCTCTTCACCGTCGAGACGGACCCCAGAATAGCGTTGTGTTAGTTTGAAGAGTGGGTCGGAAATAGCAGAAGAAGAAAGGCGAGATTGGATCTTCTCATCTTCCGTCTGGCGGAGTTCCTCCAGGACACTGGTAACCGCGATTCCTCCAATAATATGCGCCGTAAGTTGTCGATATTCAAGAGCCTGACCAGCACGTTTTTCCCGTAGGTGTTGAATGACGTTCTCCCAGGAATCCGAGATATCATCACCGGTCTCCTGGCAGATGCGTTGCTTCAAGGATTGCCTCGCCTGGTTATGGTGCTCCAATTTATTGGTCTCTTCGGCGAGCTCCTCGCCTAAAGACTGTTGCTTGGATTTGCTATAGGGCACACCGGGATCGCTGTCAACGTAATCAGATTCATCGATATCCAGGCGCGCTAATTTCGTCGTCAAATCCTGGAGTTCACTCTCAATCTTGTCAAGCTGACCGAAGAGTAGTGTAATCGCTTCGTCCCAATCCCCATCTTTCCCAACGTCAAACTTTGATAATCCTCGCTCTATCTCTGAAGCCTTGTGTGCAAGCTCTAGCTGCTCCTGCCTGAGCTGGTCTTCGAGCGTTTCTAACCGATGGTATATCTCAGCATGATCTTCTTGCATGGCCATTAGATCAGCGATCGACTGCAGATCTCGATCAAAGCGATCCCGGAACGTTTGAAGGATCCCGTGGATCTCTTCTCTATCCGTAGCCACATCAAGAAGTTTTCGCTGCTGCCGTGCATACAAAATCACGCCGAATACAGCAAGTCCAGCCCCTGCCAGCCCACCTAAAAAACCTGCTTCCTTAAGGATTACCCCGGCGATGCCAAGGCCCGAAAAGGTGATCGCCACAGCGGCAGCGATAATCGTGAACACTAACCATGCAGGTGACTGGCTGATCTTCAGTGCTCCTTCTCGGGCGCGGTACTCTGTAATAGCCCCTTTCAACCAGTGATACTTTTCTCGCACAGGCTTGAGAGTTTCAATTTCGCTTTCCTTGGATTGAATCCTGGAATGGATACCCGCATGGTCAGCGATTAAGCCCTTGATCTGCTCGACCTCGCTGCGAGGGTAACGATCGCGCTTCTGCTCTAGCTCCTCGATGCTCTGGGAGAGCTTGAAGGCTTCATAGCCTTTTGCCCTTCGCTGCGTTTCGAGCTCCTCCTGGATGTGTAAGATCTCACGCTCCAGGTAGATGCGGTGTGCGTCAGAATATTGCTCATCGATGTCTTCCAACAAACTATCAATAAGCGTGAGTTGGTTCCTCAACTCCCCATAGTTCTTGATTTCCCCCTGGTTCTTTCCTTGGATAACGCCTTCTTCGATCCTGGCATTTCTTACTGTAGGCGTTATACCTTCCGCGATCTCATCCAGGACCGCCTCCCTCGATAAGAACTCCTTCAGGATCGTTCGCGAGACACCACCGGGGCTGTTCTCGATCAGGCCCAATTCAGCTCCCTTGACAACGAGCAGCCTCGCCAGGTTTGCGGGTAATCCAGGTTGATCCTCTTCAAGGTAGTCTTCGAGCTTCTTGCGCGAAGAAGGCGAGAATTCTTCCAATCCTTCATTCAGGCCAGATATGGCGACCTTGCCTGCCGCCTGGATGGAGCGCATGGGCCATTTACTGTAGCGATTGAAGAGAGATTGAAGGATAAATTCAACCAGGTAGGTTTTCCCACGTTCATTGCGGCCATAGATCAAGTTGAACGACTTCAGATCCAGCTGGAGCTCGCCTTCCAATGGCCCTAGATTGCGGATATTAATGTTCTCGATGCGAATCATCTGCGGCTATCTCCATAAAGGATCTTTAACGAGGCCAGTATGATCTCTTGTTGAGAAGGATCGTCATCCCCGGATGGGTATACGTTCTCCTCAATAAGGGCACGCACACTAGCACTGATCGATTCGCGATCCGGGTCATCCGCCAGGTTGAGGTCGGTGCCATCAGGTTCAGCATCATCCAGGAAACGGTAACCCGCGAATGCTCGCTTGAACTCCTTCAATGCCTCCTTCTTGTCCCTCGTATAGCCAGAAACCTTGAGCCGCAGGCGAACCTTATCCCGGAGATTTTCCGGGAGGTTCCATGCCTCAATTTTCGTACTAGCCAAATCCTGGATATACGTTTCTTCATCGTCGATAGGCAGCATGAGTAAAGTTTCGTCGAAGAAGATGAAATCGGAATTGACGTATTGCCTTTCGATCGAGCTCTGATCGGCATCGAAGATAGTAAACTGACGTCTTCCTGTCTCGGAAATATCCATGCCGCAGGGTGAGCCGGGATAATGGACGAGCCCTCGCTCATGGGGGACATGAATATGCCCGAGGAATACGCTTCTAGGTTGGTACCGCTGCAGGTCTTGCGAGGTTAGCGGCATATAGGTACCGTCTTCGTAAGGGTTCGGTACTCGCAGCCCTTCCATGTAATCACCATGACCAACGAGAATCCATTGGTTGGGGTTAAGGTCTTCACGGAAAGGTTCGATCGATTCCCCCATTGACTTCAGAGGTTCGTAAGGCAGAAATAGAAAACCGGGGCCTTCAGGATCGAGCCTGAGAGACGATGGTTTGTGTAATATTTGAAGGTTCTCGGCTCCGAAGTGCCGGCCCTGGATATTCGCGTCGTGATTGCCAGGGATGACAAAGCACTGGAAGTGCCGGAATTCTCTCTTCGAAAGGAGAGCGTCAAAATCCGCGTATAATGCCTGCTCTGCATCGAATAAATCACCGGCAATGATCAGATGCTGAATTTCAAGCTCGACCAGCTGCCGGAGGATATCCTCCAGCGCATTGAAGCGTTCAGGATGATCTTCGATTTTCGTCAGGTGGCAGTCGGCGGTGATGGCGATTTTCATAGGGTTTCCCCGCCAAGTATCGCAGATGGACAAGTGTGCGTCCGCGCCCGGAGAGGGATGGGTAAACGAATTCCCCCTTTGAGGAAGATATGGAGAAATGGGCTATTGCTGATTCGTTGCCGCAATTCTTATCCTATCATTATTGTATACCTATGCTGGTTGGGGAACATATCCATAGATTGTCCTATGCAATCTTGTGTGATCATTGATGTGCTATTTATTTTCATACTTTAATGTTCGTCAGAAATGGTTTCGGCGCGCGAAAAATTCGCCCGCCTCCCCTGTGGGCTCAAAGAATGTAGATTAACCCTATATCTATTTGACGGGTTACTATGGTCTGAGGATACGGGTTGCTGGCTCCATCAAGGAACGCCGCAAACAAATCTTACATTAAAAATTATCACCCCCAACCGGCTTCCCATTGGTTGAGGGTATCTTCTTTTTACTACCGATTACTTTCACAATACGAATCTCAATTTAATCTGAACTTTATTGCCGGAACAAAACAATGATTAATTCAATAACGCTATGATCCTTTTTTTTTAAACGAATGGGCTTATACCCACTGGACCATAGAAGAGGCTCGTTCGAGGATCCTCGTACCCCGGGAGGAGTTCATCAAGTTCAACCGAGTACCCAACTGGCAGAAGCAAGATAATGCCCGTCTGGTCTCCAGAAACGATGTCCTTCCAAACGAGGCCTTGTTCGACTAGCCAGGCGGTTATATCGCTCAGTTGGACATAGAGCGCCTCCCCCACATCAGCAGATTCACTCCGGGCTTCAATCGACCAACTCGCGTCACCAAGGCGAACCTCATACTGAGCATGAAGCTCGTCGTATTCCCACTGGAGATCGATGGAGAATTTCTCCAAGGCACCACTGAGCCTCTGGAAGAACTTCTTATACCCGAATTCGTAGTCATAGTTGAAGTAGGCCAGCCAACGCTTCAACGACGCAAGGGCACCAATCGGGGCACTGATAAGAAGGGAGTCAAGAGCTTCCTTGGTTTTTAGCCACCGCTCAAGGTGATTGGCCGCTTCTCGATCCGCTTTCTCCATGAACTTCTGCGAGGAGACGGGTTTCACATAGGCCTTGGACTCCTCGAGGGCTCGGTGAAGCCGTTGCAGTCTTTGGTCAAATAGGACCAGCCTGCCTTCGTTGGTCGAGGGCAGCCAGTCAGAGAGGGCTTCGGCAAGCTCCCGCGGGATGCGCTTGACGAACATATCAACCAGCATCGCGGAGGCTTTCCCAGTCCGTTCAACGATGAATTCGATGGCAAGCTGCTGGATGATTGGAGCAGCGATCCTGTTGAACTCCTCTTGGTCGAGATCGGGCTGGAAAGCTGCCTCCCCTGACAGCGTGGAGAAGAAGATCTCAGCCCGCTGGTGCAGGAGCTCGGAGACCGCCGTCGTCGTGAACTTCTTGCGATAATACTGACGACCGCGGACCATGACTTCCCGGAAAGCGGGTGGAAGGTCTAAGTAAGCAAGGGCTCTCGTCGCTGCATCTCCGCCACAATCCAGGAGAGCATCTCTGGCCGCTATGCGCACAGGCTTCTCAATATTCTCCCTGGTCATCACCTCGTTGAGGATGCTGGCGGCCTCTGCAGTCCCGATCTTGCCTAAGGCATCCGCGGCATGCACCTGCCCACGCTCCAGCAGCTGACTTAGGGCGGGTACGGCTGCTTGGCTTCCTAAGCGGGCAAGTGCATCGGCACACGTAGCCGCGACAGCAGGATCCTCTGATTCCAGAAGCGCTACTAGCTCCTGTTCCGCTTCCATTCCCATGTTACGAAGTGCAGCAGCCATGACGCCATACGGAGTTTCGTGCCAATAGCGACGGATGGTATTCTCGGGATCGGTTAAGACGTCCAGGAGTGTAGGAAGCCAGTATGGGTCCTGAGTGGACCCGATCTTTTTGATGAGGATATCTCGGGAGTGGTTGTCTACGGCTCCAACGAGCATACGTTCAACGATCGGTTTCGCTTCATGCCCCCAGTCCAGGATCCCATTGACGACAGCACTAGTTGTGTAGCGATCATCTTCATCCAACGCAGCGTCAAACAAGGTTATCACTTCTTCGTCCTCCGTGCCTGCTAGTGCAACCAGGATGTCGTAGCGCCTCTCCGAATCTGCTTTGTCGCGGTAGAAGTCCTTGAGTGCCTGGATGGAATCGGTGGTATTGAATTGCTGTAAAGCTTTGACCGCTTTCTGTGTGGTGGGACGAAGCTCATGGTCCAGCATCTCAGCTAAGACCCGGATCGCCGAAGGGTCGCCAATCTCAGCAAGCGCCTCGATCATCTGGTGCCGTGCGGAGACGTGATCCTCCTTGGCTACGGCATCAAGAAGGACCGGGAGTGCAAACCCGGCCTCTGAGCCCATCTCGCTCAGGATCCGGGCAGATGCTGCCCTGCACTTTGGGTTCTCGTCGACCAGTGTCTCCATGAACCTTCGATCCATATCCGGATTGCCATATGCATGCAAAGCATTCGCAGCTGTATTGGCAACGTTACCATTCTCATCACTCATGGCTTTTCTAAGTGGCTCAATTCCCCACGGGTCTTTCAAATCACCCAGAATCTCGGCAGCGAGCATACGCAATCCTGCGTGTTCACTGTGCAGTGCCTGCACAACCGGTTCAAAGATCGCGGACTTGTCATAGTAAAGGAGTGCCACCTTCATGGCTTTACGCCAGGGATGGGGCTCACAATCCAATATGTGAAGAAGCACCGAAAGTGCTTTTTCACTTTGCATCTCACCAAGCGCTTGGACTGTGGCTTGTTTGATCGTCCTATTCCTCAGGCGCTCCTTGCCTTCCTTTGGCTCGACGAATTGTGCTAGGCGGCCGATCGCAGGCTGATGTCGCTCCCGGCGAATCACTTCGATGGCCTCTAACACATCACTTTCCACCCGGCTATCCAGCTGAGCCATAGCTTTCTCTATATCCATTAATCCTCCCGAGATCGCCACTACAAACTCAGGTCCAAAGACTTATCCGCATGGTCAGAAGCCTTCCAAACCTAACCAATATCTGATTTAACGATGTCTCAACAGTGATCTCAATCAATTGTCCTCAATAACTAGGGGCAGGTAACAGCCCCGAGCTGCCTGTCCTGGCCGAATTAATTCATGATCTATGTTTAATACGGACATTTCACTATTGGCATCGATGCTTTATGCATTCGTCCGGCCAGGGAGCGGTCCTGCTTTGATCTTACAATGAAAAAGACCGGTGTCGAAGCACCAGTCTTTTTAGCAATCAGCTTATAGCTTCCGATTAATCTCATAATCAGACCCAATCAGAGGGAGGCCGGCTGGGCAGTGCTCTTTATTTCCTCCGATAATCTTCCCAATGTATTATTTGCCCAACCTCCCAGGATATTCGATGGTAGCTACTCAACGTGGGATTGTGTGGGCAGTAGTTTACCCTCACTCCTCTGACACTCTCTATTGATTGTAAGTTGGAAGATGTAATCCCACATTCTTCATGGGGCATAGCGAAGACGCTCAGCATGAATAGTGTGTGGACCGATCCTGATTCGCTAATAACCAGACACTACCCCACACCGATGGCTTCAAGAGTTGATTAGTCCAGTACTGCGAATAATGATACGATGGTGGCACATCGATTCGATGAGGATCAAGAAATGGACAATCAGGGGGCACCAGAGCAGGTTCATGTATCTGTGAAGAGTGATCGTTCCATCGCTCTTCGATCCGGTCTTGAAGCTGCTGCAATAGGCGTGATTTTGCTCCTTGCAATACAAGCAATCTTGCTAAGCAGCAACAATTACTTCGGTACCCGTTCCATCCCTGATTATCTTTACTTCCTTATTGGTTTGATCTTAAGTGGGCTTGCTGGTTACCGGTCCTACGCTCGAGGCATCACGCGCAAGCGATTATGGTTCCTGGCCGGATTCTGTGCGGTTTTTATTCTCATCGGTTTTTATAGTTTGGACTATATATTTGGATCGCCCTTTCAACTTGTTTCGAATCTCAGCGCCTATATTAGGACAGTAAAGCGAGTCGGCTTAATTAATTCATTAGTAATCGATGTCCTAACGATGCTGCTTGTTGCGCTCGTGCTCTCACCTCCAGGCGCACTTGTAGCCGTTTTGGTGCCATGGATCGCCAGGTGGATTTCTGAAGACCCAAGAACGGTGACGGAAAAAGAGAGCGGGGCGATCGAGGACACGCCTCTAGAGCAGGAACCTGCTGTGAGCTCATTACCTCCCCGCGCTGAAATCCCTGGCTCTCTGCAAACTGCCCATGATCTGATCCAAGCTGGTCAATCCAAGCAGGTTATGTCATGGTTAGCGCGCTATATCAAGGAAGATTCCCAATCGGAATTTGCATGGCTATTACTTGCGTTCGCGATCGATGATCCTGCTCGCAAACGAGATAGCCTCGAGCAGGTTCTCCAGATCAATCCCGGGAATCAATATGCTGTCAAGTTACAAGCAGCCATGGATAACACCATGGTATCTCCACCCGTAACTGCTGCTTCAGTTCCAGTGAACAAAGCAAAGAAAAGCGATGAACTGCATGAGCTAAGCCCAGGCATGGCTACGTCTTCTGGAGCTCAGCTCATCATTACATCCCTGGGATTGCTCTTAATCATTGTCGTACCCATCCTTGGAGCATTGACTGCACCACGATCCTTCCCCGCAGTTGAACAAGAAATTTACATTCGCAATACGGCCTTTGTCCTCACCCTAATCATGGGGGGTATTTTACTTAGACGGGGAGAGCGGGAGATCCAGAAGTACCTCGTCACTGGGGCAATAAATGGTGGCATGATTGGGTTCATAGTAAATTTCGTTTATGCCATCCTTTACCACACGATTTTCTATCCCAGATACAGGAACGATACCAAGATACAGGCCATACTAAGATGGTTCGGGGATGAATTCCTTACGTCAATGATCTGGGGTGTAACATTGGGTATCCTGGGTGTAAGCGTGCCGTTTTTCCTTGCAAGAGGGTACCGAGTTATCCTTAGAAAGTTGAAGGCGATCGCGCCACACAATCCCTGGGCAGCCGTTATCGTTGCCGCCGTAACGAATGATGTAGAGCAGAAGAAGATATACCTGTCAGGCGCGCTCGCGCAGCAACCCAACAACCCTCTCGCAACGCGTATGCAAGCAAGTTTGCAAACACAATCAGATGCGTCACTTGAAGAAGCAAGCATGCGGAAAGCAGCGCCTGCTCCCACACGCATCCAATTACCAAAACTCGCAACTACCCCTCTCGGTAGAAAGTATGTTAGAAGGATTCTGATCGTGCTCGGCATCCTCCTGATCTGGAGCATTGTGGAGGCCATACAGGGGCAAGCCGGTACTGGGCTTACGATGTTCGGCTACATCTTCTGTTGTAGTAGCACTCTGATAGGTAGTGGATTTCTTTTGTGGATCCTTGTCCAGACTCTGCGGCGCATTTCAGGCTCTAGCTCGGAGAGCTCTACAGATCCGAATAAAGGATAGGATAAGGCTATCTGGAGGGCTCACGAAACACCGTGCGAGGCAAGTGTTTGACTGCTTGAGCCTCCATATTCTCTCTCAGCTCGCTTTGCTCCTTTTTGGTCGATCCAGCCCCATTCGAGGACGTGTTTCAAGTCTGCGTTCGATTTTTTCCATTATCACCATCAGCGAAAACCTAGCCTCCGATTACTCGCACAATCACTAGCACATTAAACGCGGAATCTCAAATACGCATCATCCGTCCTAAGATCCATTATGTATGAGTTTGATATTGACGCTGATCACTTTTAGTGATAATCTGATCACTGGAGGTGATAGCTGTGTCCAAAGGAAATCTCCAACAGAACCCATTCCTTGAGAGGATATTTTCATCACGGGTACGAATCCATTTGCTATCCCATTTCCTCATACACCCCGATGCGCGTGACCATATTCGCGCACTCGCTTCAAGGGTTGATGCCCAATACAATGCTGTCTGGAAGGAACTCAAAAACCTTGAAAACGCTGGCCTGCTCCAAAGTGAAATGATTGGCGGCAGGAAAATTTTCTCACTTAATCCCCATTCCGCAATCATTCCTGAACTCCGTTCTATCCTCCTAAAAACAGTCGCTGCAGGAGACCATGTTCGCGAATCCCTAGGCGATCTCGAAGGAATCAAATTGGCATTTATCTTTGGTTCTTTCGCGAATGGAGAGGTGGATGCTAGCTCTGATCTGGATATTATGCTTATTGGGGATATTGATTTAGCAAAGATATCACCTGTCATTGACCAACTCGAGATAATGCTCGCACGAGATGTAAATTACATATTGCTAACAGAAAACGAGTGGAATTCCCGACTGGAAGACGAAGACCCATTTGTAATTAATGTCCGGAACGAGCAAAAGATCATGTTGATAGGAACGCAAGATGACCTATGAGAGATTGATCAAACAAGGACGAATCAAAGCATATAAAACCAGCGAAAAGGAGATTCAGAGCCTTCTTAAGTTAGCTCAGAGGGATCTCTCAACAGCTGAGAGTATTGTCGAAGTCAATCCAGATTGGTCGTATAACATCTCTTACAACGCCATACTCCAGTCCTCTCGCGCACTTATGCTCCGGAAGGGTTACCGTCCAAGATGACCAGGTCAGCATGCCACCGTCGTCCAATTTATTCAAGAGACTGTTAGTGATGAACATCGTAAATATGTGGCGATATTCGATCAGATGCGACGGAAGCGCAACCGATTAGTTTATGATACTGCAAGCCTTGTGGGTTCAAATGAATGTGTGGAGGCATTAACTTTAGCGCAAGAGTTCGTAGCATTACTTACGAACTTAATTAACCAAACATAAACCTCTGCACTGTCTCCGTACTTTCGATCCACTTTCCTTTTCGATAACAGGCTTTGTTGCCTACATACAGAATTTAGCTTCTTATTACAAAGGCAATCGGAACTCGTCGGGTTCCCTACAAAAGCCCATAATATTTTCAGCCAAACTACTAGTCAACAGCTTCGAGCTCAGCAGCCCGCTTTGATCTTACAATGAATAAGCCCGGCGTCGAAGCACCGATATCGGAAACGATCTTATTTTTAGTCCTTCAGGATGATGGGTAGATAAACTTTCTCGAATTGACAGTCGACATCATCCCAGTCGACGTCTCCATCACAGTCGTTATCGACACCATCATCACAATTATCGGCGGCTTGGCACTCCTCCACATTCTGGCAACCAATGATGGAGGGGGCGAAAGTCGACGGGTCCATCGGATCCCCATCAAGCGGAATGGCTCCGGTCACCGTCTCCCCACTCCCAGCCACGATGTACAGTCCGATCGTATCCTGAGCCCCGGCATTCAAGGCACTCTCAGTTAGATTGATCATCCACTCCGTCTGCACGTGACCAACCTCATCGCTCATCGCACCCGTTACCCCTTCCGGAATAAGCCCCGAGCTCTCCAGTTGGGATAATACGCGTCCGAGATGCATTGACTCGTACTCGATCGATACGCCATCCACCATCTGGGTCATCGTGAAAGCCCCCTCGACCCCCGGCTCATCAGGCCAGTTGCCATCGTAGTTCTCATCGAAGTAGATGGTCGAATAATCGCCCTCATCCAATGTGGAATCCCCATAATCCTCGATGGCGATGTAGAGGGTCTCCCCAGCCCGATCCACCGCGATGTAAAGCATCACCGGGGTACCCGTCCGGGAGATATCGATCGAGAAGACGTCGATCCATTCTCGTAAAGGGTCACAGATGCCATCGATCACGATGCGGTGAGAAGCCCTGTAGATCGGCAACCGCCCGCAAAAGCGGGTTTCGACTTCGTACACCTGCAAACCCACGATGCCCTGGGCAACATATACGTAGGGGTGAGCATATTCCACGTTATAGAAGTAGTCCGTCACACCACCGTAGGAGTAGGTTGGGCGGCACTCCACCAGCTCAGGATTGCCAGGGACGGACACCTTCACGAGACAAATACCATCCTCCATGCCCACATACGCATACCCATCCTCCTCATAAATGCTGACGGAATCCTTCAGGACAAGCTGGCTCAACACCTGCGGACTCACAGGATTGGCGACACTGGCGATACATAACCCCTCTGTCCCGGCGACGTACGCATATCCGTTACTGACCCAAACGTCTTTCGAATCACCAAACTGGCAGAAATCGCTGACCTTCGCCAGGTTATTCGGATTGGAGATGTTGATAGTCTGCACTCCATGCTCAAAGTGGGCGACATAGGCATGATTTCCCTCTAGGGCAATATTCTGAGCCTTATCCTGCGTATTTGATTCGGGCAAGATTAGCGAATCCACGATGGATGGGCTGCTCACATTGGAAACATCCACAGCAAAGAACGCATCCTTGTTATCCGTGATGTACACATGACTACCCCCTAAAGCCAATCCGTAAGCATACCGATGAGAATCATCGCCAGGATAAGGCGGCGGGCCGGTGAGATTCAAGAGTAACGAGCTGACCTGGGAAGGAGAAGTGGGCGAGCTCACATCCACGATGCTCAACCCTTCTTCCCTCGCCGCCACATATGCGTAGTCTCCATCCACCTCAACCCCCATTGTCCAGCTGGGCGAATCGTGCTGGCCAACTTCCATAGGATAAGCCGGATTACTGATATCGACGATGAAGAGCCCGGATAGATCATCGGCCATATACGCATAGTTCCCCTGGATATCCACGTCCCAGGACCAACCCGGTGTCCGGAATTGGTCAATTGGGATCAGAGGAGATTGCGGGATGGAGGCATCAAAGACAAGCAATCCGCCCATATCCCCGGCGACGTACACGTGTTGATCATGCAGGGCAACATTAAAGCCCCATCCCGCAAAGGGACCTGTACCCTGTAAAACATTACGGCTCACCTCTTGGGGATTTGAAGGATCCGATACGTCGAGGACGACCAGATCAAAATCGAGAACATAGGCATAACCCCCTTGAACCACAACATCGTAAGCCCAGGTAGTCCATTCGGAGTTGGCCTTCGGGAATGTATAGGAGCCCGTTTTCACTGGGTTGAAAAGGTTGGAGATGTCCAGGATGACCAAACCATAACGGTCATCCGCAAGGTAGGCAAAATTGCCGTGGACCGTTACGTTTCGCACAAAATCCTCAGCAGGGTAGTAGGCGATTTCTATCGGGTTGCTAGGAGTGGAGACATCGAAGATGCGTAATCCACTCGAGCCATCTGCTACAAACGCAGCGAAGCCGCTCACGTAGACACCCTTAGCCTGCCCCCCGGTGTTATAGGATCCAACTTTGGTTGGATTGGTGGGACTGGAGATATCGAGGATGATCAGTCCCAATTCCCCTGCAGCTAAGTAGGCGTACTGACCCTGTACGTAAACGCCGGTGAGCTCACCCCCGGTCCAATAGGTGCCCAGTTCATATGGATTGGATGGGGTAGTCACATCCCAGATCAATAATCCCGCACGCGCATTGGCGATGTACAGCTTGTTATCGGTGTAAAACAGGTTGCGGGTCCCATGGTCGGAGGCTGCCCCTCGGGTACGGAACGTCGTAATTTCTGCCGGATTGGCCGGGTCGCTGATGTCGTGGATATACACCGCGCCCCCACCACTCATAAAGGCGAGGTTTCGCACCTCATCGAGTGTAAGGGCGAGTGAGGGTCCAAATGGCCAGTTCCCTTTAAAGCGCAGCGTCGGACAACGAACATTGTCCAGTCCCTGCGCCACAAAGCTCGATAATGCAAGTAAACACCCCAGTATTAGGGCAACGATGGTGAGTTTTCGCTTATTCATTTGATGTACTCATTTCATACGCTATGAAGCGAGAAGGATCCACCCTTGTGGCTTCGCCTCCATGTCTATCTGGACTATCCCTTTATTAAAGAAAACAGCACGAACACTACCCTGAGAAGGCTTGTGTTCGTGCGCTTATGCATTCAAGTTCCTTCCCACCAGGGAACACCCTGTTCAATTAAGTGTAGGCATTAGGTTTATCATACACTATAGGGTCCGGGTACTATCATAACGTTGGCTTCTTCCCTGGAAATCTGAATAGACTACATAAATCTCAATTCCCAAGAGCGAGAATGGTGAAATGAGAGACAAACGTAAATCTCGAGCAGGGATCATTTCAGTGCTCTGAGCAATAGCGGTTGGCGCAGAGTCCGCTGCCTCAGATGTTGAAGTTGAAGAAGCGGATATCTTTTCGCTATTCGTCGAAAAGGGGTCCGGATTAGATGTACATCCCACCAGAATGAGCATCGGGATGATTAGATATCGAATGATCTTGTTCATATCCCTTTTCCCTCTTAACTAAGCTACTCACGAGTAGTTTCGAGTTGGGTTGCTCTGCTTCGATATTACAATCGGGATAGGGGGAAACCTCACGGCTCCCCCCTCCCACACCACCGGACA
>CAYLOO010000052.1:0-19697 GCA_964385355.1 uncultured Anaerolineaceae bacterium
GTGAGATCGAGGATCGCACCGGTGAACATCGATGGGTTTCTGGGTTTGACCCTGTATTGAATGTGCTGTGCGATAATGTCTAGGATGAGTTCGAAGAAGTGTTGGAGAGAAGAAATCACGGTCTGCCTTTCATTCTTAGGAAATTGAGACCGTGATTGTAATACTTAGATACTTTTATTGGGCATTTTTGGAACGGATGTACATTTTCAGCCAGCACAGCTCAAGTTCTACCACTCTTTTGGTTTGTTGAAGGTTCCCTTTGAATCAGTGAGAGTTGCGGGGAATTGACTTGCTGTTAGTGTGCCAGTTCTAATTTGTTTAAGAAATGTTGCATGTTTAATCAGCCTTGAGCTGGGGTGCTTCTGAGGATTTAGAATACCAACTGTTTTATTCAATTCGTTCTTTACAATTCTGATAGCTTCGACCAGGTCTGAATCGTTAGTTACCATAACAGCCGAATCATAGAGCCCTTTATAACCGTCGTTGATCATATGAGCAGCAAGGTTTACATCTGAGCCCTTCTCTTCAGTTCGAATAACCGTTGCGAACTTCATTTTTCCTGGTTTTGATGATACCAGGGGGAGTGATACATTCTTGGTTAGGAAACTTCCAAAGATGATCTCAACGATAGGTATGGTGTGTAGAGCTCTAAGGTAAATTTGTTGTCTCGTTGGTTTGCCTGAATCATCTGGTCTTGAGCTAATTCTCGCTGTGAAATACTTGATCTTCACTATATTAGATTTCGGGAGCAAGTAGTTACAAAGTTTTAAAATATCTAACCATTTATAAGGCGTATCTTTCACCGCACCATAGTAAAGGTTGAAGCCATCTACATATACATAGGTATTCATATCTAAATCATAAACGCAGAAGCCGTACCCAGCAACTGGGTACGGCCTCGCTTCCTGTCCCCGAAGAGACAGGGGGGATACTATATATTATATAACATTTCAGAACCAGCGAGTCAAACTGGTTTTTCGAATTTTGAACCAATCAAGGACATAGTTGACAAAAAATTCTAAAGACATGGTTGATACAAATTCTAAGGACATCGGTAACACTTTCCTCCTTGAGGAGGTGGGGCGCTGGCCCGTAGACGATGAAAAAATCAGACTTTTCACACAGGTTCTCACTGTAGCGGATCAGGGAAGCGGCGTTCCTGTCCTATACCCCAAACGCACTTGCTAGATTGACTCTCCGCGTGTAGGATAATTGCAGCGAATACTCGCTGGGTTCCGAGTAGTCGCAAATCGCAAGGCCACCCTTGGGACACCAGCCTGACGGTCCAAGGCCCCCTTTTTAGGAAGCGATCTCATAACCTGAAGGTCCTGGGTTCGAATCCCAGCCCCGCTACCTGATGAGGAAGCGCCCGAGAGGGCGTTTTCTTTCATAACTGCCGGCTTCTAAGGGGTGAAATTCAGGATTCGGACTAAGGACCCCGGGGATAATGGTCTGTACGATCGAATTCTTTAAGGTTTCACGGTTTTCCAGAATTATGGAAAGGGTAGGGTGCTCGTTTCGGATTCGAGCTCCTAACCTCTAGGTCTTTGGTTCGAATCCGAGAAATGGTGGCTTGGATCAAGACAGACCATAGAAAATACTATCGTGTTTCCTGTGGTTTGGAATCCTATTGCTAGCCTAGAGTTGCACTAAAGAGTTGAATCTGCGTTATTTACTGAATCCACACGGAGAGATGAGCCCGCTCATGCAATCCGTCCCATAGGATGCGAGACCCTGGAAGCTTCGTGCCAACCGGTCAAGGATCTCGCGTTTTCGTTTCCAATTCGTGCAGTAAGGGGGACCCGCGCTATAGTCTGCCGGCTGCAGACACGCATTGAGTTTAACGCGGGGTTTCAACCCTGACTCAAGCCTACATCCCCATGGGTTATGCAGATCTCTGGGATTGATTCCCAACCTGAAGATCTTTGAAGGTTGGCTGCACCCACTTCCGGCCGTCCTGTTCGATCAGTATATCCGCGGCTTCCGGTCCCCATGTACCTGACTGATAGTTGGGGAAGTCTTCAGGTTTGAGATCGGTCCAGTCACTTAAGATCGGTGTCAGGACTGACCACGAAGCCTCAACCTGATCGGCTCGCATGAAGAGTGTTGCATCTCCTGACATCACATCTGTTAGTAAGGTTTCGTATGCCGCCGGTGACTTTGATTGAAAGGCTTTTTGATAAGAAAAGTGCATATCCACTGGTACTAGATGTAGGCTTGAGCCGGGCTGCTTTGCCTGAAAACGTATTGAAATTCCTTCCTGCGGTTGGATGTTAATGATCAGATCGTTAGGTTGCCAGGCAAGGGCCGCCGTTATTGGAAATGATTGGTGTGGCACAGGCCGGAATTGGATCGTCACTTCGGAAGCCTTCGTCTGCAATCTCTTGCCGGTTCGCAGGTAAAAAGGGACATCCTGCCAGCGCCAATTGTCGACAAATAGCATAATCACGGCGAATGTTTCGGCAGATGAGTCGGTTGCCACGCCAGGCTCGCGGCGGTAAGCAGGGACTTTTTTGCCATCCATCAGACCTGCCCCGTATTGGCCGCGCACGGCGACCTTATCGACCTGCTCTTTAGAAATTGGCCGGATGGCTCTCAACACATCCACTTTCTTATTTCGGATTTCATCCGCATCAAAGGAGACCATGGGCTCCATGGCGATCATGGTCAGGATTTGCATCAGGTGGTTCTGGATCATGTCGCGCAAAGCCCCTGCGTGCTCGTAATACGCACCTCTATGCTCCACACCCACCTGTTCGGCAACGGTTATTTGTACATGGTCAATGTAGCGGCGGTTCCAGATCGGCTCAAACAGCGCATTGGCAAAGCGAAAGGCGAGTATATTCTGAACGGTTTCCTTTCCTAGGTAATGGTCGATCCTGTAGATCTGTGATTCGTCAAAGACAGCGGTAAGCACGCCATTCAGAGCAACTGCCGAAGCAAGGTCATGGCCAAAAGGCTTTTCCACGACGATACGGGCGCGGCGCCGATCGTCCGCCAGTCGGGCTGTACCAATTCTACTGACAATGGTTTCTACGATACCCGGCGGTGTGGCCAGGTAAAAAACATGATGGGCAGGACTCCCCCAGCTTTTTTCCTGGGTCATGAGCTGCTCACTCAAGGTGGCGTAGATTTCCGGATCAGCAAAATCGCCCGAGACGAAAGTAAAGTTGCCGGCAAACCTGTTCCAGATTTCCTTGTCAATCTCTCCACATCCGCAGAAGGTATCCACGCCATCTCTCACTCGTAAGCGAAATTGATCCGGGCTTTCAGGCTTTATATCTAGCCCGATCACGGCAAATTGGTCAGGCAGTGCATGGCGAAGAAAAAGATTGAACAGTGCTGGCGAGAGTTTCCGCCAGGACAGATCGCCCAACGCACCGAATATCGTGAGAATTGTTGGTTCTTTCTGAAATTCCATGATCATGTCGCTTTCAGCCAGGGAACTTTATTCCCAATGTGTATGAAAAACGCCCCTGGCATCTTTGCGTTCATACGTATGCGAACCAAAGTCATCGCGTTGGGCCTGGATTAGATTAGCGGGAAGCCAGGCGCTGCGGTAAGCGTCAAAGTAAGCAAGTGACGCCATCATACCAGGGGCAGGCAGACCCAACTCGGCAGCCATGCCTACAACAGCCCGCAGATCCGCTTGCTTTGCCATAACTGCCTGGCCTAATGGGTTATCGGCGAGCAGGTTTGGCAGCTCAGGGTTTGTGTGAAATGCAGCCCGGATATCCTCAAGCAATGCGGCACGGATAATACAACCGCCGCGCCAGATGCGAGCGACATCCTCGAGATGAAGGTCGTAGTTGTAAACTTTCGAGGCGGTATGAAGCAGTGCCATCCCCTGGGTATAGGTAAGGATCATGGATGCATACAAAGCCCCCCGAAGCTGCGCCAGGACCGCATCCCGATCGCCCACGAAGTGGGGTATCGGCCGCTTGAATATCTTGCTGGCTGCCTCCCGTTCGCTTTTATATACAGACAGGTTACGCATCGTCACCCCTGCATCGATGACTGGGAGCGGCACCTGGATGTCCATCGCATCTTGCGACGTCCACATCCCGGTACCTTTTTGCTTGGCTTCATCCAGGATCTGGTCGACCAGTCGTTCCCCGGTGCGTTCATCAGCCGTGCGGAAAATGTGTGACGTTATTTCTAACAGGTAACCATTGAGTTCTGCTTCATCCCAGCTTTGATATACATCCGATAACTCATCATCCGACATCCCTAAACCACGCTTCATCAGGTCGTAGGATTCTGCGATCAACTGCATCAAGCCATATTCAATCCCGTTGTGGACCATCTTGACGTAATGGCCGGCTGAGCCCGGTCCAAGGTAAACGGTGCACGGATCTTCTCCAACATGAGCGGCGACGGCTTCAAAGATAGGCCGAACACGCTCATAGGCTTCTTTTGGCCCTCCGGGCATCATGCTTGGGCCATGCCGGGCGCCGGATTCGCCGCCAGAAACACCCATCCCCATGAATAGAATTCCTTTTTCTGCCAGCGATTTCGAGCGCAAGTCCGTATCTTTAAAATGTGAGTTGCCGGCATCGATGATCAGATCACCCTTATCCAGGTTGGGGATCAACTCACGAATCACGATGTCAACTACTTGACCAGCCGGCACCAACAGCATGATTACCCGCGGTGTTGCCAGTGCGCCAAGAAAGCTCTTCAGGTCTTGCGCGGCATAAATGGCACGGTTGCCTGCTTCTCCCTGAAGTTCCTGAACTTTTTCCACATCTTTATCGTACCCGCACACAGAAGTTCCATGATCCGCCATGTTCAGTACGAAATTACGCCCCATCACCCCCAGGCCTATCATGCCGATCTCGTAACTTTGCTCTGCCATATCGGTGCATCCTCCGAATTAATAGTTATTGTGCTTTTAGCGTGCCGGCTAATCCCTCTATCCAAGGTCCAATGTCTCGAGCACACTCCGGGTACTTTCGAAATCTTTATGGTGGACTCCCCGGATACCCAACTTTTGTGCTACCTGTACGAACATTGGCCGATCATCGATGTATACAACTTTTTGAGGCTCAACTTGTGCGATGTCCAGTGCAATCCGGTAGATTTCCATATCGGGTTTGCGAACATGAACAAAGCAGGACGCAATAAAAAAATCAATGAAGGTACCCAGTTTGAATTGATGAACTCGATAGACTGTTAGCTCACGCCCCTCATTACTGACAGCCGCAACCAACAAGTTATGCCGGTCCTTGAGTGAGCGCACCAGTTCGATCATGTCTGGAAATGGCTTGGATTCTGCATACATAGAATCCTTGAAGTCTTCCAGTGTGAAAGTGCGCTCCTGGTAGAAGACGACACGGTTCAAATACTCATCCAGGCTGAGCTTGCCTTCTTCATACGTATCAAAGGTCAAGTGGTGGCGCTCATCCAGTTCGTTGATATCCAGCCCAAATTTGTCGGCCACGCGTCTTCGGGCGGCACTATCCCAGCCATTGGTAAGCAAAACTCCGCCGATGTCCAGGAACAATGCCGTCGTCGCTGCATTGGGTTTCATGACACCACCTTCATTGATTCCAAGGAAGCTTTCAGGGCAGTGTTCAGGATTGCCAGCCCCTGTTCGATATCCGATCCAAGGTGCACTCGCCCCACTCTCCGTCCATGTTTCTGAAGTGCCTGCAAATCGCCCTCGGATTGTGCGCGCTTGAAGATGCCAAAGGTATACGGTTCACCAGGTACCACGAAATCTTTGACATCATCTGCGGTGATTTGAAAGAACAATCCTGTGTTCGGACCACCCTTGTGGAATTGGCCTGTCGAATGCAGGAAGCGAGGACCATACCCCAGAGTTGTAGTTAGATGTAGCGACTCTTGCAGCATGACGCGCAGTTTGTATAAGGCAGCATCATGGGCTGGGCTTTCTATGAAATACGGTAGTAAGGCCAGGTAATCTCCGTATCTGGCTTGAGCTAGAAAGAGCTTAAATATTTCTTCTACAGTCGAAGCTTGTTCGTCGAAATAGAGTTTCAGGGGTTCTTCCACAAGCGAAGGTTTAGCCTCGGGCAATTTGCCAACATCACGTACCGTCGCCAGCAGGCGGTTGGTATTGTCTTTGCTTTCCTGAACGTTTGGTTGGTTGAAAGCATTTATACCGAGGATCGAGCCTGCAGATGCCGTAGCAATCTCCCACCTGAAAAACTCCTGCCCCAGGTCGAGGAGATCTTCTAATTCTATCGTGATCACTGGCTGACCGGCTTTGCGGAGTGCGGAGGCGCCACGCTCCAGGACATCATCTGATGAATCCTTCAAGCGGAAGTATGCGAAGATTCGATCCTCCCCGTATTCGCTTATCTTGCCGACAGGTTCGCCTGCCACCGGCAACAGCCCCGTGCCCTCCTTTCCGGTGCTTTCAGCCAGGAGCTGCTCCAGCCATAATCCAAGCGAGGCGATCTCCTTCGGAACCAGGAAGGTCACCTTGTTTCGTTGATGGTTCTTGGCCAGCTCGCCCAGGGCCGCGCCGAGTATCAGCCCGGGGTTTTGCCGGGCAGGGACACAGGGGGCACAAGCGTGTGCCATGCGCAGAGCCCGGGCCAGGAGTTCATTCACATCGATACCCATCAAAGTTGCCGGAAGGAGGCCGAAATAGGAGAGGGCGGAATAGCGCCCGCCGATATCGGAGAAGTTAAGGAAGACCCTTCTGAAAGCCCGCTCCTGTGCTATCTTCACTAGCGGTGTGCCCGGATCCGTAATCACGCAGAAGTTCTCACCCGCAAGCTTGCCCTTTATCAGTTTTAGTTTCTGATAGAAATAGTCGGCGAAGGCATTTGGTTCAGCAGTGGTTCCAGATTTGCTGGCAACGATGAATAGTGTATCTTTCAACGGGAGCGTGTTTTCAATTTCCAGGATGGTGGCAGGATCGGTGGAATCGAGAACAGTCAGGGGTAGAGCATCTTCAGCGGGTGAAAAGGTCCGGGCGAAAACCAATGGCGTCAGGCTGCTGCCGCCCATGCCCATATGCAGTACATGGCGGAAGCCGGCATGAATAACATCATCTTTGAAAGCGTCTAGCTCTTTAATATTTTCTTCCATCTTCTCGGCAACATGCAACCAACCCAAGGCATGGCGAATCTCTTCCTGATCCTTCGGATCACTTTTCCAGAGACTTGGATCCTTCCGCCACAAACGGGTGCTGAATTGCGTCGCTTCGAGATCGGCTATCCGATCTTGAACGGCTTTGTGATAATCGCCCAGAACGAAAGTATGTCGGTCCACTGGTTCTTGAAATGAAGCAGCTCGTTTTTCCTGCAACGCAGCCATCAATTGTTCGAATGCCTTGTTGAATTTCATTACACCCTCGTCTTCGAGTTCCTGCGTCGATGCATCCAGGTCTACCCCGATCTGGCGTAATGCATCCAATACGCGGAAAGCCTCCCGCGTACCTTCCTCCAACTGTGAGTCCGGTTTGCCATGCTCGCGATAAGCGTTAAGGGTTTCAAGTGGGATGGTATTGATTGTCTTGCGGCCGATCAACGATTCGACATACTTAACATCGCTATATTCCGGGTTCTTGGTGCTGGTACTCGCCCATAGCAGACGTTGGGAATGAGCACCCTGATCAGATAATTTTTGAAATCGCTCACTGCCAAAGATTTCCTGGTAGATCTGGTAGGCCACTTTCGCACTTGAAACCGCGACCTGGCCGTACAGGCCAGCCACGTTCTCCGTGGGAGGGCCGCCCTCCCGTCGAAGTTTCTCTAATACGGGGTCGATTAGCACATCAATCCGGCTCAGGAAGAAACTCGCTACCGAAGCAATGCGGGTCAGGGGTTTGCCATGAGCTTCCAGCGTTTCCAACCCTATAAGGTAGGCTTCTGCAACCTCCCGGTAACGCGGTAATCCGAACAGGAGCGTAACATTGACATTGATCCCTTCCCCGATTAGTTGCTGGATCGCAGGCAAGCCTTCTTGGGTTTCCGGGACTTTGATCAACAGGTTAGGCCGGTTCACCGCAGCCCATAGGTGACGGGCTTCGGCAATCGTGCCGGCTGTATCATGAGCCAGTTTGGGAGAAACCTCCAGGCTCACAAACCCATCTCCACCTTCCAGCCGGTCATAAATAGGACGGAAGAGATCCGCGGCATGTTGGATATCTTCTATGGTAAGTGCCTCGTATATCTCTTCGATGCTTTTGCCCTCCAATGCCATGGAGCGAATCGCGTTATCGTAATCGTGGCTTCCCGCGATGGCCTTCTCAAAGATAGAAGGATTCGAAGTCAAACCGCTCACTGCATCTTGGTTGATCAGCCCCAGGATTTCGCCGTTATCGAGCGCGTTACGCCTGAGATAGTCAAGCCAAACGCTCTGCCCGAAGCGCTCTAAACCCAAGAGTGGATTCTTATTCATGGCTGGTTGCTCCTTAGATTAGATTTCAGAATCATTCACCAGAGGTCGCTTAATGCCTCCAGTTCTTGGTTATGGGATGGCTGTGCCCATCCAAATGATGTCGCTGGTCCGCATGTTGACGACGACCGGATTCTCAGCACAGGAGATCTAATAGCGATCCCAAGAGTCTCGCGCTTACTGCTCGGCTTTGCACTGCTCGGTCAAGAAGGCTGCTCCAAAAAAGTGGAACCGGAATCCATCACTTCGCATGATCAGCTCACCAACAAAGTTACCTAGAGCGTTCAATTACGGAAAGGGCTTCCTGGAAAACATGATCTACACTAAACCCATACTCTCGCATGACCGTCTCCCCAGGAGCTGAAGCTCCAAAGCGATCGACCCCGATTGTCGTGATGCCTGGACCGATGTAAGGCCGCCAGCCCAATGAAACGCCAGCTTCGATCGCCAGCATAGGCACATCCGTCGGCAGGACCGCCTCTCGATATTCCACTGGTTGTTTTTCAAACAGATTCCAACAGGGCAGGCTGACAACGCGTGCACATACGCCCTGAGTCGCAAGTTTCTCATGTACATCGAGTGCAAGCTGAACTTCGGAACCGGTGGCAATCAAGATGATATCCGCAAGAGAGCCTTCAGTTGCGTGTGCAAGCACGTACCCACCGGAGCGAACACCAAGCGGAATTTGCGGGTATACCTGCAAATCGAGGGTCGGCAAATGCTGCCGTGTGAGGATCAGGGCTACCGGACCATCCTGATGTTCAATGGCGATCCGCCAGGCAGCTGCAGTTTCGTTCGCATCGGCCGGGCGAACTACAAGCATATTAGGGATCGAACGCAATCCCAGCAGTTGTTCGACCGGCTCGTGCGTGGGCCCGTCTTCTCCCAGGGCGATGCTGTCATGTGTAAAGACATAAATTACATGCAGTCTCATTAAAGCAGCAAGTCGGATCGGAGGGCGCATGTAATCAGAGAAAACCAGGAAAGTGGCTCCAAAAGGGATCATTCCTCCATGAGCCGCCATTCCGTTCAAGATCGCCCCCATGGCATGTTCGCGGATACCGAAATGAAGATTGGCACCTGAGTAACTCCAGCCACCCCCCACAGATCCCTGTGGATCGCCCATCGGATCCAGGGGGTTCCCGAAGTCGCCTCTCCCGGCCAGTGCGGTGTGCGTGGATGGGTCCAGGTCCGCTGAACCGCCGATGAAGGTGGGTAGTTTGGATGCGATCGCATTCATCACTTTCCCGGAAGCCACACGGGTGGCCATACCATTTCCGTCCGGGGAAAATCCAGGGATATCCGCATCCCAGCTTTCAGGCAGTTGCCCTTGCATCATTCGATGCAGCTCCTGGGCTAATTCTGGAAATTCCGCTGAATACGCAGAGAAACGTTCATCCCATTCTGCTTCCAATCGCTCACCTCGCTGGACGGCCTCACGGAAATAGGTCAGGGCTGTCTCGGGAATATAGAAGTCTGGCTCAAGCGGCCAACCCAGATTTTCCTTGGTCAACCTGACCTCTTCCACGCCGAGGGGTGAGCCATGTGCCTCAAAGGTGTCCTGTTTATGCGGTGAACCATAGCCCAGATGCGTTTGAACCAGGATCAGAGATGGGCGTTCCTTGTTTCTTCGTGCGTTCCTGATCGCGCGTTCGATCGCCTCCAGGTCATTCCCATTCTCAACGGATTGAGTGTGCCATCCATAGGCACTGAAGCGTTTTTTGACATCTTCTGTAAAAGTGAGATCAGTGGCAGCCGATAGCGTAAGGTGGTTGTTATCATAAAGGTAGATGAGCTTACCGAGCCGCAAGTGGCCAGCCAGGGAGGCGGCCTCCGCTGACACACCTTCCATCAAATCGCCATCGCTCACCAGGCAATACGTAGAGTGATCGATGATCTTGTTCCCGGGCCGGTTATAGCGCGCTGCGAGAAAGGCTTCGGTGATAGCCAAGCCCACCCCGTTACCAAATCCTTGCCCGAGTGGCCCAGTAGTCACTTCGACCCCAGGTGTGAGGCCGCGCTCCGGGTGTCCGGGGGTTATGCTATCCCACTGGCGGAACTGCTTGATCTGCTCGAGAGGAAGATCATAACCCGTAAGGTACAGCAAACTATACAGCAGCATCGACCCATGCCCTGCCGATAAGACAAACCGATCACGGTCGAACCAGTTGGGGTTGGATGGATTGTGTTTGAGGAAGCGCGTCCACAGAACATATGCAAAAGGAGCCGCGCCCATCGGCAGACCTGGATGCCCACTATTGGCTTTCTGTATCGCATCTATCGATAGAAAACGAATCGTATTGATGGATAAATTATCCCGATCAATGGATGATGAAATTTTTGAAATGCCTTTACTCACGCCAGCTCTCCTTGTATGAAGTTCCTCTTCTGCCTGGCCGCAATGTCATCAAAGACTAAGTCTCGAGTTTACTCCTCAATACGATTCGGATGATCTGCCCAATGGAACATTTCTTCATAGATCTTCAAAATCAACTCAGTCAATGACACACGCGCTATAAATCATGCGGGCAGTGGGTCTACGGGGTGATTAGTGCGTCCGGAGTAATCTGACAGGCAATCATGCAGCAGCCATTCAAGCGACTTCCGCCGGCGATGGCGAATCCGGCACTTTTACGGCCGGGTGGTAGATACGATAAGTCGCCCGGCATCCTGCCGTTTGGCTGTCACATTCTTTTCGGTTTTATCCCCGCATGTATTGGATATCTATATTTCATGCCTCTTCTCCTCGCCATACGAGATCGGATCACCGCTGCCATAGGATCCGGGCAGCCTCCAAGGGGATAGCATCGCCGTCGTGCAGCGGTATGATGCGTGCCGTATAATCCGTAGCCTGGCGTGTGGATGGCACCTGCGCGCTAAAGATGTTAGCATTTGCCTCACTCAATTGCTGACCCCGCCTCATTTCCTGCCGTTCCGGCTCGGCACCGTTCACTCCGTCGGCGTAAAGTTCTACCCGTACGCTGCTTGGTTCAAGACTGCCGAGATAGACCTCTACTTCGAATTCGTGCCTCCCTTCATCACGTACAACATTCACTTCACCGAAGCGTGGCCCATTGCTGTTCCAGATTGTGCTGCCAATTGACCATCTGCGCGCCCATCGTTCCTTTATCCGTCGCACGCTCACGGTAGGCTACAGCGGTCGGGAGGTAATGCTCTTCGGTGTACTCGCGTACGGCGCGGTTGGCAGAAAACTGCGCCGTCAGGCGTGCCATGCTTTCACGCATACGCCCCACCCAAGCAGTGGGGATACCCAGCTTGTTACGGGTATAAAACTCGGGGATCACCTGGCGTTCGAGCAGATCGTAGAGGGCAGCAGCTTCGGCTGCATCCCAGGATGGGTCGTTGCCATGTTCCTGGCCATCCCCCAAGGCCCACCCCACTTCAGGCGTATAGGCTTCCGCCCACCAGCCATCCAATTCCGACAGATTGATGCCGCCATTGACGAGCACTTTCATACCGCTTGTACCACAAGCCTCCCAGGGCCGGCGTGGCGTGTTGATCCACACGTCAACCCCCTGCACCAGGTGCTCTGTTAAAAGCATATCGTAGTCACTGAGAAAGATCACGTGAGGGCGGACTTCTGGGCGTCGAATAAAATGAATCCATTCCCGAATTAAGTCCTGTCCCGCCTGGTCCGCCGGATGGGCCTTTCCAGCAAGGATGAGCTGCACGGGCCGCTGAGGATTGGTTAACAGGCTGAGCAACCTCTCCGGATCGTGCAGCAGCAGGTTCGGCCTTTTGTAGGGCGCAAAGCGGCGGGCGAAGCCCAACGTGAGGGCGTTTGGATCAAACAGTTGCTTTGCTTCATCCACCTCTTCGGGCGACGCGCCCGAGGCGGTCAACTGCAAAGACAAATGATCGCGAGCAAATTCTACGAAGGATTGACTCGCAGCGGTGCGAAATTTCCAGAGCCTGGTGTCGGAGACGCGGCGTATATCCTGATCCAAGTTTTGCATTGTCCCCAGCCAGCGGTCTTTTCCGCAGGCTTCCGTCCAAAGATCATCAGCAGCTGCTGAGTCCCAACTCGGCGAATGTACCCCGTTGGTGACGTATCCGACCGGCACTTCGTCTTGAGGCCAGTGTGAAAAGAGAGGTGCAAAGAGCTGCCGGCTTACCTTCCCATGCAAACGACTCACGCCATTGACCGCTCCGTACCCATGGATCGCCAGATAGGCCATATTGAAACTTTCGGATGAGTCGCTCGGTTTCTGCCGGCCCAGGGCTAACAAATCGTCGAGGGAGATGCCGAGCTTCTGCTCAGCGTAGCCACCCAGGTATTGCCGAATAAGGTCAGGAGCGAAGCGATCGAAGCCGGCGGCAACAGCTGTGTGGGTGGTGAAGAGGTTTCCTGCTCTCGTAACAGCAAGTGCCACTTCGAAGGGTTGTCCGGTCTCTTTCATGAAACTCAGCGCGCGTTCCAACACAGCGAAAGCTGCATGCGATTCATTTAAATGGCAGACTTCCGGCTGGATGTCGAGGGCGCTAAGCAGCCGCCAACCGCGAATCCCGAGGAGCAGTTCTTGCTTGAGGTGCAGTTCCGGCCCGCCGCCATAGAGTTCACTGGTAATCCCTCGATGAGCAGGATAGTTCGCCGAGTCATTGCTGTCCAGTAAATAGAGTTTGCCTCTGCCAACCTGGACCTGCCAGGCGCGCAACCAGACAGAATAACCGGGTAAGGCGATCTCCAATCGCAGCCACGCTCCATTCGGGAGGCGTAACGGGGTGATCGGCAGTTGTCCAGGATCATTATATGGATAGAGGACCTGTTGCGCTCCGTCCTTGTCGATCACCTGCCGAAAATAGCCTTGCTGGTAGAGGAGTCCCACGCCGATCACCGGCACTCCCAGATCGCTGGCGGATTTGAGTTGATCGCCGGCTACATTGCCAAGCCCGCCGGAATAAATGGGAAGCGCTTCGCTGAGCATGTATTCCATGCTGAAATAAGCCACACAGGTCAGGGGAGCCTGCGCATGATTTTGCTGAAACCAGGTAGGCGCCTTCGTCTCTTTCCGCCTGGCTTGTGCCAGGTCATCCACGCGCTTGCGGAAAACGGGATCGGCAGACATACGTTCGATGTGGTCCCGTGAGACTGTTTGTAAAATACCCCAGGGATTGTGGGTGAGTTCCCACTGGGCGGGATCAGGCTGCCGCCAAACAACATCGGCGGCATGGTTCCACGACCAGCGCAAATCAAGGGCTAACTCGGCCAAAGCATCGAATCCCTCGACTTCCATGGGTAGGATGTTATAGATAGGGTGACTGGTGCGGATTTGTTTGCTCATAATATCTTTTTTAGAATTCGTTGTTGTCGACATCGGGACGAGCCCGTCATTCGCATTTTCGTTAGTACAGGGTTCATAACCAACCTCCACCAAAACCCGCTCGGACCAAGCCGCTTGTGATGTAAGGGCAGTCTCGCATCAATCGCCACAATAAGCCGGTACGATAGTTTTCGACCATCAAAATAATCGGTCCTTGATTAAGCCCATAATGCCACGGCGATACCCAGCCATGGGGATTGCTGGATTTTACCGGGTAGGTCGGGTTAAAAGTCGCTTTGAAGCCGTACGGATTGGACTCTTTTAATTTAACCTGGTTAATAAAATAGTCTATCGCGGGCAGCACGATCTCGGGCGCGAACGGCAGTGAAGCCACCACCACCCACGGCGAAAGAGTGCCGTCGTCGGGCCCATACGGCACGCCACGTCCCCGGTAATTGTAGAATTTCCGTTTGATGCCGTTCACATTAATCGTCTTGGGGCCTGGGCCGTCGCTCGCGGTAATTCCCCAACAATTACTGCCATAACCGGTGAACTTAAGCGGGTTGTCCTTTGCGTAATACTGCTGGACATAGGTCGCGCGGCGGCTGTTCTCGAAATAATCGATGCCTTTTTCGCGCATGAACTTGTCCTGAATGCCGCGAAAATCAATCCAGATATGCGAGAGCTGGTGGATAAATAACGGCCCGGCGAAAAGATATTCATATCCGTAAATGTTTTCCCACCGGTAAGTAGATGTCCACGCTGAATAACTACTCGCGGGCAACGGATGAGAAGACGAACCCAATCCCAGGATATACAGCAGCAGCGCCTCATCATAGCCCTGCCAGCGGTATTTGAGAAATCCTCTTTTGGGCTTCCAACCGTGGGTAACCGTTGCACCACGGTTTTGCGCCCATTGCCAATCCGCCCGCAGATAGAGTGCATCGGCGAGCGTCCGGATTTCATCCTCAGCGGATGTACTGGCGTTAAAATAAATTCCCGCCGCCAATGCACCCGCCAGCAGAAAAGCGCTGTCGACCGTTGATAGTTCACTTTGCCAGGCTCGCCTTCCGGTTTGCATGTCTAGGAAATGGTAATAAAAGCCCCGGAAGCCGGTGGCGTCGGGTTCAGGGCCTTGCGGGCTGTTCCAGAAAAAACGCAGCGTTGTCAACGTTCGTTCCGCGGCTGCGGCACGCGGCATAAATCCGCGCTCGACAGCCACCGGGTAAGAGGCCAGCGCAAGGCCTGTGGCAGCAATACTGGCAGGCCAATCCGGTGCGTTCTTGTCGATCACTAACCCATTGACCGGATTTGTTTCATGCAGAAAGTAGTTGAATGATTCGTGCTGAAGTATTTCCAACTCAGCATCGGCAGTTAGTTTCCCGCGGCTCATGGTTTCACCTGGTCTGTCGGTATCGGGATAAACTCGAGTGAAACGGCGGCGTGCGGTAGGAGAGCGAATTCAAGCACTTTTTTTGATTTGGCCATGGTCTTTCCTCGAGCCATTTCCTGTGGACTACCCTACCCCCAAAGTATCGCTGATGATCGTCTGGGCTTCCTCCAGGATGCGCTGCAAATGATCCGTTCCCCGGAAGCTCTCCGCATAGATCTTGTAGATATCTTCAGTCCCTGACGGCCGCGCCGCAAACCATCCATTCGCAGCTACCACCTTCAGCCCTCCGATGGGGACGCCGTTGCCTGGTGCGTTGGTGAGGATGGCCTGGATTTTTTCGCCAGCCAGGTCCTTGATTTTGACCTGTTCTGGGGAGAGCTTCTCTAGCAACGCTTTTTGTTCCGGAGTGGCGGAAGCCTCAACACGCTCGTAAACCGGTTCGCCAAACTCGGTCGTCAGGTCGGAATAGATCTCGCCAGGGTCGCGGCCCATCCGGGCAGTGATCTCTGCGGCAAGCAAGGCCGGGATCACCCCATCTTTGTCTGTGGTCCAAACGCTGCCATCCAGGCGGACGAAAGATGCGCCTGCGCTTTCTTCACCGCCGAAGCCAAGCGAGCCGTCAAGCAGGCCATCCACAAACCACTTGAAACCAACAGGTACCTCGTAGAGCTTACGACCGAGCTTCGTGGTAACCCGATCAATCATCAGGCTGCTTACTACCGTCTTACCGACTGCCGCTGACTTGCTCCAATTCGGTCTATGTTGGAAGAGGTAGAAAATGGCTACTGAAAGATAGTGATTGGGCGGAAGCAATCCCGCGCTCCGAGTGACAATTCCGTGCCGATCATGGTCAGTGTCACAAGCGAAAGCGGTATCATAGCGATCCTTTAGTTTAATAAGACTCTCCATCGCATAAGGTGAGGATGGATCCATACGAATCTGGCCGTCCCAATCCACCGTCATGAAACGGAAGGTGGGATCAACAGCCTGATTGACGACCGTGAGGTTCAACCCATAGCGCTCGGCAATCGGTTCCCAATAGTGCACGCCTGCACCGCCGAGCGGGTCGACCCCCAGGCTGATCTTCGAATCGCGAATAATGTCCATATTCACTACATGAGCCAGCTCTGCGATGTAGGCATTGAGATAATCGTAGCGGTGGGTTGTGGGTGCGCTTAATGCTTTCTCAAGAGAGATCCTCTTCACACCTTTCAGTCCACGCTCCAAAAACTGGTTGGCCTTCGCTTCGATCCAGTTGGTGATGGTTTCTTCCGCCGGACCGCCGTTTGGCGGGTTGTACTTAAAGCCGCCGTCGTGCGGCGGATTGTGTGAGGGCGTGATCACGATTCCAT
The DNA here is from genome assembly GCA_964385355.1 of uncultured Anaerolineaceae bacterium. Lineage (GTDB taxonomy): Bacteria > Chloroflexota > Anaerolineae > Anaerolineales > E44-bin32 > E44-bin32. Next base: position 16,404 of record CAYLOO010000052.1, read on the forward strand.
CAGCGAGTCCGGTCTTGCGCCCGCGGTTGTATGTAAGAATCGCGAGAGAAATGGCGGGGGTGGGTGTATATTCGTCACCTTCCGCGATCATCACTTCGACCCCGTTAGCGGCCAACACTCCCAATGCACTGGCCAGCGCCGGCACTGAGAGCGCATGGGTGTCCATCCCCAGAAACAACGGGCCATCGATCTTCTGTTGTTTTCGGTAAAGGCAAATTGCCTGGCTGATGGCAAGAATCTGCCATTCATTAAAAGCTTTGTCGAAGGCCGAACCGCGATGCCCGGAGGTGCCGAACGAGACTCGCTGCCCAGGTACTGAAGGATCTGGTATCTCTGTATAATAAGCCGTGACGAGTTTGGGCACGTTGACCAGCATCTCGGGTTCGGCTGGTTTTCCTGCAAGAGGACTCACTTCCATCGTTTCCTCCGCGGTTCCGGCGTCTCCCCTTTGTAATTGTGGATCCTTTCTACCAGCAGGTCCAATATGGGCAACCGATCGTGGTGCAACGAGTTGCAGCCACTGTTCGAGCCGAATCTGCCACCAGCGCGGATAGCGTCAACTTTGTCAATAATTGCCGCAATATCCAACTTGGCACCACCTGAAACGATGAAAACATGCCGTCCGTTGAACGTGCTGTGCAGCCCATGCTACACCAGCTCTGTCAGCGGATTGCGCGGGATGGGCTGTCCACCGTCAACATTCCGGGCTTCCGCAAGCTTGAGCAGTGCGGTGAATTGTTAGGCCTTGATAAGGTACAGTATCAGGACATGGGTTACAGTTTATTCTCAGGACATAGGTTACACTCTGCTGGCGTGGTCCACCCTTTTCACACTCAATCCCACTTTAGACACAATATCGTGGATCTTGTTCGTTTGCAACTCATAACGGCCAATGTGATAGAAGCAGAAGAACAAGTCATACACCCCGTCGTCCACTTCCTCTAAGCCCACATAATCCTCTTGTAATGTGTTGCTGATAAAAATCTGCTTATGAAACACACGGATCGTTCCTGCTCGACTCACGCGACGCACCAGGTAATGGCCCGGGTAGTCGTATGTCTCGATCCGCTTCGGCATCGCTCGTCTTGAGGATTGATAGATCTCTGCAGGCCGCTTCATGCCGATCGCTTCATGCGGACGCACCTGATTGAATTCTTCTCGGAAGTCATCAAACTTACGTTGCTGTGCCCTCATGCTGCTGGCCGGCGGGATGGTGGCCTCCTGCTTCAGCGTACGGTGCATCCGCTCATGCACGCCATTCTGCTGCGGTTTCCCCGGCTCGATAAGCTCGGGGTAGATCCCCAGCTTGACACTTGCACCTGCGTTGCAAGTGCAGGTGTGAACCACACCGACAGCTGCGACAGCCGCGCCAGGGCGTTCGATGCAAACGGCACCCCATTGTCCGTTCGAATGCGATTAGGCAGCCCATATGTGTCGAAAAGGACCGTGAAGTGCCTAACAGTCTTCTCCAAAGAGATCGCCGGATGTGCGTCAACTCCCAATATGAAGCGGGGTGAGAGATCGCTGACGGTTAGCGGGAAACAGTACTTCCCATTCTTCAGACGGAATTGCCCCTTGTAATCGGCCGGCCAAATGTCGTTTGGCCCCTGTGGGATACTCTTCGGGCAGCCGGGATGCGCCCGCCGATAGCGCCGCCTGGGCTTGATCAATCCCTCTCTTGACAGGATCCTAGCTGCAGTTGCTACCGAAGGAAGCCGCCGCTTGGGGTCTCGCCTGTGCATCAGATCAAGCAGTTTCTTTGGCCCCCAGTGACGGTGAGCTTTGCGGAGTTTCACTAGTTCCTTTGTGATGGCTTGATCGGTTCGCCAGGGGCAGATGTGAGGGCGTCGAGATATCTCATGATAGCCATCCTGGCCATACTGCTTGAAACGATTGATCCACTTATGTGCAGTTTTCCTGGATATGCCGAATCGCTCGGATAGCTCTGTGATGGAGTAATAGTTTAGTTGGTAGTCTTCGAGGAATCGCTGTCTCTGTTCGCTCACGGTAACACCTTTCCAAGGCATGGGCTCCACCTCCTCTTAGAGAAAGTGTTACCTATGTCTTGAGAATATGTGTTACCTATGTTGTGAGAATATTTTGTTACCTATGTCCCGATATGGTTCATAGGTACATGCCCGGCTGTGCAGCGAGATGGTTTGAGTAAGCGGTCGCAGCGAGAGCCATTACTCTGACTATCCGCGATATCCCGCACCAAAGACTTTTGTAGCACGTATTGATTTGCTAGGGTCTGTTGTTAGTTATGTTCCCACTGCCTTTGTAATATATCCACGCGTACCTATTATATCTAGTAGCACATCCATAGGGGCCTCGTGAGAATTTCGCAAGAAATCCAGCCTATTTAATAGAATTCCTTGAAGACCATATGAGATGATGATATTTGGTTCCCTTATAACCAAAGATTGACTCTTCTAGGCTACAAGAGACTAGACTTAACTCATTAAAAGTTACTTGTCGCGATGGACATAATAGGTCGAATAAAGATTCTTTGTATCCTTTTGCCTTAGGTCGTGGTGGAGATGATCAGAACACAGGATATCCCAGAAGATAATGACAGGTCTCGCAATCGGTCTCACAGGTGCGAGAACAAATTAGCCATAGAGAAAACCCCGGTCCATGCGCCACGGGCTATAGACGAAACAGTGACCATCGAGCGGCTTATCGCACTCGGTGAAGAACAAGGGCAGGTCAAATTTAACGATGTCATGTTGATGTTCCCACAGGTGAAGGAGAACCTCGACCTGCTTGAGGACGTGTATGATGCGCTCTTGTCCGCGGGTATCCCCTATTCGGACAATGGGCTTGTGAGGAGGAAGAACCAAGAAAAGACCCCTGCCGAAGAAGGCAAACCAGGGGTTAACCTGGGCGGAAAGTCCCCGCAAGTTGATCTCTGGGTTTTCAGGGGGCGGCTAGATCACCTCTCAAGAGAGGAGGAAACCATTAAGAGGACTATAAACCATTCATGAACAATAGCGAAGAAGCATATCGAATCTAAATTTTGGAGGAAAAGGAAGATGAAGAAAAAATATCTACTACTGAGTCTCCTCATTATGATGTCGCTTATCTTGGGCGCATGTGGTGGAGCTACTGAGACCCCGACAGAACCCGTAGCACCAGAGCCGGTAGAGCCGGCAGCAGGTGAGATCGACTGCATGGGAGCTTCTGCAGGTGATGAGATCTCAATGCTGTACCAGTGGTCGGGAACCGAGGAGGAGAATCTGAACGCGATCCTCGCTCCGTTCGTAGACGCTTGCGGGATCGTGCTTGCCCCCG
>CAYLOO010000053.1:0-19429 GCA_964385355.1 uncultured Anaerolineaceae bacterium
GCCGAGAAGACCAAATGGTCGGTAAGCCTGCTGTATAATACGAAGATTGCTGGGAACAAAACCGCCCCCGGTTAAACTACTTCCGGGGGCGGTACGCTTTTTCGTTAGATATATCGTTTTAAGATCCGGTTGTCGCCGTCGCCTCTCCGGCTACCGGAGTGAATGTTGGTGTTGGTGTGGCGATATTCACCGGCACAAGTATGATCTGCCCGACGCCAATCGAATTTGGATCTTCAATTTCATTCAGTTCAGCGATCGCCTCGGCTGTGCTGTTGAATTCCGCGGCGATCGTTTCCAGCGTATCGCCGGGTTGAATCTGATATTCAATTTTCTGTCCAGGGTATAGATTCTCGGGTAGCGGCGTTTTTGTCGGAAGTTGAGCTGACAACTCAGGGATAGTGATTTCAGTGTTAACGAAGAGTTGATTGGGATCAGTGATGTTATTCAGCGCCATCAACAGTACAATCTCGACGCCGAATTTCTCCGCGATCGAGCTTAACGTATCACCGGGTTCGACAATATATACAGTCGGCCCAGACGGGGTTGGTGTGAGAGTAGGCGCCAATGTGAGCGTGACAGTCGGCGTCGCAGTTGGCGGGAGCGGCGTATGAGTCACGGTTTGGGTCGGCGTCTTCGATGCTAAAAAGCCGGGCAACACCGGCGGAGAATCCCCCGTGAACCAGAGAACAACGAAGAAGATACCCACCACAAGTAGAACGATTGCCAACCCACCAAGGATCAATGGAACCAACCGCTCTTTCCGCTTTCGATAGGATTCAATTACGTCTGCAGCTTCGCTATCAATCTCGGTCATTATTCACTCTCCTCCCCTGTAGCAGGGTGAGGTACTGAAAAGATTAGCGCCACCCATTGTACCTGAAATTTAAGTGCCGGGCTTAAAATGTCCTTTTAACCCCTCAATCCCAGTTTTGCGTGATTAATTGGATTACCTCAGGCAATATGCCCTCCCAAGACTCATCCGTATGATTGCCATCGGTGAACAGAAAGTTGTGCCTGATACCTTCCTCCGTTAAATGCTGTGCAAACAACTCGATCTTCACGAGGAATGCCGGTTCTCCTGCTCCTCCACTAATGAAAATCATCTCTGGTAGAGGGCTGTCCCCGCTAGCGATATTAAAGGGATCATAGGGCGCCCGCGGGTGGTTGACCTGCAGCGAAGGGCTGAGAGCGGCGACCGTGTTGAAAACATCCGGGTTGCGCAACCCTATCTCGAGCGCCCAGACGCCCCCTCGCGAGACCCCCGCAATTGCCCTGAAATGTGGTTCTGCAAGAGTCCTGAAAGCCTCATCGATGAAAGGAACTAACCCTTCGATCATCTCTTGCTCATATGAGCCAGGACCGCCATCGGTCTTAGTAAATAGAGGTTCCGGTTGATTTGGCAAGATTAGCAGGGTTGGCGGCCATTTACCGGTGAGGATACCTTCCTCGAAAAGATCGATCACCCCCAGAGTCTCCCAGTGCTGTTCGTCCTTTGGGTAACCATGCAAGAGATAGAGACTGGGGTATCGCTCATTTGAGTTTGAATAGCATGGCGGAAGGTAAACCGTCAGTCGCACGTCTTCATGGAAGACTGACCCGGGATAGGTCAAGGAACGCACTTCACCTGATTTCTCCTGGCATTCTCCTTGCGCCGTCGGGCTGGCCAGCGGCCTCGCTGCAGTTCCGGTCGGTGAAACCGGCTTTGCGGATCGCGTGGCGGTGGCTTTTGGGCTGACCCTATAACTAATCTTCCCGGGAGACGGTCTGCAGCTCGTTGGGAGGATGCACAGAGCCAGCACAAGCAGCGAATTCGACAATCGCCTCATGCTTATCCATCTGCATCCGTTCCCTTGGGAAACTCGCATTGTTCTTTAACCTTCAAATCTTTCGATGCCAGGTGCTCATACCCAAGCCCTCCTATCATACTCCATCCGCAATCGATCTCAACAACTGTCAGCTTTTCCCGTTATGCTGATCTGACAACCCGGGTAAATTCACACGATCTCACGTTATAATCCTCGCCATGAAATATCACATTTGGACTTCTGGCTGTCAGATGAACGTCGCTGATTCGCAGCGAGTGGCTTCAGCCCTCGAGAGACTCGGCTATCAGCCAACGTCAAAAGCGGATCGAGCCGACGTAATTATGTTGAACACCTGCGTTGTGCGGCAAAGCGCTGAGGATAAAGCCCACGGCAGGCTCACCTCCTTGCGGCCCCTGAAGGAGAACCGTCCCGACCTCGTTATCAATCTGATGGGCTGCATGGTTGGTGTGATGGATCATCAACAAATGCATGAGAGATACCCCTTCGTGGACGTCTTCTCCCCGCCCTCCGACCCTGTTCCGTTGATAGATCACCTGCTCAATCTTGAGGGCAAGGAAACGGTAGAAACCGAGACGTTGAGCCGACACGAAATAATGGACGATGAACTTATCCTCCCGCAGAAAGATCAGGGGAACTTGGTTTCTGCGTACGTTCCTGTTGTCTATGGCTGCTCGCACGCTTGCACTTACTGCATCATCCCCTTCCGACGAGGTGTTGAACGGAGTCGCCCGATCAACGAGATTGCGGTGGAGGTTGAATCCCTCGTATCACAAGGGGTGCGCGAGGTGACCCTACTCGGTCAGATCGTTGACCGCTACGGCATGGACATCGAAGGCAGCCCCGGTCTTGGCGATCTCTTTTCTGCCCTCCACGAGATCGATGGGTTAAAACGCATACGCTTTCTCACCTCTCACCCTAATTGGATGACTGACGAGTTGATTAAAACTGTGGCCTCGCTTCCCAAGGTCTGCGAACATATTGAGGTCCCGATTCAATCTGGCGACGACGAAATTCTCGAACGCATGCACCGCGGTTACACCTCCGACGATTACCGTCGCCTCATCAACAGAATCCGGGAGACCATCCCCGGAGTTTCAATCGCCACAGACATCATCGTTGGATTCCCGGGTGAGACAGAATCACAATTCCAGAGATCGTACGCTCTTTTAGAAGAGCTCGCATTAGACGTTGCTCATCTGGCGAGATACTCTCCCCGACCGCAGACCGTTTCCTCACGGCGCATGCAAGACGACGTCCCCGCTGCAGAAAAAATGCGCCGATTTCGGGCGCTAGAAGGTTTGCAGGCGAGTATAGCAGATCGGATAAACGCCCACTTCGTTGGAAACACGGAGGAGGTACTTGTCGAGGAGAAACATGATGCCCGCTGGAAAGGGCGGACGCGCACAAACAAGCTGGTCTTCTTTGAATCCGAAGCGGATCTTCTCGGTGAGCTCGTCAAGGTGAAAATCGAATGGGCTGGCCCGTGGAGTATGATCGGTGCGCCAGTGTTAGACGACTGAGATATCCAAAACTTTGCCTGCCCACTTTGTTTTGCCACATTAAGTTGCTTACACTCGCTCTGCAACTGATCAGTCTCGCCCTGTACCGTTTGATCCTACTTGACCTGCAGACGCGTGCGCTGTAGCATGCTGGGTAGAAAGTAGAATCTGGAATGATCGCTCATTTCATCCGAATGATCGATTCGTCAGGAAGGTATACGATGAAACGCCCTTTACTCTTTTCCGCGGTATTAATCCTCGCCGCGATCGCCTGCAACCTTCCAGGAGCGGCTTCCACGCCGGATCCTCTCCCCACGTATGCCGCACAAACTGTCGAGGCTCGGCTGACGGATTCGGCAGGTAAAACGCAGGAACCTCCGCCAACCATTGCCCTTACACCTCCTCCTGCGACAGCAACCGAACTTTCGGTATTGCCAACGAACACGAATACAGCTATTCCCACAACGACAGAAGTGCCCTGTAACCGCGCCGCTTTTGTGTCCGATGTAACCATCCCAGATGGGACCGAACTCGCTCAGGGTGAGGCATTCACAAAGACCTGGCGCTTGCGCAACACCGGGTATTGCACATGGAATTCCAGCTATGCACTTGTCTTCGATTCCGGCGATGCCATGGATGGTCCAGCTTCGCAGCAGCTTGTCGCCAGTGTTGCTCCTAATCAGGCGGTAGATATCTCTGTGGATCTCACAGCGCCAAATGAAGGTGGTACATTCACCGGGAATTGGAAACTCCGTTCAGACAGCGGTGTGGTTTTTGGAGTCGGCGGTGCCGGGGATGTCGCTTTCTACGTTGAGATCAAAACACCGGGCGTCGGCGATACGATTGCATATGACTTCGTCGCCAATTACTGCTCGGCCGAATGGCGCAGTGCTGCGGGTGTGCTCCCTTGTCCAGGCTCATTATCGAATGACGGTTTCGTCGCTAAAATTGACGAGCCAAAACTGGAAGATGGCAGGACTGAAAATGAGCCCGCATTACTCACTTTTCCACAATGGGCAACCAATGGCGTGATTACGGGCAAATTCCCGGCATTCAACGTCCAGGCAGGAGACCAATTCAGGACAATCATCGGTTGTCTCCACAACAGTCCCAACTGTAACGTGAAATTTCAACTGAATTATCGGGCAGACGGCGGTCCACTACAGAACATCGATTCATGGACTGAGACCTACGATGATAATATTCGATTGCTTGAAGTCGACTTAAGCTTCTTGGCCGGAAAATCAGTCGAGTTCGTTCTAGCAGTAACAGCCAATGGTTCTCCTGATGATGATTCGGCGTTCTGGCTGTACCCGCATATTCGACGGTGAAGCAGTCTAACCCAGAGAATCAAAAACGTTAACGCCTGGCTCATCACCAGGCGTTAACTATTATTCAGCCAGGCCGTACTTTGGAAGGAACCATCGCAGCCGATATAAAATGCTACAATCATTAAAATGAGCTTTCCCGGAGACCCTATGTCCTCTAAGCCACGCCTCTTTCTTATAGACGGCCACGCGCTTGCTTATCGAACCTACTTCGCGCTGACAGGCGTGGGCGGAGGATCGCGCTGGATCACAAAATCAGGCGAACCCACTGCCGGGACGTATGGCTTCACGTCTGTTATGCTCCGCTTGCTTGAGACTGAAACACCAGAATATCTCGCAGTTTCTTTCGACACTGGCAAAACATTTCGAGACGACCTGTACCCGGAGTACAAAGCAACTCGCGAAAAAATGCCCGACGATTTGCGCCTGCAGCTCGATCGCATTCGCGAAGTAGTGAACACCTTCGGGATCCCGATTCTGGAGGCTGAGGGTTTCGAAGCAGATGACGTACTCGGTACCGTCGCGCGCCTGGCATCCAACGAGGGAGTAGAGGTCATCATCCTCACAGGCGACCGCGATCTCCTCCAACTTGCCGACGATAATGTCTTCATCCGGTTAGCCGGGAAAAAACTCTCCGAGGCTTTGGATTACGGGCCCAAGCAGGTGAGAGCCCGTTATAACCTGGAACCATCCCAGTTGGTGGATCATAAAGCCATGGTGGGAGATTCAAGCGACAATATCCCCGGTGTGCGCGGGATAGGCGAGAAAACATCTGTCAAACTCCTTCAAGAATACAAAGACCTGGACGGAATCTACAAACATCTCGAAGACATACCGGCCCGCATTCAGTCGAAACTGGAAGAGAACAGGGAGATTGCTTATCTCAGTCGCAAGTTGGGTGAGATCGTCACCGACGTCCCGATTGATTTCAACCTGGATGCTTGCCGGGCTGCTGGATACAACCGTGACGGAGTGGAGAAACTTTTCCGCGAACTGGAGTTCCGCACTCTCCTGGACAGAATCCCCGGGGGGACCGAGTCCGTCACGGCTGGACAACTCAACATGTTCACCTCTAACACAACCGCACCGGTAAAAAGCCTTGCCCAGACCATCGTGGTTGATTCTCTTGAGGCCCTCACCCGTTTAAAGGCTGAACTGCGAACTGCCAAGCTGATCGCCTTCGACACCGAAACCACAAGCACTGATTCCATAACCGCAGAGCTTGTGGGCATATCCTTGGCGCTGAAACCAGAAGAAGGCTTTTACCTGCCTATAGGGCACAATCCGCTGCACGCCGGCGGGCCGCAGCTTAATCTTGATGACGTGATCCAAGCGCTGGGCGAGCCTCTCACGAATACCAAGATTCCAAAAATCGGGCACAACCTTAAATATGATTTCACCATCCTTGCCCGGAATGGATTGATCGTTGAACCTTTGTCTTTCGACACGATGATAGCCGAGTGGCTTTGCGATCCATCCTCTCGCAATCTTGGTTTAAAAAACTTAGCCTGGGTTCGGCTGGGCATCCAGATGATGGAGATTAAAGAACTGATCGGCAGCGGTCGTGGGCAGAAATCGATGGCTGACGTTCCCATTGCGGAAGTTGCCCCATATGCTATTGCCGACGCTGAGATCTGCCTCCGCCTGATGCCCAAGTTGAAGAGCGAATTAGAAGAGAAGAGCCAGATGTCGGTTTTCGAAGAAGTGGAGATGCCTTTCATCCCCATTCTTGCCGACATGGAACTAGCCGGGATCTCGCTGGACACCGATTTCCTGGCTGAACTCTCCAAAAATATGACAACCCAACTAGAGACCCTCGAACAGCAGATTTATGAAATTGTCGGTCATGGTTTCAACATCAACTCAACGCAGCAGCTCTCGACTGTGTTATTCGAAGAGCTAGGGTTAGAACCTCCCAGCCGCACACGCCGCACTGCCTCCGGGCATTATTCCACAGCGGCTGCGGTGCTGGATGAACTGAAAGAAGATCACCCCATCATAGAATTAATACTTAAGCAGCGCGAAATCGCTAAACTCAAGTCGACGTATGCGGATTCTTTCCCCCAACAGGTTAATCCGGAGACAAACCGGGTACATACATCCTACAACCAAACCGGATCGGTGACGGGTCGCCTAGCTTCGTCCAGCCCCAATCTCCAGAATATCCCCATACGGACAGATCTCGGCCGGGAGATTCGCCGCTCATTCATCCCCGCTGCCGGTCATTTATTGCTTAGTGTGGACTACTCCCAAATTGAATTACGCATCGTCGCCCACATCGCAGAGGACAAGGCGATGATCGAAGCATTCCAGGATGACCAGGATATCCACGCAACGACGGCAGCTGCGATTTACGGGACCAGCATCGAGGATGTTACCTCTGCTATGCGTCGCCACGCCAAAGCGGTCAATTTCGGTTTAATCTACGGCATGAGCCCTTTTGGATTGACGCGAACCACAGATCTCACGCTGGCTGAGGCTGAAAACTTTGTTAGCGCATACTTTGAACGCTTCCCGGGTGTAAAAAGCTACCTAGACAGCATTCGAGAAGAGGTCATGGAGAAGGGTTATGTCATTACTCTTCTAGGCCGTCGACGGTACTTCCCGCAATTGGTGAGCGGCGCCTCCGTCTCCGAGATGGACCGCTCCCGGGCGAACCGTGAAGCGATAAACGCACCCATCCAGGGTACGGCCGCTGACATCATTAAACTGGCGATGCTCAACCTGCCCGAGCGGTTGGCTAACGCTGGCCTCTCAGCCCGCATGCTGCTGCAGGTGCATGATGAGCTTGTGCTTGAATGCCCTGAAGATGAAATAGAGCAAACCGCCACCATCGTTCAGGATGTCATGCAGGGCGCTTATCATCTCGTCGTCCCTCTAAAGACGGATGCCAAAGCCGGATCGAATTGGGCAGACATGCAGCCGCTATAAGCGCAGGTCTGCTTCCACATCATCTGAAATTGTAATCATTCAAGCTGGCTGTTTATGCCTGACAATCTGAACGGCGACTGCTACCAACTTGTGCTATACTCGCCTCTCTAACCTATTTTTATAAAAAGTATGGGGCATGACAGAACGCCAAGAACTCTTCGAAGAATCCATGCGCCTTGGGCACTCCGCAGCTTGGGATCTCCAATGGGACCGAGCGATCGAGTATTACCGCAAGGCGCTCGCACTGAAAGCCGATGATCCGGGGGCCTTGACGAGTCTCGGGCTAGCACTCTTAGAGTCGGAGAAGTACCAAGAAGCGCTCGAAGTCTATCAGCACGCAGCGAAATTAGCCCCGGATGACCCCGTACCCGTAGAAAAAACATCCGAGATTCTCGAACTCATGAATCGAATCGACAGCGCTGTCACCCAGCGTACCGCCGCGGTTGAGCTGCACCTCAAGCGTAGAGACGCAGATAAGGCCATCGAGAACTGGTCCCAAATCGCCAGGATGGTTCCCAGTGACCTCAATACGCGGACCAAATTGGCCATGACCTTTGAACGATTGGGGCGCAAGCGAGAGGCGGTCTATGAATACCTCGCAGTTGCCTCAATCCTACAATTAGAAGGGAAGGTAGATAGCGCCATTGATGCCGCTGAGCGCGCGCTACGCATGATCCCCGGCGAGAAAGAAGCCGCTCGTGCGCTGCGCTTACTCCAGCAGGGCAAACCTTTACCACCTCCCTCAGAACCGCGAGGGGCCACTGCCCCACTGCGAATGGACCAGGTAAAAGATTACCTAAAAGCAGATGATGCTGAGGAAATCGACGACAGCCAGCAAGCAGACCCGGAGAAGACAGCTCAGACTCGAGCGTTGACAATACTCGCGGGATTGATCTTTGAAGAGTCAGATGACGAGAACGGAAATGGGTCATCTCCGATAGATATGTCAGAACTCACAAAGGGCCGCATCAGCCAAGAGCGCAAGAGCGTTGGCCAGCCACAGATGCTCCGCTATCTTGGACAGGCGATTGATCATCAAACTCACGGAAATATCCCGCAGGCGATCAAGCAATACGAGAGCGCGATCAAAACCGGATTAGACCACCCTGCAGCTTACTACAACCTCGGTATTCTGCTCAAGAACCAGGGTGACCAAGAAGGGGCAACGAAATACCTAACCCAGACCCTTGGCCATCCAGATCTCGATCTAGGAGCAAACCTCGCCCTTGGCCGCTTGGCTCGCATGCGTGGCGACCTTCCAGAAGCGGCTCGTCTTCTGCTTCAGGCACTTCGCCACGCAGACACTCTTTCGGTCGACGAGACCCAGTCCGGCGAGCTTAATCAGCTCTACGATACGATCATGGCTACAATGAGCGAGGGAGATGATGAGACCCTCTCTCAGATCGTCGAAAACACACTCAGCTTCTTGAGTGGTCCGGAGTGGCTCGAACGCCTCCGCCAGGCGCGCCGCCAGCTCGAAGGCGAGTCAGAGGGGGCAGATTTAGTGCCGATCGCCGAAATGCTCGCAGTGGGTGGAACAGAACGGATTCTGCAAGCCATCGGCCGGATCGACGACTTGGTCAAGAACAAGAAATACGAAGTAGCCATGGAAGAAGCCATGTTAGCACTCGACCATATTCCCGACTATCTCGGGCTGCACTTACGAATGGCGGAGATCATGATCCGGCAGGGCAACACACCCGGAGGCATGACTAAACTGCGAATCATCGCCAAGACACACCACGTCCGCGGCGAAATCTCCGCCGCATCCAACGTTTATGCCCGCATTATTCGTCATTCTCCAATCGACATCGCCGCGAGGAATCAACTTATCGATCTCCTGGCGCAACAAGACAGAACCGAAGAGGCGCTTAAACAATATCTGGACCTAGCCGAGCTTTACCGGCAGATGGCGGAAACCGACTCCGCGCGTTCAACACTGGATGATGCGCATAAACTCAGCCAACGCGGCCCTGTCAGCCGTGAGTGGAAAATAAAGACACTGGACATGATGGGGGATATCGATCTCTCGAGATTGGATCTGCGTCAGGCGCTGCAAACCTTTAAGGAAATCTGCCAGATCGATCCTCAGAACGAGAAAGCCCGTTCCCATCTGATTGATCTGAATTTGCGGCTTGGGCAGGAGGAACAAGCAGCAAGCGCCCTGGACATCCAGCTGGACCATCTCGTGCAATCGGGTCATGCACGGGAAGCACTCACCCTTCTGGAAGATCTTGCTCGTGAATATCCCGGGAAACAAGCGCTGCATTCCCGTCTCGCAGAGGCATACCGTGCAGCCGGGAGAACCGCCGACGCCATCGCCCAATACGACGCGCTGGGTGAGATCCAATTGGACGCGGGTCAGACCAAGGACGCTATTACGACAATACAGACAATCGTCGATCTGGATCCCCCAAACATTGAGGGCTATCATGATCTCTTGCGCAATCTTCAAGACAGCACTTAGATCGTGACTGCTCGGTAAAGAGTATCGTCGTGATAAATTTCATCTCAGAATTGAATTTCTTCTTCCAACGGTTCGACCTACTGAGTGCAGTAGACGTTCTTCTCGTGACCTTGGCGGTTTTCTTCCTGCTGCGTCTGGTCCGGGGGACACAAGCCGTCGTCCTTCTGCGCGGGATAATCGTGTTGGTTATCACCATTGCTGTACTCACCAGCTTGCTTAACCTTCCGGCGTTCACTTGGTTATTAGAGGCATCTTTACCCGCTCTGCTTATAGCAATTCCGGTAATCTTCGCTCCGGAAATCCGGCGCGCACTTGAACGCCTCGGTCGTACAAGCAATATGTTCTTCTTGAGCGCAGCTCCGGATCACATTGAAGCGCTCATCGAGACCGTATGCGTCACCGCCCAGCGATTATCGGATCGCCGTTATGGCGCTTTAATCGTCATCGAACGTGAAATCCCTCTTGCCGATTACAAAGAAACCGGCGTAGTGTTGGATGCAGAGCTTACGCCGCAACTTCTTCTCCAAATTTTCCATATCAACACTCCACTCCACGATGGTGCCGCGATCCTCGAAAAAGACAGAATTGCAGCCGCCGGATGCGTTATGCCGCTCTCTTCCAGCGGCACACTTTCCCGTTCGACCGATCGGTCGATGGGCCTGCGGCATCGTGCAGCCCTGGGGATCAGTGAGGTGAGTGACGCTGTGTCTGTTGTCGTCTCGGAGGAGACGGGCGGCATCTCGGTCACACACAATGGTCGGATTATCCGCCGGCTGGATCAAGCGCGTTTGAAAAACATCCTGACCGCATTCTTCCGGCCTCGAACGACTGGGAGATTTCCTGGGTGGTTAGAGCGCTTCCTTGCCCGCGCCCAGGGCGAACGAGAGTCAAAGAAATGATCAGCTGGCTTCGACAGAATCTTGGAACACTGCTCATGTCCTTTGTCCTGGCGCTTACTGCATGGGTTGCTGCAGTAGGTCAGCAGGACCCTGTCGTTGAGCAAATCTTTCCCGAGCAAATCGCCATCGACTACCGCAGTCTGAAGAATGGATTAACCATCGTGGGGGACATCCCAGAATTTGCAGATGTGACCTTGCGTGCGCCCACCTCCGTTTGGCGCAATCTAACCATCTCCGATCTGGAGGTGTATGCCGACCTAAGCCAGCTTGAGGAGGGAACCGGGCGTGTAGCTCTGCAATTCCACACCAATCGCCGTGCGATCCAATATACTTCGATTGACCCCTCAACAGTAACCCTGAACATCGAGCCGCTGGCCACAAAGACAGTCAACATCGAAGTGACCACCGTGGGAGATCCAGCGCCTGATTACCGTGCGGAGGAACCGGTTACAGATCTGACCGAGACGACTATCGTCGGACCAGCTAATCGAGTAGACCAAGTTGTCATTGGACAGGTTGTCGTCGATCTCACAGATCGCCAGAGCTCAATCGATCAAGCTTATTCAATTAATTACATCGATAACGAAGGCAACGTTATCACCAATGTACATTCCGATGACGAACAGGTTCAAGTTAATATTCAAATCACCAAGATCGAGAACATTCGCCGGTTGTTGGTCATTCCGGTCATTGAAGGACAGGACATACTAGAGGCACAGGGGTATTACCGGGTAGCTCGTATCTCAGTATCCCCTCAAGAAGTTGCGGTTTTTTCAGACGACCCGGAGGCTTTGGAAGCTCTTCCAGGCTACCTGCAGACTCTGCCCGTGACTGTGGCTGAACGGACCGATGACTTCGAAGAACGTGTTCCACTCGACCTTCCACCGGGGTTCATCCTGATTGGAGAACAGATCGCTCTGGTTAAGGTTGAGATCGAACCGATCGAAACATCTATCACGATCTCCCTCCCCGTGGAAATTGAGGGGGTGGGATTGGGTCTTTACAGCTATCCCTCTCCCGAGAGAGTGAACCTAATTCTTTCCGGCCCGGCGGAATTACTTGCCACACTTAAGCCTGGTGACGTAAGAGCCGTTTTAGATGTCCAAGGCCTTATCATCGGTACATATCAATTAGAGCCTCAGGTGATCGTTCTGCCCGAAGGTCTCACCTGGGAGCCGCCGAGCCCGTCCGTCATTGAAATAGTCATCACCGCCACACCCCGCCCGACGGCTACCCCAAGCTCTTAATCCCTCATGCCCCGCCCTATTGTCGCACTAGTTGGACGCCCAAACGTTGGCAAATCTACACTCTTCAACCGTCTTGCCGGCGAACGTCTTGCTGTCGTCGACGATAAACCCGGCACTACTCGCGATCGGCTTGTGGCTGAAGCGGAATGGAACGGGATCACATTCGACATCGTCGACACCGGCGGGATCGACCCAACCAATATGAGCCGGTTAGAGCCGCTGTCCATCGATTCGGCAAATTACATCTCCAACATCCGCGACCAAGCGGAGATTGCTGCGCGCGAAGCCGACGCAGTGCTTCTCTTGGTAGATGTAGAGAGCGGGGTCACACCCGCGGACGAAGAGATTGTTGAGATCCTGCGAAAACAGCAGCGCATGGTTGCGGGCAAGTTGCACCCCCCCGTTCTGCTCGTTGTCAACCGCTGCGACAACACAGAGCGCCGTGCCGGAACCACCGAATTCTACGCATTGGGTATGGGAGATCCGATCCCCATCTCCGCTCTTCATGGTAGCGGCACAGGAGACCTGCTAGACCAATTAATCGAAACCATCAAATCGGAAGCTGCTCTCGAAGAGACTGACGACGAATCCTTAAAAATCGCTATTGTGGGTAGACCTAATGTCGGCAAATCGAGTTTACTAAATCGACTCCTCGGCGAGGAACGCGTCATCGTCTCGCCCATACCCGGCACAACCCGAGATGCGGTTGATACACAACTCGTTCACCAAGGCTTGCCAATTACTCTCATCGATACCGCGGGGATCCGGCGCAGAGGACGGATCGAGCCCGGTGTTGAAAAATATTCTGTTTTGCGTGCGCTCAAGGCGATTGAACGAGCGGATGTTGTTCTATTGCTGATCGACGCTGTTGAAGGTGGCACCGCCCAGGATGCCCACATTGCCGGGATGGTCATCGATAAGATGAAGAGCGTCGTCGTAATTGTAAACAAATGGGATCTCGTAATAAAAGACTCTCACACCATGAACGCATACACGGAGCAGGTCCGCCAAACACTCAACTTCTTAGACTTCGTGCCCGTACTCTTCATTTCAGCCAAGACAGGTCAGCGTGTGAGCCAAGTGCTGCCTGCAGCACTGCGAGTTCAGGAAGAACGCCTTATTCGGATTCCGACTGGAGAGCTTAATCGCTTACTCCAAAAAGCTCTCAATACACATGCCCCTCCCACGCGCAAGGGTAAGCGCTTGAATATTCTCTTTGTCTCTCAGGTGAGGACCAACCCTCCTACCTTCCTCTTCCATGTCAACAATCCAGACTTAGTCCATTTTTCGTACGTCCGCTACCTTGAAAATCAGATTCGTAATGAATATGGTTTCCTTGGCACACCAATACGGCTCTCGTTCCGCAAGCGTGATAGATAAAGATCGCGCGAAATGTCGTTTCTGTCTTTGCACTTTCGTGGCTGGAGGCCATGATATAATCTATCGCCATGCACGACTTACCGACGCAAACCGCGCCCCCTGAGTGGGGCGCCGCCGTCTCGCCGCCGCTACGAACGCGGATCTTTCGGTTTTTTGGAGAACTCCTCCAGACTGTTCTGATTGCTGGGGTGCTCTTCCTCGCTGTCAATCTCCTTACAGCACGAATTCGTGTCGAAGGTATCAGTATGGAGCCGAGTTTGCACGAAGGGCAATTCGTCGTTGTGAACCGTATTGCCTATCGGTGGAATGAAGCCGATAGGGGAGACATCATCGTCTTTCGCTTCCCGCTCAACCCCTCGCGACGATTTATCAAACGCGTAATCGGCCTTCCCGGAAACACAGTCACAATCCGCGGTGGGGATGTGTACATCGACGGGCAAGTCCTTGATGAACCTTATCTCGCAGCCACCCCCCGCTATGACGGCGAGTGGGTCATCGGCCCAGATGAACTCTTCGTCCTCGGTGATAATCGCAATAACTCCTCTGACTCTCAAAATTGGGGACCTCTACCAACTGAGGAAATCATCGGCAAGGCTATCCTTGTCTATTGGCCTCCCTCAGAGGCGGGAATAATCCCGCATTATGATCTCGCTGTCGCCGCGGAAGAGTGACCAAAGTAACGAATCATCTCTCCCTCCTTATGCTACAATCGAAGAAACCTGACGACGAAGCCTTTGTCTGTGGACGAACTACGAAGGTCGACGTTCTTTATCGCCTTGATTGTCTATTTAAGCCCATTTGATGAATAATTGCGTATACCGTCTGCAAGATAATAGTCGGGCATCAACTTAATCTTGGTCGGATATAGATCTACGTATCACCACCGAGCGCAGTCCTTGCAGAGTCCTCACAGAAAGAGATGTTATGAGCGAGAATCCATCTTCTGAGACATCTCCGCAAATAATTGTGATCGCTGATGTTGAGTCGAACGCGCAGGCGATCGTTGAACGCATCCTAAAACCATCCGGCTTTCATGCCTGGGTCCAAAGTGAGCAGGCGCCTGACCCAGACTTATTAGTCGTGGATGTGACCCAACTGCGCGGGGATCCACTCGCAAGCCTCAGGAACTATCGCTCTAATGGAGATGCTTCGCCAGCCATCCTGCTCGCAGCACACTTTCCTCTATCTCGTTTGAGAGAGCTTTTTCGACTCGGCGTAGACGATTTTCTGTTGAAACCCTACCGTCCCTCTGAATTGTGCCAGGCGATAACCGATTTGAGCGAAACCCGTTCCGCTCAAGCGGATTCTGAAATTCTCACCTCGCGTATGGATGGATTACAGGAACAGCTTCGAAGGCGGACGGATGAAATCCGTATGCTCAGCGAGATCGGTCGAGCCGTGGTCAGCCTAGATGACCTGAATGAGATTCTGCGCAGCGTTGTCGAGGCAGCCGCCTTTGTCACCGACGCGGAAGAGGCTTCGATTTACCTGGCGGAACCTAAAAGCAAGGAACTCGTGTTGCGGGCGAGCAAACAGGCAGGTGAGCGGCACGCCAGTTTGCAGAAAATTCGCGTAAGCGATACGATCGTCGGAGAAGTGTTCCACACCGGTCAACCAATCCTGCGGCAGCCATCGATGGAAGCCGGACCGGTCAAGGTTCAGACTGGTTTCCTCGTGCAGTCGATAGTCAATGTGCCCCTGCGAATGCGGAATAAGGTTGTCGGTGTTCTTGGAGTTTACAACCGTCTCGCTCCTCGGACCTTCAACGAGCATCACCTGACGCTGATGATGGCGTTATCCGATTGGGCTGGGGTTGCGCTCGAACAGGCCACACTCAAACGCAGTGCGAAAACCCAGCCTCTCGCCTCGCAGCCAGCCACTTCAGCGGCAACCCCGGAGTTCTCACAAGGGGTAGGCCAAGCGTTGGAGACATTAGAGGGTATCTTGAAATCGGACCCGGAGGATGAGGATGGCATCCACCAGGCACTGGACCAATTGATGGAACAACTGCGCGGTTTGGACACAATGCCCATTATCACCCTCGATGCCGAACAGTCCGGAGAGATGGTGGATATTTCCGTTCTTGTGAATAAGACTGTGGAGTCAATGAAGAATGCAGCAGAGGCGAAGGGTCTCGAACTCGTCTCTGAGAGAGTGAAAAACATCCCTCTTTTCCGTGGCGACCCCGAGAAAGTACAGCAGGTCTTGGAAGCTACAGTTGCGGCAGCGGTCCGTCGGACGGTCCGAGGCAGAGTCGTCCTGGAGACCCATTACTTTGAAATCCTCCGCTCGCAGAGTGACGAGTTCCCATTGACAGTAAATGTCGAAATGCATGATGGGGCCTGGGCTGCTGTCCGGGTCTCTGACTCCAGCCCGGGGCTTTCACCTGACACCGTACAGGCGATCACATCCCAGGTTATAGATCCAGTCTCTGGTCAAATGGGACCGGGCCTTTCTATGGGCGAAATCCGCATGATTGTGGAGAGCATGAACGGTGTGATGTGGTACGAGCATACCCCAGCAAGCACATCCATCACCTTTGCCTTACCCATTCTCTAAAGGAAACGAAACCTATGGCAAACAGGTCAATTTCGATCGAGATCTATACCGCCAGTCACCGCGTTCTTGGTCGGATACATCCATCGGCCAGTGGTCTGTTCAGCTACCTTAACATGCCCACATCCTCCTATATCGAGATTGAAGGAGCCCACTTGATGCGGCTTCATCAGCCCGGTAAGCTGGTCGCTCGTTATCCAACCTTATGGCTCGTGAAAAGCGAAATCGTTGTCATTCTTTTAAGCGGCCGGAATGAAATGGGACCCACCGGTTTCACCAGAGGGGGATATACAACCAATGTCCCTCACTGGGTTCGCGTGATTATGGGTGGGTATGAATTAATGGGAATCATCGAGACACCCGGTAAATTCAATTTCGGATCGCTGATGTTCGATAGTGAGCGCTTCTTTATGCCATTGTATAGCGCTTCGCTCACTGCGATCCTCTTTCCCAACGTAAATGCGGAGAGCGCGGCGATGATCTTCAATCGGCGAATGGTCGATGCCTTAGCAATGCTTCCGAAAGATGATATCCCGAAAATACCGGGGTAGATCCAGGCCCTTGACACTCGTGTGCTCGATAATTCACTCCACAGCATCAAGGGCAGTGCGAGCCAATCGACTCTGGCTCTAAATCGCCCCGATAGATCCCTTCCAAGCTCCTCTGGAGCAGAACGTAGTCAGAACAGGGGGATAAAGGGGGTTTAATGAAATTGTTTTTGCTGGGCATGATGTGGCTGCTCGGCATCACCGCTGGGCGGCACCTGCTGCTGACCAGTTAGCAGTGGTTGACGCTCGCCGCCCAGATCACTACGCTGCCGCTTACTGCCATCCATTTCCGACGGTTATCACTCGTCTCCGTCCTCGCAAATCCCGTAATCCTTCCGCTCCAACCATTACTCATGATCCTGGGAGGGCTTGCCTCCCTAGTGGGCGCTCTATGGATTCCTCTCGGGCAGCCAATTGCCTGGGCAGCATGGCTATTCCCAGCTTTTACGAACCAGGCGGTGAGGTTCTTCGCCGAGTGGCCAGCGGCAAGCATCTCTCTGGGTTCTTTCGTTTACCCTTTAGTCCTCGCCTACGATATCCTGCTCCTGGGTGGAACATGGATTCTCTCTCTGCCGCCTGACCGCCGCCCTGGCAGAGCGACCCTCATCCGCTTGCAGGCGGATACAGATCTGCGTCTACGTTTGAGCCTGGCGGCTCTTGCAGTAATAAGCGGGTTAACCTGGCATAAGCTCGCTCACCAACCCGACGGAGATCTCCACATTACGGTTCTTGATGTGGGGGAGGGCGATGCGGTTCTTCTTCGCAGTCCGAATGGTGGCTCCGTATTGATTAATGGCGGGTCCAGCCCGATTCTACTAACGGATTTACTCAACCGTTACACATCTATCTTCGAGAGAGAACCAGATTGGTTGATCGTCGGAGGGACATCACTCGATCAAGTCGGCGGCCTGACGAGGCTCTCAGACCATTTCGTGATTCGACACAGTTTGATCCCCTGTTCCAGCGGCAAGGGGTCGTTCCAGCGTGTCCTGGAGGATTTAGACGAAAGCTCGACCCCGAAAACGATCGATAAGCCGGGTCATCGTCTAGCCCTTGGCCAGGGAGCTAGCCTGGAAATCATGTCCGTATCCGACAGCGGGGCCTTGATAATGGTCCAGTGGGATTCGGCCCGGGTCTTGCTCGCCCCTGGCGCAGACCCGGACCTCATCCTCGATTCACTGGATGACCCACGATTGCGATCTGTCTCCGCCGTTCTCCTGCCGGGTGGTGGGTACGCCGCGGTCAACCCCGACGAATGGTTAACGCATCTCAACCCCGGAGTCATTCTACTCTCGCTGCGCACGGGGGAAATACCTGCTGAACTTCCTAAGAGCATTTCCAGCCCTCTTCAAAATAGGTCGATCCTGCGGACAGATATCAACGGGACGATAGACCTTACGACTGACGGAAGCAACCTTTGGATAGAAGTTGAGCGGGTCTTCGACTGAACATCTCCTCACCCATAACCTGGATGTCCTTATCACAATTAATTGGCTGACACAAGCATTCTTAGGATTCAGTCATGATCGTGCAAACTCCACGAGCTGATCATAATCATTCTTGTCCGCTGCGTGGAGAGCTAGTATATACCTTTTTCGCGCATCACTTCCCTTTGAGAGATACTTCCCGCCCCAAGAGAATCTAGGAGTTTGCAGGATATTCTCAAGAAAAAGGTCAGTCATTAAACGTGCATGCCGCCCATTCCCGTTTGGGAACGGATGGATTGACACAAGGCGGTGATGAAATTGTATGGCCAGTATGTCGGGTGAAGCCATATGATGTTCTACCCTCCATATAACGTCGTCGCACATGGTCTTTACATCGACTGGAACTCTCCACCACGGAACACCAATATTTTTATCAGTAAGCCGGAATTCCCCCGCCCATTTCCAGACGTTTTTGAACATACGATGATGTAATTTCCTAATGAATGTCCCGTTTAGGATGTCGATAGGTTTTGTTTTATCTAACCACGCCAATGCCTCTGCGATATTGTCTTGTTCCCATCGATCCAGTTCACCACGGGTAGTGATATGGGTCAATATCAATCCCTTTGCCTCATCCGGGTCAATAGGAGTAGCTCCCTCAGGATATTCAAGCCTGATCATATTCAACTATCATCCCAGAGGGTTAAAGGTAGATTTTCGATCATTTCTTCGACCATATCGGCTAAGGCTTCTGATTCATCATCTTCATTTAGTTCCTGACCCTCAAGCAGCATTGATTGAGATGCACGTTTTATATGCTCTTCAGCGACTTGCTTTACACGGTCATGAACAGTGTGTTCGAGACTTATCCGAGGCACAAATGCGTATACAAATACGCAGTCTAAGCAATCTGCTACTTTACGCATGCTTTTTAATGTAACTGAACCTGATAATTCATCTCTTTCGATCTCAGATACACGCTGTTGAGTTACACGTAAGCGATCAGCCAATTGCTTACCACTCATACCCAGGGAATCACGAATAGCTCGGATCCACCCTTTTTGTGGTATTGAGAAACCAAGGATGGTACGAAACTCGAGTAATGTTTTATCCAGTTGTTTTCTTACAAGTTTTGTTCTGTTTTTCATCATTTTCCTCTTTCTGTGGGAGGATATTTTGAATTAAAATTCAAAACGAGTGTAATTTACAAGATATATCTTGTCAATAGCCAGAATTTTACAAGTTATACCTTGTCTTATTGTCAGTTTCTTACAAGGTATATCTTGTCATAACGTTTGTATACTTTATCTAAATAATTGAT
>CAYLOO010000054.1:0-18979 GCA_964385355.1 uncultured Anaerolineaceae bacterium
CCATGAGGAACTGTCGCTCGATCCCCTTTTCAAGCGCCAGGTCTACTGCGGTCTGGGCCAAATCAGCAGCTTGACGCACGTCGCCCTGGTCGACGTACACCTCTGCCTTGAAAGCATTTGCCAGGAAGTTATCCGGGTCCAACTGGATGGCTCGTACAGCAGCCTGCTCGGCTTCGGCTAAAAAGGCATCTTTGCGATTCTTCTCACGGATCACCGTAAGCGGGGTGAGGTAGACTGTGCGGCCGCTGATTACCCAGGATTCGTCACCGGTTGCTTCGACTAAACCCGAAAAACGCAGGTTCGCTTCGGTTTCGACGCCCAGTGCAGGCGTTTCATCTCCTGCAGCCCCTTCGAGTTCAATCACATTAGCGGAGATCCGCCCCCCTTCGCCGATCGTTGCCGAAACGCGGACTGTATCGCCGGTATTAATGGTATCTTTCACCTCTGATGAAGCAGACCAGTCGTAAACCAGGGCCCGGATCGCGTAGGCAAACGAATTATCAGGGTCTACTTCTTTCGCTTGATCTATTGAAGAACGCGCCTCCTCCAATCGCTCGCGCCGGTGATCGAGCGTTGTTAACAGGTCGCTCGAATACGTTTGCGCACGCGCCAGCATTGCCCATTGATTGGCATTCTCCGGATCTACAAGTACAGCATCTTTGTAGGCTTCAATGCTGCTCTCCAAATCGCCGGCGAAGAAGTGGACCTCCGCCTCATCAGCATAAGAAGCCCCTGTACGGCTTGCTGTGGGTGTGGCCGAAAACAACGGCTGAACACTTCCTTGCCTCTCAGCGCGAACGAGCAGAAAGCCCCCTGCAATCAATAGTAAAAGTGCAAGGATGCGCCATGGATTCGATCGACCTCGATCTTGGCTTAGTTTGAGTTTTTCACCGGTTAAACGCATGGGTTTTGTTGGACTCAGGAGGTCGGAGTGGATTCCGCATCAGGCGTAGGTGGGCGCTCTAATTCACCGCACAGGATGAGCCCCTCCCGGGCGTTGAAAACCGCGATCTCATCCTCCGGGACTGTTTGCAGGATCGCCTCAAAAATCTGAATAGCTTCTTCGCATGAATTCCGCTTTGCTAGCGCCAAACCATAAGTGTAGTAAAACTCAACGATACGGAAATCCTCTTTGTTCAGGGGTAGGCCTTCTACCCATACGCCTTCGTCTGATTGCCCGCCGCGGATCGCCAGATTAAATTGAACGATCGCTTCATCCAATACACCGTTATGATAATACATTCGACCCAAATTTCCCCGCAGTCGAGGGTTCACCGGATCGATTTCAACGGCGTTGCGAGCATATTGGCTGGCTACACCATACTCCCCAATGCCTGCATAAAGCTGCACCAGATAAGTGAGTGGGTCCGTGCTCGTAGGTGATAGAGCGACGGCGTTGAGGTAACTCTCTCTTGCCCCATCGAATTCTCCCATCGCTCGTAGCATATTCCCGATGTCGAGATGCAGGCGTGGAAGATGGGAGTTTAGGCTACGGGCAACTTCGTAGGATTCAAGAGCCAGTTCCCGGTTTCCTGTCTTCTCCCACACGTATGCCAGTGCGCGATGGGCCTCCAATGATGTGCTATCCATGGCTACAGCAGATCGAGCATGCTCAAGCGCAGTTTCGTAATTTTCAAGGTTTGTATCAACCAGTATTTCAGCGTAGATCGCTTGAACTTCTGGGATGTTCTGGTTAATCCCCATCGCGGTTTCGGTTTCTTGCAGCGCCTCGACCATTAATTCATTACTGGTGAGTGGATCCTCAGCATCACCAGCCTGAAAATCCAGCGACCAACCCAAGAAGGCATGCGCTATGGCCGAATCCTTGTTAAGCACAAGCGCATCCCGGGCTGAGATTTCCGCCTCCTCGTACTTCCCTGCGAACATCCGCACCCTCGTCAGTTCGATATAATGGGCCGGCTCACGCGGGTCGGCCAAAATCGCATCTAAATAAGCCGACTCTGCCTGTTCTAATTTCCCGGAATCAAAAAGACTTTCCGCCTCCAGAACAAAAGATGCTGGACTTCGGGTGGGTGTTTGTGTCGGGATAAAGGGAGGCGGTATGGTAGGGATATATATCTGCCAGAAATATACTGCTGCAGCGATAAAAACCAATATCAGAAGCAAACGCCAGGGGCTGGAGCGCCTACGCTTCTTCCTTAAATTCCATTTGCTTCCGCTTAAATTCATCCTTTTTTGTGTACCCTGTCACACAATAGTTTGGGTGAGCATCTTACCACCCGCCGTAACCGAGCGTCAAGAAATGAAACGCTACGTATCTCCGCCGCATTCCCTGCTCTAATCATCTCGATCAGTCTAAGATCGCATACCCATTAATTTAAACCAACCAACTGCCGGCACGGAAGCAGCTTCAAACTCAAGTACGGTATAATGCTCCCCGTGGAATCAGAACCAAGACTACCGATCCTAGATGATACCGCGCCTCAGAACACGGCGGAATTCGACCCCGAAGGATCGCAGTTAACACCTTCGCCATCGGGAAGCTCAACACGACGAAGATTGTTCTATATCTTTCTCGTCTATCTTGCCGCGTTGATCGCCATCGGTCTGGTGGCCTATTTCCAAGGGCGTGGGCTCAATAGCGCGGAGGAGATAGCACAGGTCTCCGAGGCCATGTATGAACAGTTTGAGCTCGGCATAGCAGATCTTGATGCTGGCCGTTACGAGGTCGCTCGACAGCGGTTTGAAGCCATCATCAACTTTGACCCCACTTATCCTGGTGCAGAGGACATGCTCGTCGAAGCGCTCGTTAACCTCAACGTGCCGACGGTAACACCCACACCCGAACCAACGTCCACCCCGGACCCATCCCCACCTGAAGATTTAATGGCGCAAGCGAAAGAGGCTGTTGCAAATGAGGATTGGGATACAGCCATTAACAAACTGCTCTCGCTGCGCGCCAAGGATCCAACGTACCAACCTGTAAGAGTAGATGGTTTGATGTACATTGCACTTCGAAACAAGGGGATGGAGCTAATCTCCCAGGGGTTAATGGAAGAAGGATTGTATGACCTTAGCCTTGCAAAACGATTTGGCCCTCTCGATCGAGATGCAATGTTCCGCATAACGCTTGCGCAGCAGTATCTTCTTGCAAACAGCTACATCGGACTAAATTGGCTCCGTGCTTCGGAACTCTTCCTACCTCTCTGCGAACAAGACGCCACACTCGATTCTTGTAGAAAATACGCTGAAACTGCATGGAAATACGGCGACCTGCTCTGGAATGATGGTGATGAATGCGGCGCTTCTGGCCAATACAATGCTGCACTCAACGCCTGGGAATTCCCCGATTTGGAACCGACAGCCTCAGAGGCTGAAGGAGTTTGTGCAACCCAATCGGCGCCTCCACCGATACCAACCGCGACACCAACAATCACGCAGACGCCAACGCCCGGCGTCTAACGGCGGCGGAAGCCATCGGGAGTATCTGCCCATGCCCCCCTGGCCAATCCTCAAAATCACATATTAATACCAACCATCGCCGCAGTGATATGTGAATCAGTGATTTCAGCCTCCACACTGTTCTCCTTTTCCGGTTCTGATAAAAGCTACTACCCTGTAAATAGTAGTGCGACCCAACGGATTTCCGATGCCTCGCTCCGCAGTACGCCCTGTTCATTCGACCTGATGTCCATCGAGAAAGTCGGTGGGCATACAACTTGCATCAAATCCTTCGTAGATAAACGACTCCAACACGTCGATAACACCTTCAGATCTGCCTTCTGCGCATGAGTGCCAGCAGTTCCCATCACAACCGCTCAGAAATCAGATCGGATCCGAGATTATCCAACGTACTTGCTGCGGTAAAACTACAGCGATGCAGGTGCCGAAAAGAGATCAGAATGGACCTGATTGAAATACTGCTCACTTTGGGAATGGCAACACTTTATATCGGTTTCGCCTCTGGTATGGGTTTCATCGCCCGGCGAGGTTGGATCAATAAAAATAAACGCTGGGAGCGCGCCCTGGCTATAGCCTATGGCCTTCTAATCTTCCTGCCTGCTTCCATCCTCATCCAGTACTACGAAGAATGGAGCCTTGGTCTCCGCATCACTGTGTTTCTCTTAGGGGTCATCTCTCTCGCTATAACGTTTCTCCGCCCAGCCTGGCTGCCGACACGTCTCTGGTCCCGAACAATCTCGCGCCGCTACTCTGCGCTATCGATGGGCATCATCGGTGCCTGGTGCATTCTCGCCTGGCGAATCCAGGTGACCCCTGCCGCGCTGCTTCTTGGCCTCGCGGCTTGCCTTGCTGGTCTATCCTCGCTCAGATCCTCGCTCCAAAGCGCGTGAAACATCAACCCGATTAAGGTACAATGAATCGCTCATCCCTTTAGTTTGGGTCGAATAAACAGAGGATATCTTGCTGGAACTGACATTTCTTGGTACTTCGGCATCGGCGCCATCAGTTCATCGCGGATTATCCGCGCAGGTTGTAAGCTACCGAAACCAACGCTTCTTAATCGATTGCGGTGAGGGAACCCAGCGCCAGATCCTGCGTTCGGGCTTAGGCTTCCGCCGCTTAAATCGAATTTTTATCACACATGGGCATCTCGATCACATCCTGGGTCTCGCCGGATTACTTTCAACCTTTTCTCGCTGGGAGGCGATTGATCAGCTCGAGATTTGGGCAGGGGAATGGGCCATGGAGCGAATACATGACTTGCTCTATGGCGTTGTTCTTCGCGGAGCGCGTCCCCCTATAGATATCAATCTGCGCATCCTTGAACCGGGGTTGATAATTGAGGAGAATGGCTTGCTGGTCTCCGCGTTCCCCGTCTCCCACCGGGGACCGGGGTGTTTCGGGTTTGTCTTTGAGGAAGACTCACACCGCCCCTTCCTTGTAGAACAGGCAGAGGCGATGAATGTGCCCTCTGGACCACTCCGTGCGGAGCTTGTTGCCGGCAAACCCATCACCTTGCCAGATGGTAAGGTGATAAACCCAGAGGATGTCCTTGGCCCTCCACGCAGGGGCGCTCGGTTGATCCACGTAGGAGATTGCGGCAGCACAAAAGGATTGCAGAAAGCCGCACTTGAGGCTGACGCACTCGTGATCGAGGCAACCTATCTATCTTCAGAATCCGATTTAGCGAAGAAGTTCGGGCATCTATCAGCAGGTCAGGCTGCGGAATTTGCTCAACGCGTTGGCGTGCGTCACCTTTACCTAACACACATCTCCCGCCGGTACCGGGAGAAGGAAGTTGTCGAGGAAGCGAGGGCGATCTTTCCAAATACCACCGTCGCCCGCGACTTCGATCATTTTCAGATTAAACGAGTGGAATGATATTTGCCAATCCCATCCTGTACCCGCCAAAAATATCCCCTACCCCAAAGAACCACATCTCTAGATGAATCAAACCCGCTAGCCAGCTCACCCTGGGTCGATTTTCTTTCAATCATAGCAGCCAAAACAATATGAAACCGTGCACCCGTCAAGCCCGTGGGGCACTCGTTGTCAATTGACTGAAGACCTAAAGGCAATCTAGGAAGCTTGAGGATAGAATTACCCTCCTGCTTCCGCGTTAATTGACTTATGTTTACTCTTGAAGAATGGTTCTACAATCGCTGGCTAATCTAAGAGAAGGTGGACGATTTCATCCATAGATAAATCGAGTAAGGATTCGACAACCAAATCTGCGTCCTGCAATGCATCAGCTGCATGCGTGGTCGTCACCCCAACTGCACGCATTCCAGCATTTTTAGCGCCCCGCACTCCTACAACAGCATCCTCTACAACAACACAAGTTTCAGGTCCCAGCTCGATCTGTCGGGCGGCTTCCAGGAAGACCGCTGGGTCTGGTTTCGCGGGAAGGTCATGACCAGAAACAAGCGCCTGGAAATATCGCCCAATCTGCAATTCATCAACCACTACGCTGATGTTCTCCTCCGGTGCTGAAGATGCGATCGCTTGCCGCATCTTCGCTGAATGCAACTTGTCAAGCAGATCCACCGCTCCCATTAGAGGTTCGACAGTCCCTCGAATGATCTCGCGAAAGGCGCTTTCTTTCTCTCGGCTCACACGACGCAGAAGACCCGCTTCAGGCGGCTCGCCGAGCATGATTGTCAGGATTTCCCTGTTATTCATACCGAAGGTCTGCTCGTGAAGCTCCCTGGACATTGTCAAACCAAAGCGAGGTAAGACCTTCATCCAACTCTCTAGGTGTTGTTGGGAACTTTCTATCAAAACCCCATCGAGATCCCAAAGAACTCCGTATTGTGAGAGATCGTAATCCTGCTTTTTCACACTGGCGCTCCTTGGCTTGGCGCTCCCCGCGGATGTCTGCTACGCTCTCCAGAAAGCTTAAACCAAGGGGAGAACCCGGGTGTTTCAAACGGAAAATATAAAGAATATCAGGGTTTGGTTAACAACTGAGGTGGAGCGCAGCGACCACTCGTCGTCGCTCACGCATTTCGTTGTACGCCTTACTAGCCCCTTCAGTCCGTAAAACAACGAGCTCAATCCCCCGCTCTGTTATCAATTCGCGTAAATCGTTCGATACTTTCATCCTTCCGAAAACTCCCCGCCCAAGTATGATGGTTTCTGGGTTACCTCCTAGCACTTCGACTAAGTCCTCGAGGGCCAAGTTATGCCCGTCTCTTCGCCGCCAGTCGGATCGGACCCTGTCGGGGAAAATGATCACATCTCGATTGTAAACAACGTTATCGATGACGATTCGACCGAAGCGGAGTTCCTGGATCTCGGGAGGATTGCTCAAGAAGGTCCTCCACCTGCGTTTATCCGAACGCGGAAATTGTTGTATTCAGCAGTGGGCTCTTCCCAGGAGACCTCGACTTTCTCGACAACCGCAGAGGGAGGTCCTTGTTGGCACCACGCGATCATTTGCTTTACCGCATCTTCATCACCGTTAAGCAAAATTTCTACTCTTCCATCCCAGAGATTCCGCACCCACCCCGTGAGGCCGAGTATTCGCGCCTCCTGCATTGTGTGATAGCGGAAGCTCACTCCCTGAACTCTCCCTTGTATTAAAAGACGCGCCCGAGCTGCACCCATAAAGCTCTCCTGCCGTTTCAAATCAGAGCAACTATAAACGATAGCGTTCAAAAAAGCATGGGGGTATCTTCTACTAGTGTTTGCGCCCTTACACTCGCCCGTTTTCGCTCTATCGGGCACACACCCTAACCTGTACACTTTATCTACCAATACTATTAAAAATTCCCGCGACATGGTTGTCACGGGATTCATTCACCGGAGAGATCGCTTTTCAGTTATCGAAACAAATCCAGCAAACCGACCTGATTGATCAGCTTCAAGAGGAGACCGGGTAAAATCCCAAAGAAGAATGTCCCCAAAGCGGTGATCAAAATTGTGGAATTGAGGAGCGCTTCTGAACGCACTTCTGGCTCACCGTCGCGCATGTACATTACGACAATCACGCGCAAGTAGTAATATGCGGAGATGAGCGAGGTCACGACACCCACGAGTGCAAGCCAGATCAAATTTGCATCGATGACGGCTCGGAAGAGATAGAACTTCCCCATAAACCCGACGGTGGGAGGAACACCTGTCAACGATAGCATAAACAGCGCCATTGCCAGCGCAAGCGCCGGACGTTTCTTTCCCAGTCCGCTGTAATCCGCGATCGTTAATCCCGATCCATCCGCTTTCTCCAGAGCCAATACGACACCCCAGGCGCCCAGGTTTGTAATCGCGTACGTCAGCAGGTAGAAAAGTGCGGCCCGAACCGCTTCCGGCGCAATTTCTGGTGTCGCCGCAGCCGGTAGAGCCATGAATATATATCCTGCATGTGCGATGCTCGAATAGGCAAGCATTCGCTTAATATTGGTCTGTGCAATCGCGGCGATATTCCCCCAGGCCATTGTCAATGCTGCGATCCACATCGTTAGCGGCATCCACATCACAGCGGCACCCGGCAGAGCAGCGATGAAAATCCTCAGCAAGGCAGCGAAACCACCAGCCTTCGCACCTACAGACATGAACGACGTCACTGACGTGGGCGCCCCCTGGTAAACATCCGGGGTCCACATATGGAATGGAACCGCTGCGACCTTGAATCCCAGGCCAACCAGAATCATTCCAGTCCCTACAAGGAGAAGAATAGGCGTTGTTTCAGCACTAGCAATCGCGGCAACCATGCCACTTAGCGCGGTTGTTCCCGTTGAACCAAAGACCAGTGCGATCCCATATACGAGGAAACCCGAGGCAAAGGCCCCCAAGAGGAAGTACTTCAGAGCAGATTCTTCCGATTCGGCTTGTGGAATGGCGAAAGCGGCAAGGACATATAGTGGGATAGACAGCAGCTCGACCGCGAGGAAGACAACGATCAGATCTCCAGCCGAAGCCATTAAGAGCATTCCGCTCAGGCTGAACAGCAATAAAATGTAGTACTCCCCGCGCCCGATATTCCGCCGTCGCAGGTAATCATAAGCTTGCGATACGGCGATCAGCCCAACGCCGAGGAACAGAAGCTGAAAAACCGAGGAATAACCATCTACGATGATCATTCCATTAAAGACTTCGCTTTCGATACCGAAGCGGGAGATAACAGAGGCGATCGCAGCTATCAGGCCAAACGCAGCCAACCCTGCCGTGATCCCCTTGCGATTGGCGGGGATCCAGAGATCAACCAGCAGGAGGATCGTCGCCCAGCCGGCGACTATGATGAACGGGAGTACTGAAAGAAAATCTTGCCAGTCCATTTTTTAGTGCACCGCTACGCTTGCTGCCTGCAATAGAGCGACGAGTTTATCCACAGACGGTCCAATAAGGTTGAAGAAAGGTTTGGGATATAGACCGATCCAGAAGATGAATATCACCAATGGAACCAGGGTGAGGATTTCACGCAGATGGATATCCTTAACAACTTTATTCTCATCCTTGTCGAGCGGGCCAAGGAAAAGCTTCTGGAACATGTAAAGCATGTAAATCGCCGCCATGATAACTCCTGCTGCGGCGAAGCCAGCGTAGATAGGAGATCCGATCGCCTCGGATCCGAAAGCCCCAAGAAGTATCGAGAATTCACCTACAAATCCGTTCAGACCCGGCAAGCCCATTGAGGAAAGCGTCACGATTAAGGTTAACGCGCCGTAAATTGGCATCACCTTCCACAACCCACCGAAGTCATCCATCTCGCGCGTGTGGCGCCGTTCGTAAATCATTCCCACAATAAGGAACAAGGCACCCGTGCTCAGACCATGGTTGATCATCTGCAGGATCCCGCCCTGGATACCCAAGGTGTTCAACGCGAACAGACCGAGAACGACAAAACCCAAGTGACTCACAGAGGAGTAAGCAACCAGCTTCTTGGCATCTTTCTGAGCGTATGAAACTGCCGCGCCGTAAATAATTCCAATCACCGCCAGGGCAGCCATCCACGGGGCGAAGCGGATTGATGCTTCGGGGAATAGCGGAAGATTAAACCTCAGGAAACCATAGGTACCCATCTTCAGCAGCACACCGGCGAGGATGACCGACCCCGCCGTCGGCGCTTCCACGTGTGCATCTGGAAGCCACGAGTGCAGAGGCCACATTGGGACCTTGATGGCGAAGGCGGCCGCGAACGCCAGGAACAACCAGGTTTGAATACTGCCCGGTATTCCACCTTGGGCGATGAGATCAGGAACCGAGAAGGATTCGAAGGTAATCCCTAGCCACAGGATCGCTAGCAGCATCAGGATCGAACCCGCCATTGTGTAAAGGAAGAACTTGATGGCGGCATAAACCCTTCTTGGTCCTCCCCAGATTCCGATCAGGAAATACATCGGCACGAGGGTGAATTCCCAGAAGATGTAAAACAGGAAGATATCCTGAGACAGAAAGACACCCACCATTCCCACTTCGAGTAACAGGAAGAAGATTAAGAATTCTTTCACGCGCTCCTCAACCGCACTCCAGGTGGAGATAATCGAGATCGGTGTAAGGAAGGTTGTGAGCAGGACAAGCAAAACACTCAACCCGTCCACACCCAGGAAGTACTCGATCTGCATCCCTGCTAATTGGAACCACGGCAGCCGCTCGACCATCTGCAGTGAGGCATTCGTTTGGTCGAACTGTGCAAGCATGACCAGGGAGAGACCAAAGGCGCCCATGGATGCCAGCACAGCGGTCCATCGGAGGAGATTCCGGCGGTCCTTAGGCAAGAACAAGAGCACCAGGACGCCCAGGACCGGGGTGAATGTCACCCAAGAGAGTATGGAGAACGAAAGATTCATAGGCATTTCCTCAGCCAGATTACCCGAAAATGAAGTAGCTCAACACTAGCAATCCCCCGACCAATACCGCGAGGGCGTAATTCCGGACGTATCCTGTTTGCAGAACTCTGAGGCGTTGTGAGCCCCAATCGGTGATATTTCCAAGACCATTGCCGATCCCATCGATGATGCCGAGATCGAAAACCTGAGCAAGCCACCGGCTCCCATTGCGGTATGCGCTTCCCAATACGCTGTCGTGGAACCAATCGTGCCAGAAGCGCCAATCCACAACGTCCGCGAGGAACCAGGATATGGCGACATATGGGCGGATGAAAAGAAAATCGTACAGTTCGTCAACCCACCACTTGTTTTCCATGCCCACAAAGATCGGCCCCAGGATTTTCCGCAGCGGATCGGGGTCGCCTTCCTTCATGGTCTTACGACCATAGAGCTGCCACGAGAATCCGATGGCGATAAGAGCAAATAAGACTGAAAGACCGGCAACAAGAACGTTGAACTCCGTCGCGTGAACGTGTTCGATTGTACGTGCTAGCCAATCCGTTAGTTTGTGAACGCCGGGCAGATTGAGCACTCCGCCGAAGATCGCAAGCCCCGCGAGGGCGATCAATGGGATCGTCATAACCGGTGGGTTTTCTGTCGCGTGCGCCGCCGCCTCGCTACGAGCCTTCCCGAAGAAGACCATCAGGATCTGCCGCCCCATGTAGAAGGCTGTGAGGAAAGCCGCGGCTGCCAACAGGATGTATACGCCCATATTTTCCATGTTTGCATCGGCGAGGATCTCATCCTTGGAGAAGAAACCCGCCAAGGGCGGTAATCCTGCCAGAGCAAGCGCACCAATCAAGTAGACCCAGTACGTGACCTTCATGCGCGAACGCAATCCACCCATATTTCGCATATCTTGTGGCTCAAAAGGTTTTCCATCACCATGCTCGATATGGTGATGGCCATGTTCAACCCCCTGTATTACAGAACCAGCCGAGAGAAAGAGAAGCGCCTTGAAAAAAGCGTGGGCCACTAGATGAAACATACCCGCAACGTAAGCACCTATCCCCACAGCTGCCATCATGAATCCAAGTTGGCTGATCGTTGAATAGGCGAGCACACGCTTGATGTCGAACTGCCCTACCGCGATCGTCGCTGCGAAAAGTGCAGTTACCGCACCGACCCATGCCACCAAATTTGCCGTTGACTGGGCTACATCGAAAAGAGGAGCGCTGCGGGCAATCATATAGATGCCGGCAGTGACCATCGTCGCCGCGTGAATCAGCGCCGAGACAGGAGTCGGGCCTGCCATCGCATCCGGCAGCCATACAAACAGCGGGAGCTGCGCCGATTTCCCAGTCGCACCGAGGAGTAAGAACAATGTAGCAACCGAGATCACCCCAACGTTCGCAAGACCTTGTTCATGGACCCAATGGAATACCTGGTCAAACTGAAGGCTTCCCACAGCACCGAAAATCAGGAACATGGCGATCAGGAAACCAAAATCACCGATGCGGTTGGTTATAAAAGCTTTCTTGCCGGCGACTGCATTGCCTATTCCATCTTCCCCCTTCTCATACCAGAAACCAATCAGCAGGTAGGAGCAGAGACCGACACCCTCCCAGCCGACGAACATCATCAGGTAGTTATCCGCCGAGACCAGCACCATCATCGCCGCGACGAATAGGTTGAAGAAAATAAAGAAACGCGCGTAGCGGCCGGGGTCGCCTTGGAAACGAACATCTTCATGCATGTATCCAATTGCATAGATATGGATCAGCATGCTGACACACGTAACCATAAGCATCATCGTCGTCGAAAGCGTATCTACTTTGATAGACCATGGAATAGAGAGACTGCCCACCGATATCCATTCAGCAATGGGAATAGTAACGCCCTCCGGATGGACTTGCAGCGCCAAGAATTGCAGGATGGCGATTACAAACGCAAGCGCGACCGCGCCGCTGGCGACGATGCCCGCAAACCGCTCGCCGAGTCGGCGGCCGAAGATGATGTTGGTGATCAAGCCCAAGATTGGCAGGGCGATGATCAAAGGCGCATAGGCGAAAAATCCTCCACCCTGCACCGCTTCAAGAAGAATCATCCAATCCCTCCGCAGGCGAGGCTAACCTCGCAAACTGCTCACCTCATCAACGTCAATGCTTTCTTTACTACGGAAGATCGCCACGATCAGCGCCAAGCCCACAGCGACCTCTGCGGCTGCTACGGCAATCACGAAGAACACAAACACATGCCCTCTAAACGCTTCCTGCGCTGGCGCGAGTGTACGAGCGAAAGAGATAAGTGCGAGATTCGCCGAGTTGAGCATTAACTCGATCGACATGAAAATAACAATTGCATTCCGACGGATCAGCACCCCAATTACACCGAGGGCAAAGAGAATCCCAGAGAGCGTGAGCACATAGGCTGGGGGAATGTTCATTTGCCTTCCCTCCTCTGCTTTTGTGTGATCACAATTGCCCCAATCATAGCAACGAGCAAAAGTATCGAAGTCACCTCAAAGGGGACGAGATATTCACTGAATAATACCCGGCCGATGGATGCCGGACTACCGAATTCGACCGAAAGATCAGCCAAAGATCCCTGTGCAATGTCATTTCGCAACAATACAAACGCCAGTTCACCGGCAAGGGCGAGGCCCAAAACGATTGCCAATGGTATCTGCCAGCGGATTCTCCCACCGATACTTTCTCTCTCTGTCCCCAGCAGCATAATGACGAAGAGGAAAAGTACCATAATCGCCCCGGCATAGACCGTGATTTGCACGATGGCGATAAAAGCCGCGTTTAGGAGCAAATACAACGTCGCAACGGTAAGAAAATTTAACACCAGGAACAACACCGAATAGACCGCGTTGCGGCTCACAATCATGGCAATGGCGGCCATGATAGAGATCAGCGCCAAGCCAACAAATAGGATCAGATCAATAGTCATCAATAGCATCCATATGCAAGATTCTCACACCGGATCCTTCATATCAGGGATTGCTCGGTCGTACATCCCCACAGGCACGATCTGTGGCGTCGGTTTCCCTCCTTGGGGAACAGGGACGAGCAGCAGTTCTTTGGTATAAATCGCATCCCGCCGGCTAGTGAACGAGAGCTCATATTGGTGCTCCAACACAATAGCTTCCGTTGGGCACGCATCCTCGCAGTATCCACAGAATATACAGCGCATAAGATTGATTTCGTACGTGCTGGCGTATCGCTCTCCGGGAGAGTACCGTTCTTCATCGGTATTCTCCGCCGCTTCCACGAAGATGGCATCCGCTGGACAAGCCGCCGCACACAGCGCGCAGCCAATGCACTTCTCCAGTCCGTTTTCATAACGGTTCAGCACATGCCGACCCTTAAAACGCTCGCGGACCGGTCTCTTCACTTCTGGATATTGATAGGTGACTGGCGCCTCGAACATGCTGCGGAAGGTTGTCCACAGACCGCGTAGCATCTCAAACAAACTGAGAAATGCTGCCCACAAACCGCGCAAGAACCCCATCAAATTCATTCGCTAGCCTCCCACCAGCACAATGATCACACCGGTAATCACCACGTTCAATAAGCCCAAGGGCAGCATAATCTTCCAACCGAACGCCATCAATTGGTCATAACGAAATCGCGGAAAAGTTGCCCGTAACCATACTAAAAAGAAGAGCAGGGCTACGACTTTAATAAAGAGGTAAATTGGACCCAGTAAAGGCCAGCGGTCGAGAAACGGTCCCAGATAACCGCCGAGGAACATTGTCGCGGCGATGAAGCTCACGGCGATCATCTTGCCATACTCAGCCATAAAGAAGAGTGCGAATTTCATGCCTGAATATTCGGCATGATAACCCGCCACGAGTTCCTGCTCGGCTTCAGGCATATCAAAAGGTGCCCGGTTGACTTCCGCGACCGAGGCGATGATAAATATTAAAAATCCGAGCGGCTGGAATAGAACGTACCATAACTGCCTCTGACCTTCGATGATCGCATCAACGCTCATTGAACCTGTTAACATGATGGGACCGACAAAGGCTAAGGCGAGCGCCAATTCGTAGCTCACCATCTGCGCAGTTGAACGCACTCCCCCCATCAACGCATACTTATTGCCAGAAGCCCATCCCGCGATCACGATGCCGTAGACAGCGATGGATGCCACAGCGAGAATATAAAGCACACCCACATTGATGTTCGACGCCAACCCCAGGTAGTAATTCCGTCCGAAGAGCGTGACCTCTGGCCCGAGCGGTATCACTGCAAGGATGATCAATGCCGGAACCACAGTGATCACAGGGGCTAATAAGAACAACACTTTATCCGCCTGCGCTGGGATCAATTCCTCATTGAAAATCAGTTTTATACCATCCGCTACTGGCTGAAGGAGACCCCATGGACCGGCTCGGTTGGGGCCGATTCGCGTCTGGATCCTCGCCAAAACGCGCCGTTCGAAGAGCGTTAGATAAGCGAATCCGCCCAGAATGATCAAAATGATCACAACGGATTTAATCGCCCACTCAAGTAGTAACGCCAGGCTCATAGGTTTCCTCGCTAAGCCTTAAGTCTCACTTCAACGTAAGCCGGCGCGGCAATGGGAACACCTAGACCACGACCGAGTAATACAACACCTTCGGGGACATCTTCTTCTACAATTGCCTGCAATTCCTCAGCGCGTCCGTCTATGAGCAGTTCAACTTGGGCGCCCCCGACAACACCGACGCTTTTGGCATCTTTCAGATTCATCCGGAGTTGGGGCTCTGAGATGCGTGGTTGAAGGATCTTCGACGGCAATACAGTGGCGCCGTGATCATACAGCTCAACAACAGGTACCAGCAGCAATCCTTCCTTACTTGGGAACTCAGGAGGAGCGCTCCACTCGATTTTTATGGTTGGGTCATTCTCGGCTGCCGGGGCAAGCTGTACGCCCAGGCCCTGACGGTTCTTGAAAGTCGTTCCACCGAAATACAAATCCCTATCACCAACAGGCGGCCATTGCTCTTCGACCTCTTCCAGGCTCTGGTAGCTTAATCCAGCGTACGCCTCATTCGCAGCGGTGATTTGCAAGAACACAGCTGCAGCTGATGGGCGCTCAAGTTCTAAATCCAAACGCTCGGCGAGGGAGGATATGATGCGCCAATCCGCTTTTACGTCTCCCATAGCTGGCACAGCGGGATAGAACCGCTGCACTCTTCTTTCACCCGAAGTGAACGTACCATCGCGCTCAACAAATGATTTAGCGGGAAGCACGACATCAGCAAGCTCCGCCGTTGGGGTCATAAACAAATCCTGAACAATGAGGAAACGATCACCTCCGAGGCTCTCAGCAAGACCTGGATCATCACCGACGGGATCCACCGCCATCACATAAACTGCCTTCGCATCAGCGATGGCATTTTCCAGGCCATCCTTTGCGGGTCGTAACCCCATATCCCATGCGCCTTGGGTATTGTTCTTCGGCCAGACGGCTATCAATCCGTTTTGTGATCGCCCTACATTTTTCGTTGCAACAAGTATGGCCGCACAGACGCCTGAGAGAGACGCCGATTCGGCATAGGTCAAACCTTCCACGCCATAGAAAATCACCAGATTCTCGGCTTCCGTCAGCGCTTTTGCTGCTGATTTTAGCGATTCATCACCGGAGAATTTCGATAGATCTTTAGCTCCCGTAATTGCATGGAGCATACCCAGACCTGTGCGCGCTGCTTCTTGATAGCGATAGCGTACAATATGCCCAGCGTAGTTATCCAAGCGCGTCTTTCGAGCATTTACGACGATCAATGTCGCACCACGTTTTGCCGCTCCGATAACCCGCTGCCACCAGATTGGAGCTTCTTCATGCAGGTTAGATGCGATGACCAGAATGGCGTCCCCTGCACCAAGTGCGCCCAGATTTGTACCCCGGCCGACACCGACTTGCTGGATCAATTCCCCACCTGCATGAGGATCGGAGAGAACCCCTTTCCCGCCAACCGATTTCAAGAGCGTATTGAAGTTGTATAGATCCTCATTTGAAACCCGCCCACTGGCGAGACCCACAACACCATCACCCGCCGCTTTCAATCCATCCGCCGCGCGCTCAAGCGCTTTCTCCCAACTCGTTTCGATGAGTTTTCCGTCAATGCGAACGAGTGGTTTGTTTAACCTTTGTTCACTAGTCGCGTAGTGGTGTGCAAAGCGCCCCTTATCGCAAATCCAGATCTCGTTGACGAGTTCATTCTGGCGTGGCATTACTCGCTTAATAACCTCGCGACCATCCGTGCTACTCTCCCGCCGAGTGTTCAGCATGAGGTTGCATCCCACCGGGCAGTGCGGGCAAATCGAAGCGACCGCATTCATCTCCCAGGGTCGAGCACCAAAATGGAAATCCACAGTCGTTAGTGCACCGACGGGACAAATATCCGTTGTGTTCCCTGAGAAGTAGGAGTTGAACCCCGGGTTAGAGAATGTGACAATCTCAAGGTTGCGACCGCGCTCAGCGAAGGTCAGAACCGGATCGTTGGCAATTTCCTCTTGATAGCGAATGCAACGTGCACACTGAATACAGCGTTCTCTATCCAGATAAATCAAATCCCCTAGTGGTACATGTTTGTCCTGGCGGTTCTTATCCTCAAGGAGGAAACGGCTCTCCTCGGGTCCATGCCTCATCGTCAAATCCTGCAGCGAACATTCTCCGCCCTTGTCGCATATGGGACAATCAAGTGGGTGGGACGTGAGTAAAAACTCGATGATTTGTTTTCGTCCGTCAACTGCTTTTTCGCTTGAAACCCGAACGACCATTCCTTCGCTTACAGGAGTCGTGCAGGAGGTCTCCAGTTTCGGCCAGAATTCAATAATCGGCTCCCCGTCCTCGCCCAGTACATTCTCACCTGTGCTGCGATCACGCTTCGGGGTTCCAATTTCAACCAGGCACATCCGGCACATGCCGACCGATTCAATCTTTGGGTGATGGCAAAATACCGGGATCTCAATCCCTGCTTGTTTTGCGGCATTGACAACGAGCGTGCCCTTAGGGACACGAACCTCAACATCGTCGATCTGCAGACGCACCAACTCGTTGCTCATTTTCCATCCCCGGCTAGGGCTTCGAAATCGCTCCTGAAATGCTCGATACCGGCGACAACCGGTGTTATCGAAAATTCGCCCAACGCACAGAAGCACTTCCCCTGGATTCCAAGGGCGACTCGATTCAGAAGATCTATATCCTTAGGCGACGCATTACCGTTTTGAAAACGATTTAGAATGTGATACATCCAATAGGTACCCTCACGACAAGGGGCGCATTTCCCACATGATTCGTGCTTAAAGAAACTTGTGGTCTTATAGGCCATCCAGGCGATATCAACCGTCTCGTCAAGCACGATGACCGATGCTGATCCAAGCTGCGATCCCACCTTGGGAACGGACTCATAATCCATCGGTGTGTCCAGGACTTCATCCGTAGCTGGCAGTAGTGGCGCCGATGCGCCTGCAGGCAGGATCCCTTTTATGGCCTTCCCGTCGCGAATTCCCCCTCCGTGTTCGAAAATAAGCTCACGGAATGTAGTGCCCAATGGTAGCTCGTAATTTCCCGGTCGTTCCACGTGCCCGGAAAGACAGAAAATTTTCGGTCCCTTACTTTTCTCTGTGCCAATCGTGCGATACCAATCCGCTCCACGGTTGATAATGGGGGGTAAGTTTGTAAGAGTTTCAACGTTGTTTACAACCGTAGGTTTTGCAAAGAGGCCTTCTGAAGCCGGGAACGGTGGACGCAACCGCGGGAACCCGAGTTCCCCTTCCATGGAGGACAACAGCGCTGTTTCCTCCCCACAAATATAGGCTCCCGCGCCGAGATGTACATGTATTCTCAGACTGTATTCCGAATCGAATAGCTCATCACCTAAGAGATCACGTGCATAGAGTGCTTCAATCTTGCGCTCTAGCTCATGCGCCAGGTCCCAGAATTCACCGCGGCAGTAGATGTATGCGGTAGCAGCTTGAGCGGCGTACGCACAAATAGCTACACCCTCTATAAACTGGTAGGGGTTGCCTTCCATTATCTCGCGGTCTTTAAAGGTGCCTGGCTCTGACTCATCCGCATTGGCAACAACGTAGCGAGGGAAGACCCCGGGGGTGAGGAAACTCCACTTGACACCCGCGGGGAAGCCAGCCCCGCCGCGGCCGCGTAAATTTGCAGTCTTTACAGTTTCAATCACCTGCTCGGGGGTCTGGTTTTTAACGACATCTTCAAACGCTTTAAAACCATCATTCTTCAGATATACGTCGAGATCCGCGATCTCGGGGATGTCCCGGTGCCGCAACAAGATATGTTCAGGCATCGTCACCCCTCTGTCGGAGTTCCTCGATCAGTTCCATGGCCGATTCGAGATCCTGGTTTTCAAAGTAATGGATTCCATCCGGCGCTTGAAGTTGAAACATCGGCGCCTTATCACAACCCGCTAGGCACTTGACTTCTTCGACTGTGATCAAGCCATCCTCGGTCGTCTCACCCATTTTAATCTGCAGATTATCGCATAACTCCTCAGCGAATTTCTCCGCACCGCGCAATGCACAAGGGAGATCCGTACAAACCTGAATGCGATATTTCCCGCCGGGCTTGGAATGGAGCAGGGTGTAAAAGCCAACCAAACCTCCAACCTGTGTTGGATCGACGTCTAAGATACCGGCGACTTCCCGAATCGCTTCCTCTGAAACATGGCCATATTCCCGCTGCGCAAGGTAGAGCAAAGGCAGCGTTGCTGCGCGCTTCCGCTCTGGCGGGAATTTGTTGAGAATTCGATCGATCTCTTTAGG
>CAYLOO010000055.1:0-18856 GCA_964385355.1 uncultured Anaerolineaceae bacterium
TGGTGAGATTAGGAGAGCAGGTGAGCGCAGGTATCCAATCCGCCGTTCAGTATCGATAGTTATTAGCCATATACAACTCGAGGGTGTTTGACCATTTTAAATTTATACTGTAATCATAATGTCTTAGGTAAAAGATCCAACAGCGGAGGATGCGATGCAATGTGAACGTTGTGGGGCAGATATCCCTGAAGAGAGTGGTTTTTGTGGACAATGCGGCGCGCCGAAACCCGCGCAGGCGACTGTGCGCGGCGCGGTTCCGGAGGCACAACCCGTCCATGAGGCTGCAGCGGAACCGGCGGTTATCGAGTCCCCGGATCAACCGGGGGAGACATCGGGGAGAAGTACGGGCCGCACCTGCCTGTGGATCGGAGTGGGGTGTGCGGGCTTTATTGCGATCATGCTCTGTGTGGGTCTGGCTTTCGCGTTTCCGTTGGTGAGGTCTATGATGCAGGACATTGATCTCACGGACATTGAAGCGTTGGCAACGGCAATGGTTGAATTTTCTGAGCTAGAGGATCTCGAACAAGAACTGCTCGAACCAGCGGCCACACCAGAACCCACTAAAGCCCCTGAGCCGGATGTGTGCTTCAATACATTGTGCTTCTCCTACCCGCAGGGTGAGGATTACGGCGCGGTCACATCCGTCCTCCCTGCCGAACTCGAGACCGAGTGGTGGTCGGTCCCAGAGCATGACGATTTCACCTTCTATGATTACCCTCTCGGCGATACTTTTCATAAAGCGCATATATCGATCTACCCGGTAGGGGAATTCATTGAAGTCAACCCATCAGCAGAGGAGAGTGTCGCGGAGTTTGAGGAATTCTTGGGGGTGAAACCGGAGGATCCCGAGCGCGTGCCCTTCGTGCTCCCGATCTTCAACGCCGCGCAGATGATCACCGTGCAGGTGGAATATCTCACGTTTGAAAACGGATCCGGCGTGCGCTTCGTAAGCCAGTACGGGCAGGCTGCATGGCCGATTAATAACAGCGACCTCTTCTACGCGTATCAGGGACTCACGGATGATGGTATGTATCTGATCTCTGCGGTCTTGCCCGTTTCACATCCCCGTCTACCCGCAGATGGCGAATCCTTCATAGGCGATGAGTACGATGCATTTATTAACGCCTACGAGGCCTATCTCTTGGATGTCGAAAGTCAGCTAGTCAAGGAAGATCCCGAGAGTTTCTTCCCTAAGCTCACCGCGCTGGACGAGATGCTGGAGACGATGCAGGTCGAAACACCCTGATCGAATCCTTGATTTAAGTGTGAATCAATCGGGTTTCCTGCTCGGGAATTATATAAATTCAGCAATACCTTTAGGAGGGTAACCACATGACCTTGCAGGTGATGATCGCGTCCTGGGTCGTTATCTTCTTTCTCCAGGCATTGCGGGTGATCTTCTCTACGATGTTCGGCTTCATCTATGATCAGGTATTCGAGGGTCCAATTAATGCCTGGCTTGTATTGAGCAACTTGCTCGTCGTGGGGGCGTTGCTGGCGCCCGGAATCCTGGCCCGAAAACCTTCAGCACGACGCATGGCAGCCTTAGCCTCATTGACTGCAGTGGCGCGAGTAGCACTCTCGGTGAACGATCAGATGATTCGTTTTTGGGGCGCTCTGATCGTGATCGCCGCGGGGGGATCCTACCTGGCGCTCTGGCTCTCGCGAAAACGACCACAAATATGGAAACCGATCCTCTTGGGGCTGATCTTAGAGATGATCCTACGTATCATCGGCGACACGTTCGACATCAGCCTGCAGAACGTATCGCTCATCCCTGTGGCGCTATGGTCGGTGTTGACGATTGGTATCTCACTGCGGTTGACACAGAATGCACATGAGCATGAGCCTCCACTGAGAGGTTTTTCCTGGGCGGGCGGCTTAGGATTGGGGGCTTTCTTCTTTCTTGAGACGTCGCTTCTGTCTCTCCCGAATGGAATCGCACGTTGGTCAACTACCCCTTATGGGTGGATCGCGGTCCTGCTCGTAGCCGTCACTTTTCTTCCACTTCTCCCACATATTGGTGATTTCGTTAGAGTTCGGCCTGCAAAACCGGGAGGAAGCATTGCCGTTGTGGTTCTCCTCACTGGAGGACTACTGCTCGGTTATTTCATGAGTGGAGCAGGGGCAGCAGTTGCGCTGCTGCTAGCTCAAGGCGCAGCGGTATATGCGCTCCTTTTGCTCCTGGACGATAACGCTTCACCGGTGAGACCGCCGGGTTGGCCGGTGGCTCTGGGCGGTTTATTGCTCTTGCTTCTTGATTTTCTCAATGCGTTCGCATTTACGTACCCCTATACGTTGCCGCAGATGAAGGGGATGGGTTGGGTAGTATACGTTGCAGCCTGTCTGTTCTTCGCTTGGGGGTTCTTACGGAAACATCATGATGCATATCCACAGCAGGTTCCCAACCAGGGATCGGGTTGGTCGTGGGTGTCCCTCGCGCTCGCAGGGGTTATCGTGGGTGTATCTGTATGGCCGCAGGCGAAGAAACCGTTGCCAGAGGATAGGCTTCGGTTGGCAACCTACAACATCCACTACGGTTACGATGACGATTGGCACACCACGCTGGAAGATATCGCTCGAACGATCGAGAACGAAGGTATAGATGTGATCGCACTGCAGGAAGTCGATACGGGACGCATGACGAGCTACTGTGCTGACAATGCCTACTACCTCGCTCGGAGGTTGGGGATGAACGTCGTGTATCTTCCGACGGTTGAGCATCTGACCGGCATAGCGCTGCTTTATAAGGGTCCGCAGGCGCCGGAATATTCCACGCTTGTGGCCAGTCTGCAGGAACCAACAGGCGTGGTTCACGCCGCGCTCACCTGGAAGAGTAT
The DNA here is from genome assembly GCA_964385355.1 of uncultured Anaerolineaceae bacterium. Taxonomy (GTDB): domain Bacteria; phylum Chloroflexota; class Anaerolineae; order Anaerolineales; family E44-bin32; genus E44-bin32. The sequence continues at coordinate 2,841 of CAYLOO010000055.1, forward strand.
GGCCCTGCATCCTTACGGCATCTGGTTGGGTCTTTCCGATGAGGACACGATGCGCCAGATTGAGCAGGCGCTGGCCTTCATCGGGGACAGTTCCCCCGCTAGTTTTGGAGGCGATTTCAACGCCGAACCCGATAGTCCTGAAGTGGGGAAGATTTTTGAAGCGGGTTTTGCTGATCCATTCGAATTGTTGAGGATTTTTCCGGCTCCATTTACAAGCCCCGCGATCGATCCGGAATCCCGCATCGATTTCGTGTTTGTGCGTGACCTCATCCCGGTGGATGCGTGGGTATCCGACTCGCTGGCATCAGACCACCGAATGGTTATTGTTGAAGTGGCACAACCTTGAGGTTGGAAACCGCAGATTATGCATAGTTGCAAACAAGGTTGCAGATGGCATCCTGCCAGAATCTGCGGAGGTGAACTGGAGTCATGGGTTTTCACCAAGTAGAAGACAGCCAGATCTATTACGAAACCCACAACCCATCAGACAGCGCATATCCTGGTGTTCTATTCCTGCATGGGTTGGGTTCGTGCAGTGAGGATTGGGGGCTCCAAATCCCGATTGTCAGCGAACGCTATCGGGTTCTGGCGCTTGACATGCCTGGACATGGCCGATCCAGACAACCTGAGGGTTGGCCGTCTATCGAGGATATGGCGTTCCAGATCGCATCCGTGGTGAAAGAGCATGCTGAATTGCCGGTGCATGTGGTGGGTTTGTCGCTCGGTGGGGCGGTGGCGATGCAGTTGGCGCTCGACCACTCGGAAGCTGTCCGCTCGCTGACATTGGTTAACACGTTCGCGAAGCTGCACTCAGGCTCAAGTGGGTTTTTCCGGAAGCTAGTAAGGATGGGGTTTGTGGTGCTGGGGCGGATGGATCAAGTGGGGCAGTGGGTTGCGGCGGGGCTTTTCCCCGAGCCGGATCAAGAGCTTCTGCGCCAGGCTGCAGCCGAACGGATCGCCTCGAACCCGCGCGGTGCATACTTGCGTGCGGTATGGGCAGCCACTCGTTTCGACATCCGTGATCGTCTACATGAAATCAACGCCCCGACGCTTGTCGTCGCCGGGGAACTTGATCAGACCGTATCGATGGAAGCAAAAGTGGAACTGGAGGGCAATATCCCCGGTGCACATCTGGTCGTAATTCCCGATTCTGGCCATGCCACACCACTCGACGCGGTCGAGGAATTCAACCGAACGCTGCTTGAATTTCTGTCGAAATTGAATAGTGGGAAGAAGGGGGCAGTTTAGACCTGCGAATTACTCCCCGAGTTCGTACTCGATGATCTGGATAAAAGCCTCAAGCGGCTGTGCCCCGACCATCGGAATCCCATTAATGAAGAAAGTCGGTGTGCCGGTGATTCCGAGACCTGAAGCGTAGCGCGCATCTGCCTCAACCTCTTCACCGTAGCGCTCCTCGTCCACACAGGCTAGCAAATCTTCGACGTCCAGATCGAGCTTTTCGGCATAGGCTGCGAACGCGTCTCGATCTAAATTCGCGTACTCACCTGAGAAAAGTAGATCGTGGAACTCCCAGTAAGCGTGTTGTTCATTGGCGCATTCCGACGCGATTGCGGCTTCGAAACCGCCGACGACTGGGAAGTCGCGGTACACAAAGTGGATCTGGCCCGGGTACTCCGCCATAAGGGCACCAAACGTGTCTCGGTGGAACACGCCGCAATAAGGGCAGCGGAAATCGCTGAACTCGACGATCGTGATTGGCGCGTCCTCGGGACCGAGCGCCGGATCGTCGTCCACGCTGACATCAATTCGCGTGGGTTCTTCGAGTGATTCGGGAGCCGGCGGGACAGTGTCGCGACCCCAAAACAGATATCCGGATGCCAGGCCAGTAACAAAGGCGACTGGCAGGAGGGCACTGTACAAGGAGCGGCGGGTAAATTTGAACCTCACCACGTCCTCGTCTTCTTTTGGGCTTTCGATTTGGATGTTGTTATCTTCTCCAAGCATGCGGCAGATTATAGCATAACAGACCTGATTTATCCTGCTTGACACTGCGGATACAACGGTATACATTGAAGTAAACCGACCAGTCAGTCTAGTATGAGTTCACAAACTGATCTCAAACAGGAACGAAGAAAACAGATACTCGATGCGGCCGAGAAGGTTTTCATTCAGCGCGGATTCAATAAGGCGCGCATGGATGACATCGTCGCCGAATCCGGCCTCTCGAAAGGCGCGCTTTATTGGTATTACAAGAGCAAGGATGAAATTATCCTCGCCTTGATGGATCGTTTCTTTGCTGGAGAGATGCAGGTAGAGGATGAGCTTATCTCCACCGAAGGAGATGCGAGTCAGCGGTTGGAGGTTTTCTTCGAGGCGGCTTTCAATGATATCAGGCGTTTTGAGGAGCGTATGTCTCTCGGCTACGAGTTCTTCTCGTTAGCAGCCCGCACGGAAGAAGTTCGAGATGCCATCCGCGGATATTACCGGCGCTACCAGGCCATCCTCTCACAAATCATCCAGCACGGGATCGATTCCGGCGATTTTATTTCCATCGATCCGAACGACGCTGCAACAGCTGCCATCAGTATCTTGGAAGGGATGGCACTCATGTGGTTTCTAGACCCTGAAATTCTGGATTGGGATCGCATCGGCGACCTGCCCACGCGGATTTTTTTACAGGGCATAATGGAAAGGGAGCTTTAGGTGGCCACGGTCTTCATGAAATGGCTAGAGAGGCGCCCGGCCGATTATGACCGCGGCATCCGCTTGCTCACGCTCGGCCGTCTCGAAGCGATGCAGCATCTGATCGTGGAAGAACTCATTCAAGAGGGGACTCGAGTTCTTGAGGTCGGCTGTGGGACCGGCACCCTGACGGTGGCGATGGCGAAGGCTGGAGCGAACGTGTCGGCGATAGACATCAGTCCCGGGATGCTCGCAGAAGCTTCCAAACGAATCAAGAGGAAAGAAGTAGAGGAGCATGTCGATCTCCAGCGCATGGATGCGGTCATGGTCGACGAGCTTTTCGAACCGCAATCGTTCGACCTGATCGTCAGTAGCCTGGCACTCAGCGAAATGAGCGAACGGGGGCGGCGTTACCTTCTAAAGGCGGCGCGAAAGCTGCTCACTCCCGATGGGAAACTCGCAGTGCTTGATGAGGTGAGACCGACCTCGGGGGGACCTCGGCTTCTCTTTACTATCGTGCGCGCTCCGCTGCAGCTCCTCACATGGTTGCTCACCCGCACTACGACCCACCCTCTGGCGGACTTTGAGGGAGTCTTATCTATCTCTGGTTTCGACTGGGACCTGCTCTCGGCTGAACTGGCAGGCAGCTTACGCCTCTACCTGGCCATACCAGTGGATCTGGATGAATCCGATCTCAAGCCGGAGATGTTCCGCGGTCGCTTGACAGGTGAGCGGACTCTACGAACGGTTCTGATCGATCTATGGGCATCCCTTTTCCGGATCCTTCCACCATATCCACAGGTGAAACCCGGTGTCTATGCGGTTGGGGACCCCGGTCGAGATTCGCCTTTGCTCGTCACCGGTAACTTCGAACTTACTGTGCGGCGCTTGGTTCGCGCGATCGAGGGGGAACTCGAAGCCTGGATCCTGGTGGTGGATTCGGGCGGTATTAACGTATGGTGCGCCGCCGGAGGGGGTTTCCTCACGGCGGACAAAATCATCGGCGCGCTGCATATCAGCGGATTGAGCGAGGTTCTTGAGCACCACGCGTTAATCCTCCCACAGTTATGCGCCAACGGAGTCGAGGGCTGGCGCATACGCGAGCAGACCGGCTGGGGCGTCCACTGGGGACCTGCGCGGGCGGTTGACATCCCCGATTATCTCGCCCGCGGCCGGAAAAAAACTGACGACATGCGCTGGGTGACGTTTCCACTGTGCGATCGGCTGGAGATGACCGCAGTTACGTTGGGTTTTTACGCTCTGTTGATCTTGATCCCGATCGCGATTTTCTGGCGTAGCATGTTTTGGCCGATACTCATCGCCTTAGCCGCTCTATCGGCGTTCTATGCTGTAACCCTACCCTGGCTGCCGGGGCGGGACGGTCTGGCAAAGAGTCTGCCGCTGGCGCTGATCGCCTTTGCGGGAATGCTCGTCTATTCTACAATTTGGGATCCGGCATCCATCGATGTTCTGTTTGCCCGTGCTCTTGGCGTCACGGGGCTTTCTGTTTTCATTGCCGCGGAGCTGCAGGGGATGTCTCCGCTCATGCGCGGTGAACAGGCGAACTGGGGCTGGGAAGCGGTAATCGGGGGCATTCTCGGCTTAATCTATTGGCTGGTCCCGAGCATTTTGGGCTGGAGGTAGAGAGTGTCTGAAGGGCCAAATTTGGGATCTCTGCTGGCGGAGCATTGGTACCTGGCTCGCAAGCTCCGGAGCCTGGAAATCCATTTTTCTCCCGAGCGCTGCAAGGGCCTCTGGCAGTGTTATGAGGTGTGTCCGGTGGGCTGTTGGATGCCCGATTATGACGTTCGTTGCGTGGTCTTTCAGCATGGAGAACTATGCATTGCCTGCGGCGCCTGCGTTCTGCAATGCCCCGAGAAAGCCATTGAGTTGAGGTGAAACATGATTGAGAAAGAAGGCGACCGAAAACCGCCGGGGGGATTAATTCGTGCCTTCGCTCGAGCGCCCATAGGATTTTATCGACAGGGGTTCGGCTGGCTATTCGGCGGGCGATTTCTCATGCTCACACATATTGGGCGTGTAACCGGCAAGCATCGTAATGTCGTCCTCGAAGTGGTCCGAAGTGATACGAAAAATGACACCTTTTACATCGCTTCAGGCTGGGGTGAGAAATCTGATTGGCTGCTCAATATTGGGAAGGACCCAAACGTGAATGTGCGCTTTAAACGCAGGTCTTTTCCTGCCGTTGCCGAGCGGCTTGCGGTGGATGATGCAGAACTCGAGATGCTCGATTATGGGCGGCGGCACCCAGCAGCCTTGATGCAGCTCGCCCGTGTCATGGGGTATCAGATAGAACCCACTGAAGCAGACTACCGAGAGCTCGGGCGGTGTGTTCCGATAGTCCGCTTGCGGGCTGTCTCTGCAGGACAAAAAGAATGAGGTTATTAATCAACTCGAACTGAAGTCCAGTACTCAAGCATCAAGAATCGATCTTGTTGACCCTAACAAGGAGGAGTTGAAATGGAAATCGTGCTATTAATTGCGGCAATGGTGGTGGTTGGATTGGTCATGACTTATGTGTCAAAGTTAATCTGGAAAGATGAGCTACCTGTTGATATGCCCACTGCCTACATCATTGGGGTGGTTACAGCCGTCGCCGTGGGCTTCCTTGATTGGTTTGTCATTCCGGCGATGGGGTTCAGTGACACTTTGAAATACTTAGGTGCCGCAACGGAGCCAGCATTGAGCGTTCCCCTAGTCTTTTGGATCATCAAGAAAGCAAAGAGCTAATGGGTAATTGATCTCCGTGACTGAAGCTATCATCCAAACCGGTGGGTTAACCCGACTGTTCAAAGAACATCGCGCGGTTGATTCACTCGATCTCTCGATTCCAGCTGGTGAGTTATTTGGGCTTGTAGGCCCAGATGGCGCAGGAAAAACGACCACGCTGAGGCTCCTGGCTGGTTTGCTCCAGATCAGTGAGGGCGAAGGCAGTGTGGCCGGTTTTGATTTGCGTAAGGAGGCCGAATCGATCAAACCACACATAGGCTATATGGCGCAAGAATTTAGTCTTTATGCCGAGTTGACTGTCGTTGAAAATCTTCAGTTCTTTTCTGAAATTTACAACGTCGACCCAACTCAGGTCGTTGAAAGGTCTGAGCGGTTGCTTGCATTCGCAGGACTCACTGAATTCAAGCAGAGGCGTGCCGAGCATCTCTCCGGTGGCATGAAGAAAAAGCTAGCGCTCGCCTGCACCCTGATCCATGAACCGAAAATCTTGCTGCTCGATGAACCGACTACGGGCGTTGATCCGGTTTCGCGACGGGAGTTCTGGGAGATTCTTGCCGAGTTAAATTTATCCGGCACGACGATCGTCGTCAGCACGCCCTATATGGATGAAGCCGATCGCTGCGCCCGGGTGGGATTGATATACAAGGGGCGCCTCGTCATCTGTGATACGCCCATGGCGATTCGCGCCGAACTGCCTGGAGACCTCGTTGAGCTTCAGCCCGAGGATTGGCGAACCGCTCGTGGGCTCGTTGCTTCTCTCCCTGGGGTAATACAGGTGCAGACCTATGGGGAATCCTTGCATGTGATCGTGGATTCAGCCGAGGATCGCCTTCCAGAACTCAAGCAAGCGCTAGAGGACAATGGTATTGAATTTCGATCATTACGCTCCGCACCACCACGAATGGAAGAGGCATTTATCTCCTTAATTAATCGGCTCGAGTCAGAGGAAGGATTGTAAGGTGTCCTGGCGAAACATCCGTGCCGTGATGCGTAAGGAAATCCAGCACATCGTGCGCGATCGAGGCACGCTTTTCATGGTTTTAATCACGCCGACAATGATTTTGCTGATTATGGCGTACTCACTCACGGTCGATCTCGAGCATATCCCCATCGCGGTTCTGGATCACAATCGAACGAAAATCTCGCGCGCATTCGTACAACAGATCACAGCCGGAGAAGACCTCGATCTCTACGCGCATGTTGGTTCGCTCAATGAAATTGAAACGCTGTTGGTCAAAGGCGAGATCAAAGCGGCGATTGTCATCGCTCCGGATTTCTCTGAGGCTGTGCTCTCCCTGCGCGGATTACCCATGCAAATCATTATCGACGGCACCGAACCCGAAAGTGGAAACTTCGCCGTAGATCACATCGGACAGCGTGTCGAGCGTTTCATCCGTGACGCCATGGTCGATCAAATGCAAACCCTTGGCATTCCGGAAGAAGCGCTGCTCCCCATCGATTTGTGTGTGCGTGCCTGGTACAACCCGGGGCTTGAACCAAGAGTGGATATGATCCCCGGTCTGATCTCGATGGTCCTGGGTTTCCCAGCACTCTCGGTGGCGCTGGCCCTGGCGCACGAGAGGGAACATGGAACCCTTGAGCAGCTCATGGTCTCTCCGATTGGGCGGGCCGATCTGCTGATTGGAAAGATGATCCCCTACATCTTTGTCGGAATGGCCAACGTCCTCTTCATGCCTATCTTGGCGATGCTGTGGTTTGACATTCCGTTTAACGGCAACTTCCCGCTCTTTATGTTGCTATCGGTATTCTTCCTGTTTGCCATCCTGAGTATGGGCATCATCATTGGCGTTTTCATGCGTACGCAAGCTGCGGCGATGGCTGTCTCATTTCTGCTGATCTTCTTCCCAGGCTTTTTCCTCACCGGCATATTCTTTCCGATCGCTGCGATGCCCGAAATCATGCGTATGGAGGCGATTTTCCTACCAGGAACTCATTATGCGGTGATCACGCGAGGCTTATTCCTCACGGGCGTTGGATTAGATATTCTCTGGCCATACGCGGTGATGTTGGTAGGGTTGGGAGTGGTATTTACCGGTGTCGCCGCACTTTTCTTCCGGAAGCGGCTGGATTGAGCGCATGACCCAAGCATTACGTCGTATCTGGTCACTCTCGATCAAAGAATTCCTTCACCTGCGCAATGACTGGTGGCTGCCAGCCTTTATGCTGTTCGGCGGGGCGTTGGAACTTGTTCTTGTCGGGTGGGCGACGTCCCGTCCGATCACGAACTTGCCGCTCATGGTGTTGGATCATGATCGCAGTCAGGAGAGCAGACGTTTCATTATCGATCTCGAAAATACGGGGACATTTGCACTCGAACCTTTGGTCACCAGGGTTGAAACGGTTGAAGATGCGCTGCTTCGGGGTGATATCAATGCGGCGGTGATCATCCCGCCTGATTTTTCCATGGGGTATTCAAGTGCTGATCACCAACCCACGTTGGCAGTGATTCTGAATGGGGCAGAGAGTATACCTGCCTTGACCGCGCAGAGGGCGATCGAAGGGGTTGCGCAAGCATGGGGTGATCGCCTGGCAGTCAGAAGGATCGGTATGGATCCTGATGCGTTTGAGGGGTTTTTTCCCAGTCTACGGGTTTGGTTCAACGAAGCCCTGAATGCAGCCTTCTACACAACACCCGCAGAGCTTGGCTTAATGCTTGAATTTACGGTGCTTCTATTTGCTGCACTATCCTTTTCGCGTGAACGCGAATTAGGCACACTCGAGCAGCTGCTGGTGATGCCCTTTTCATCCTTGGAGATCATCATTGGCAAAGCGATCCCGGTGATGATTATTGGTCTGTTTGATTTTGCGCTCATGCTGGGTTTGACCAACCTCTTTTTTGGTGTGCCTGTGCGCGGGTCACTTGCACTCTTATTTCTTCTTGCACTTGGTTATGTAGTGGTCGAGCTGAGCAAGGGCTTAGTCATCTCGGTCATGGCCAGAACGCAACACCAGGCTTTTCTAATCGTCATGCTGATTGGAATGGTTGACTTCATGTTTACCGGCTATGCAGCCCCGGTCGAGTCGATGCCGCAAGTAGTTCGGTTGTTTGCCAATGTGATCCCGGCGTATCACTGGCTTGAGATCGTGCGCGGTATCTTATTGAAAGCGAGCGGGATGGATGTCCTTTGGCCCCACGTTTTGGCCTTAGCGGGTATTGGCGTGGTCATCGTAACATTTTCAGTCCGGTATGTCCGACGGACATTGCGATGAAGGTGATTTGAGGATGAAGGGTAATCAGAAGACGATCATCGTTGAAGGTTTAAAGAAGGATTTTGGTGACTTTACAGCCGTTAATGGCGTGAACTTCCACGTGAATACGGGTGAGATCTTCGGGTTTCTTGGACCGAATGGATCGGGCAAGACAACGACGATCCGCATGATGCTGGGTCTTTTAACTCCGACCGCGGGGAATGTGCATGTTCTGAATGTTCCCGTCATCGAAGACCCCGGGGCTTTGCGAGCGAAGGTCGGATACATGTCACAACACTTCAGTTTATACAATGATCTGACCGTCGAACAGAATCTCCGTTTTTATGGCACAGCTTATGGTTTGAGCAATGCAGAGCTACATGAACAGATGAAGGTTGCCGTGGATTTAGCGGGCTTAGGCGGTAGGGAGAAGGTGAAGACTGAAGCGCTCTCAGGTGGATGGCGACAACGCCTCGCATTGAGTGCAGCGATCCTGCATCAACCTCAAGTTCTTTTCCTTGACGAGCCCACGGCTGGGGTCGACCCGGTTTCCCGCCGCGAGTTCTGGGAACTACTCTATAAACTCGTAGAGGACGGAGTGACAGTATTCGTTACGACTCACTATATGGATGAGGCTGAACATTGCCACCGCCTGGCATTTATTCAACGTGGCGAATTGATCGCAACCGGCTCGCCACAGGAGCTGAAAGAGACAATGATGGAGGGGCGGGTTGTTCAAATCTATCCCTTCGATTCTGCCCAGACAGTACAATTTTTGAGAAAGGCTTGTGAGAGAGAAGAGCTTGCTCTCGGAGGGGTAGCTTTGTACGGCGCCTTTGTGCACGTCGTGCTTCAAGACGACTCCGTTGACGAGCATGAACTCGAACAGTACCTAAATGATGCTAAGGTTGAGTTTTATTCGGTCCGAGAGATCGAACCATCCTTAGAAGACGTCTTTATTGCCTGTATGGATTAGGAATATTGGATAGAACTTGGGTTTGGAGGTAACGATGCATTCCCGAAAATATTTGGTTGGGATCACCCTCATTATCGCTGCACTTCTCATGCTCAGTGGTTGTGACGTACTATCGCCGAGTGACACTTCCACACTGAAGGCATCCGGAGTGGTGGAGATTATGGAAGTATCGATATCGGCCGAAATTGGAGGCAGGGTATCTGATGTTTTTGTAGAAGAAGGCTCGGTAGTAACTGTGGGCGATCCTCTTTTTAGCATTGATGATGAGGAACTGCAACTGCAGCGAACGCAGGTTATTGTGAGTGGCAAAGCCGCAGTGGTGGGGGCGGAACTTGCCCTGCTCCAGGCTCGCCAGGCTCTCAAGGAATTGAACGAGAACTGGCCGATCCAGGCAGCGCAATACCAGGTGGAACTAGCCCAGGCGAGAGATGCTTTGAAGGATGCCAACTACTATCTGACCGTGCGCCAGGAGGGGAATCGCGCCAGTTCATATACGATCGATGCAGCTGAAGCGAACTTGATCCTGGCCAACGAAGAAGTTGATCGAGCCCAACAGCTGTATGACCATGCTAGTGGTGAAGCCAGCAAAGCACTCGCTCTGTCAAATCTAGCTACCGCCAAGCAACATCGTGATTCGATTCAGAGAAATATCAACTGGTATTTTGGGACCCCGACCGAGATTGAACAGGCAATGCTTGACGCAGATGTGGCATTGGCGGAAGCGCGAGTTACCGAGGCGGCGCAAGAATTCGAGAAGTGGAAAGATGGCCCTGATCCTTACGCGGTCGCATTAGCCGAGACGTCAGTAGCCAATGCAGAAGCACTTCTGGAACTTGCCAAAGTTCAGTCGGAGAACCAGTTGCGGGCGGTCGATCTCACACTTGAAGATGCGGTAGTCCGAGCACCGTTGGACGCTGTGGTCCTGACCCACTCCGTTGAGCAAGGGGAGGTGAAAGCGCCCGGAGTGGTGGTAATGACGCTAGGGAATGTGGATCGGATGACGATAACCGTATATTTGGCTGAAAACCAATATGGTCAGGTTAGGGTTGGAGATATCGCCAGTGTGACCGCGGATTCATTCCCCGGGGAAGCCTTCGAGGCCGAAGTGGTCAGAATAGCGGACGAAGCCGAATACACCCCGCGTAATGTCCAGACGGAAGAAGAGCGGCAGACAACGGTCTACGCCCTGGAGCTGCGAGTGCTCGATCCGGAGGGGAAGCTTAAACCCGGGATGCCGGCGGATGTGGTGTTCGAGTTGGCCGAGTGAAAGTGTGAAATCCGCCATAGAGATATTGGTCTGCATGCCGAGTTACAAGAAGTGTGCGGGTGAAATTGAGTTTCAGCCATTTCTAAAGTATGATGACTTACAGGGTTACATGTGGCAGCATTGTTGAGCAATGAACTGCGTGGCCGAGCCCATGAAGACACTTATTGAGGGTGTAGAATCAAATCCGCCGGCTATTACGCCTGACTGAATTGCGAGGGAGAACGATGTCTGATCAATCGGGCCAAGAGAAGTATGAGAAAGGTTTAGAAATGGATGAGAAAACGGAGGAGAAGCAGCACGAGAAAATGGATGAGAAGACTTGGGATGAGAAGCACCGCAGCGATCCTCTCAGCAGGGTGATATGGGCCGGGATATTGATTTGGGCCGGTGTGGTCCTACTGGTTAACAATCTCGATATCCTGAGAGATATACCTCTTCTGGGGGGGATGAGCGCCTGGTCGCTCGCCTTCGCCGGTGCTGGGTTGATCATTCTCGTGGAAGTGCTGATCCGATTAGTCGTCCCGGAATACAGTGGACCCATTATTGGCAGCCTCATCATCGCGCTGGTCCTGCTTGGGATCGGGCTGGATGATCTGGTCGGTTGGTCCATTGTCTGGCCGTCCATCGTGATCGGGTTCGGTGTGGTTATCTTGTTCCGCGCCCTTGTCCGTAAGGAATAAGGGCGAACCCAAGACAGGACTGAATCACAAACGGCCGAGGTTGAACGTTTTAAACTCGTTCCACCAATAGCGCAGCGGGGTCCACCAGCGTTCACGACCGATGCATCGGAAGTACGGCGGCTGTAAGGCAAGAATGCGATCGCCGATGCGATAGCGGGGGAGAATCGGCGTTGAGACAACCAGGCTTCCCGTCTCACCCGGGGACATTTCATGCAGCATCTTGATCCCGCTGCGAGTCAACACCTCAAAGAAGAATAGATCGTAGTTTGGCACCCAGGCGCGCTTCTCATCACGCTGCTGCCCGAACATCCCCTCCGTCGTTCCATAAATCTCACGAATGACCACTGGACCGTAAAATGCGGTGAGTGATGCTTTATAGTTGGTGTTGATCCCGGGGACACTTCCCAGGGTCATGATTTGAGGTTTCCAAACATCCTTGGGGTAGATACCATGCCTGCGTTTTGTGTATCGACCGAAGAGCACAATCGTCGGCGCCACACCGCCAACCAGGGTGACATTCTCATCTTCGCATTTCTGATAAGCCAATTCGAATCGGGCATCCCAATCGCGTTGAGTCTTCCCGCCGCCGAGGGCGTCGATTTCCTCCTGGGAGGGTACGGAACGAATGGGTGTGCGCTGAGAGACGAATTTGGTATAGATCCCTGAACTGTACCCGTATTCGACTTCGCGATCTCCGACGCGAACGACACCAACGTTTGAGGGGAAATTGAGATTGAGATTAACGCCGCTGAAGAGATCGAACCTCTCGTTAGTGAGCACGTAATTCATCATCGCCCTGCCGGCGCTCACCCGCATCTGGAGATCCGTAGGGGTCATGGGGATGAATTTTGACTCACCGGCGGTTGTGCCACGGGTGATGGCCCACCCAACCGGGTCTTCAGTGAGAAGCAGATCGACCTCACCGGCCATGACGCCGTCGATCATTGGTTTGAAATCTTCATAGGTAGCGATGGGGAAAGCTTCGCGGTAGGCATCGATGGTTTGGACGCTTTCCGCGTTGAGCTTCTGGCCGTACACGGTTTTGGCGTAATCACGCAGCAATCGCAGTAAGACAGCTTGTTGGGCGTTGGCGGGATCGGCGATGGAATCGTGCCACGGTTGAAGCATGGCATGGAGCGTAGCTTTTGGATCTTGGTTTTGCATTGGCAATCTCCGATTGAGATATATCTTGTCAAGTTTATAACGGTATTGGGATTTCGGACATTACCTGGGCGTGGCTCAGTATAAAATCCGAGAGAAATCCCTTTGTTTTTTGATGGTTATAACAGCAACTATTCTATGATGATCAACATTCCATCTAACATCCTTCCAGGTCACGATATAATCCCCTGGAAGGATGATAAGAGTCCTGGGAAACGTAAATATATATGGTTGAAGGTCGTCCTTACCCTCAGGAGGGAGGCAAAACGATGATAGACGATACGATCAAAGAAGTATTAAAGAGGATTCCTTATGGCTTCTATGCAATAACATCACACAGCGGTGATGATGTCAACGCCATGACCGCGAACTGGGTAATGCAGACTTCTTTTGATCCTCGCCATGTTGCCTTGGGATTGCAGAAAACAAGCTATACCTATGGTCTGATAGAGAAGGGGGGGGTGTTCGCTATCAACATCTTTCTCAAGGACGGCGCCGATGCACTCAAGCCGTTTACGAAGGGGCGTTCGAAGAACCCGGACAAGATGAAGGATGCCCAATATTCAGAAGGACCCGCTACGAACAGCCCCATCCTGAAGGGCGCCGCTGCCTATCTCGAATGCAGGGTTGTCCGCATCGTCGATACGGGTGGGGATCACGACATCGTTGTCGGCGAGGTCATCGGTGCAGATGTCATGAGTCCAGGTGAAGTGGGGGATACTCTAAGCCTCCTCGATCTGGGATGGAGTTACGCCGGGTAATCGACGTTCTGGCCTGTTTTTCTAACATTCAGCCATTGCGAATTTGACCTCGGCTCTGTATAATTCCATTGAGCCTCGGGCGGTTAGCTCAGCTGGTTAGAGCGTTGCGTTGACATCGCAAAGGTCGTTGGTTCGAGTCCAATACCGCCCACTCCACAAGTCGCCCACCACGTCAGGTGGGCGTTTCTTCTGTACTTACAGGATTTCAACGAGGCAAGCCGATGTGAGAGTTAGTTCGAGGTAGCTCGTCTGGCCTCGAAGGGCTAGAGTGCGCGAATGAATCGCGCCGGGGAAGCCTGTGATACGGCGCTTAGTATCCGTAATGCTTGCCAATCATGTCTAGAAGTATCTGTAGTAAGCGTTACCCAAATATCATGTGTGCCTGATTTTGATTTCCCAATAAAATGAGCAAATAAATTTTCGTGGGAGACATGGCAATCGGTGCAGGCGGCCATAATTCCCCGAGGATTGTTGCCGCCATGGATAGATGCTCTATAGGATGCGGCCATTGGCTCAATCGAGTGGCATATGCCACAAAAATCGGCGTGCGACGAAACCTCGATACCCGTTTCAATGGCCATCCAGGAGACGACGATAACGATGAATAAGGCTGCAGTGATACCTGGTCAGTAGAGGCCTTTTTTCCTTTTCTCCATTTCGCCTCAACTTTGGCAATCAGTCTTGAACTCATTCAACGGGAGGATTGCTGGCGCCAGGAATTCAAGCACTTCGCTCAATCAACCTCGTTAGAATTTCACGACGCATCCCCGGTCGCGAGAGATTTAGTGTCTGCCTGTTTATCATTCAGGTCTTGAAATTATCCGGCGATAATTATTTTAAGAGCAGAATCTTGTTGCGAAAATGAGCGGACCCATGAAATTAATTTATTACACATCAAACTACGGCTGCGATCTCAATATCCTTCAGTTGATCTATCTAGAGTCTGTCTACAACGCTTCTGCAATATTTGGAGTCGGGAAGCTCCGCCTCCGGTCGCAGGCACAGGAAGGTTATGGGACTAGGTTGCCGGATGAAGGTGGGCCGACGCACAGGTCGGTTCCTACGATTTATTAATGTTTTTGGCAATGAGTACCGTAGATCCGCTTCGTTACCCGCACAATTTGGAGGAGAACTAAAACTTTATGGTTGACAATCGATCGTGCCTCGTTATAATGAAGTCCAACAAAATACCCTAAACGCAAGGACCGGGACGAGTACTCGGAATCAAGTCTGACAGGGAATGGGGATCTTGGATTGAGAATCCCCTCCAGAAATGGGCCGACGAAAACCACCCGCGAGCGGAAACCGGAAAGGCCAATAATTGGCCGAGTATGGCGAACGGCGCAGCACCGTTAGCAGCTGTCAGAGATGACCCCACAAGGGTCAATCTGGGTGGAACCGTGTGAGCAAGTGCTCCCGCCCCAGAGGGCGGGAATTTTTGTTTAATATGCGAAAGGGTTAATGGAGGTTCGAAATGGCAAAAGGTAAGAAATTACATTATGAGGAATCGGAGCTGTACCGCATTCGTCACTCTACGGCGCACATCATGGCGCAGGCCGTGATGGAGATGTTCCCGGGAGAGGCGAAGATCGCCATTGGTCCCCCGATTGAGGACGGCTTTTACTATGACTTCGACCTGCCGCGCCCGCTAACCCCGGAGGATCTCGAGAGCGTCGAAGCGAGGATGAGGGAAATCATAGCAGGCGATTTTGAATTCCAGCGTGAAGTTCTGTCCGCAGAAGATGCTCAAGAACGGTTCGCCGATCAGCCGTATAAAATTGAACTCATCGAAGGCTTAGAGGCTGGAGGGATGGATGAATACGGTGAGCCGATCGAAGAGAAGCCGGAGATATCCATCTATACGCATGATATCTTTACGGACCTCTGCAGAGGACCGCATGTAGAGAGCACGAAAAAAATTAATCCTAAAGCCGTCAAGTTGCTCAATGTCGCTGGTGCTTACTGGCGCGGAGATGAGAATCGTCCCATGCTGCAGCGCATCTATGGCACAGCGTGGGAATCAGCGGACGAACTTGAACAGTACCTGTGGACGCTGGAAGAAGCGAAGAAGCGCGACCACCGCCGCTTGGGTAAAGAACTCGATCTCTACAGCGTGAGCGATGCGGTTGGCCCAGGATTGGTCCTGTGGCACCCGAAGGGCGGCATGGTGCGAAAGCTCGCCGAGGACTACGCCCGCGATGAACACGAACGGGGAGGGTATGAGTTCGTTTACTCACCCCATATCGGAAAAGCACAGCTATGGGAGACGAGCGGTCATCTTGACTGGTATCAAGAGGGGATGTACGCGCCGCTGGATATTGAAGGGCAGCAGTATTACCTGAAACCGATGAACTGCCCCTTCCACGTCCAAATCTACAAGAGTCGTACGCGCTCGTATCGTGATCTTCCGCTGCGGTACGCCGAGTGGGGGACCGTGTATCGCTACGAACGGAGCGGTGTCCTCCATGGCCTGCTGCGCGTCCGTGGCTTTACTCAGGATGACGCGCACCTGTTCTGCCGACCGGACCAGATGCCGGAGGAGATCGACCGCGTTCTCGATTTCAGTT
>CAYLOO010000056.1:0-2811 GCA_964385355.1 uncultured Anaerolineaceae bacterium
GCCGAACTGGCGCGCAGATCGCTGTGGTTCGCCCTACCGCTTCCGGCCTTCAACGCGTATCAGAGTTGGTACCAGGGAATCTTGCTGCACACGCGCAAAACACGGGGCATTACCGAGGCGGTCGCGATCTCTCTAGTTGTCAGCCTGGTTGTCCTGACCGTCGGTGTGCGCTTGGGCACCATTGTCGGGTTGTATGTGGGTTGGGCGGCATTCAGCCTGGGTGGTCTGGCGCAAATGTTCTGGCTTCGACGCCGCAGCCGACCCGCTTTGAAAGTGCTCCATCAGCAGGCATGACAGATAGATCCAAGACGTCCCGCATCACGATCCCTGATCCACAACCATTTCTTCGCATCACTTCAATCGTGTGACAACCAGCAAACCAGTTGCCGCCTTTACTTTGCATAACTTTGTATTCGATTAATCTCATTATCGGATGATAACGAGACCATAAGCGGCGGGCGGGCAGAGAGTAAAACATGCTAGGGGCTGAGAAAATCCAATTTCACACCGCATTTAATTGGGTGGGAAACAAACCCGCCCGTTTGATCCAGGGTTAGGCGCATTGATCTTCTTTTTCGACTTCGATTCAAGGGTTGCTCATGAGCCCTTAACCTCGCTTTACAACCACGGTGGTGAAATCGTCCTGATGGAGGAGTTCACCACTATGGTTTTGAACCGCCAACCAGAGTTTTTCGCAGATTGATTCCGCTCTTTCATGGCGATGAGCAACCAGGATATCCCTCACCCGGTTAAGTCCAAATGGATTGCCCAATGAGTCAACGGCTTCATGCAATCCATCACTGAAAAGTAGCACCAGACCCCCTTCCGGTATTGTGACCTGCTGCTGGTCGATGGTGAAATCTTCAAGCACCCCAAGTGGCTGTCCAAGTGCTATAGGTAAATCCACCAACTTTCCATATTGATCGACGACAATCGGTGGCAAGTGACCCGCTCGAGAATATTGCAGGGTGCCAGTTTTGAAATCCAGGATGCTGTACAAAAGGGTAACGAACATCTTTGCACTCATCCTTAGAAGAAATTTGTTGACGTTTTCTAAAATCTGTCGCCTATTATCGCTCCTTCCAGTCTCCGCCCGAACCAGACTGAAGGTCACCGCCATAAATAGGGCAGCCGGCAGGCCTTTATCGGAAATATCCCCAATGACAATACAAAGACGCCCCTTATCCATAGGGATGAAATCATAAAAATCCCCACCGACAGCCCGGGCGGGTACGATTAATGACCCAAAATCATAGCCGTAATGACTTGGTGATTGCATGGGGAGAATACTCTTTTGAGCCTGACGTGCCAAGCCCATTTCTCTTTCCATCAGGTTGAGCAGTCGTTGGGTCTCATTGAACAAACGTGCGTTTTCCAGTGATTGGCTCATGCTGTTGGTTAAGGTTGTTAAGAGGTCGATATCTGAGGTGGAAAAAGCGTTCTCAATATCTAGGTTTTGCAAACTTACAATCCCCCGGGCTTCGTTGCCTATCAGCAAAGGAACCCCCAGCCAGGTTTTCGGCACTTTTGTTCCCGGTACAACCTTCATTTCTTGGGCTTCAAGGAGAGCGTTAATTTCATCCTGGTTTATCATCAAAGGTTTTTTCGTACGAACGACCTTGGACCTTGAAGCGTCGATAGGATTCCATCCTGGGATTTGGAGATGTTGCCCGTGTTCAATCGCATAATGATGGTAAATCTTATTAGTTTGCCGATCATATTGAGAAATCATCACCACCTGGGCGTTGAAGGTATCTCGGAGTTTGTCCCCAACCAGGTTGTAGATGGCTTGCATTTCATAATTGGAGGATAAGCCTTCTTGCACGCTGTGGATCAAAGCCAATTCAACCGCCCGTTGCTCCAAACCAAGCGCATAATATTTCGCAGCTGTCTTCCAATCTCCGTGTGCCTCAGCTTTGGCAGCCTGTGCATTAAAATCTTGGATCTGCTGGCCTTCCTTCGGGCGTCCAGTGGAGTCTGAAATCTCCCCGGCATTTTCTGTATTTCGGGACATCCTACCCTTCCTCTCCAAGTCCTTTCACGATTTAATGTTTTTCTGAATTAGGATGGGTGCTCTATAGTTCCGATTCATGATTCAATAAGAATAACACTCACTGCTCTAATCTAAGGCGCCCCACTCGATCCGTCATGTGCATTTGTGAACATCCCACCCAGGACATCCGCTAGCGAAATAACCATTGCGCGGGGTCAGCTTCAGCGATAGGTGGAAATCAACACTTCGTTGGAAAACGAAGGCGCCCATAAGCGCTTTAAGTGTGTAACCTATCGACATTCCCAGGGATATATCGAACGTTTCGCCTGTCAGCAATGAGCCCAATAAGATCCTAAAAGTGATTCCGGGCCAGCGTGAGGAGCCGAAGAGCAATAGCGATGCTAGGTCGATCCCGGTCGGAGGCCATGCCGGCGAGGTATTGCTTTGCAGATAGGCCATCGAAAGGCTCAAGCGGACGGCAAGATGGTAGACGACTGCAAGTAGCACGATCTGCCAGAGCCACGTTATAAACTTACGCTGGTTTGGATCATGGGTCATACGAAAGCTGTCCATGGTTGGCCATCTTCGGTTGGTTTGTCGCATTATACGGTAAATCGAAGAAGAGGCCGACCTTATGGATGTGGTCGGAGCAAGGAATTCGCATTATCTTCAGTAATGAAGGAGGATCACCAATTGAATGACGGGTCACCCATTTAATTGGGCAGAACAGCATGCTATCGAGAGCTGTTCAGCTAAGGAGACATAATCGAGAGCTCTATTGGCAGCTTTTCAAAGAATTATTAACTTCCGACTTCACA
>CAYLOO010000056.1:2911-5870 GCA_964385355.1 uncultured Anaerolineaceae bacterium
ATATAATCGGGCTCAATTTCTGGTTGAAAAGCAGAACCCGGGAGGGGTTTAGAATACTCCCTCGATCGACATGGTCACCTAATATGGGCTGACCGCAGCGAGAAAAATGATCTCCTATGCTATGCCCCATTCCTACAATCCTCATCCACCCCTATCCTGTAGATTGGCGTCACGCCCACCAAGATCACCACGGCTAATAACCTAATAGGCATCGTTTGGAAATGTAAGATTCGATGTGCCCACAGCATCTAAACTAATGATGGAATTAATTTAGTAGGATGGGTGTTAAGACGACCGGGGCTGGAATCTCAGAATAATCCCCAGCCTATATTTACATCGCCTTAATCGTGCCCATCCTGGTTTTGGAGAGGTTGAATATGAGCGATTGGAATAAAGCCGTTATCGATGAGTTTCGTGCCAACGAAGGCAAGGTCGGCGGACCTTTTGAGGGTATGACCCTGCTTCTTTTGCACACAACCGGCGCAAAGAGCGGGGAACCTCGTCTGAATCCGGTGGTGTATCTGGCCGATGACGAAAGATATATAATCATCGCCTCAAAAGGTGGGGCGCCGACCCATCCTGACTGGTATCACAATATCGTCGCCCATCCTGAGATTACCATTGAGGTCGGTACTGATAAATTTCAAGCCCAAGCCGAGGTTGTTCAAGAACCCGAGCGCACAGAACTCTATGAAAAGATGTCCAGCCAATATCCCGGTTTTGCTGAGTATGAGAAAAAGACTACTCGCGTTATTCCTGTTATAGTCTTAGCACGTCTGCCGTGAACCTTGCGCTGTTGTTGTAAGAAGGTCATTTCTTCTATTGCCGCAGCGGTTCCGGTTTGAACTGCTGAAACCGGATTCGTCAGCGCCGTCCCAGGGGCGCCAACGAAACAGCCGCGAAGGTGATTAAAATGCTCTTCGCGGATTCTGGAACCTGAAGTAGAGCTTATTGGTATTCAGGAGGTAGTAACCATGCGAAAAATTAATCCCGCCGAAATCACCCCCGAGCATATTTACCTGTCCCGACGAGATATCTTGAAGGGCATGGGGATACTGACCGGGGCGGCAGCTCTGCTGGCGGCCTGTAACGTGCAGTCTCCCACGACGACACTCGAGCCGGGGCTTGCTGGAGATCCCACTGTGGATGGCCTTGAGCCATCGGCCGGTTCAAACGTGGACGAATTTGGAGACGCGCTCAACACCTTCGATGACATCACCAACTACAACAACTACTACGAGTTTTCGACGGATAAAATTGACGTTGCCAGGCTGGCCGAGGGTTACCCTACCTCACCCTGGGAAGTCCAGGTGGGAGGTTTGGTCAACAACCCGACGACATTCTCCTTGGACGATCTGCGGAAATTCGAGATCGAAGAGCGGATTTATCGTATGCGCTGTGTGGAAGCCTGGTCGATGGTCATTCCCTGGCTGGGATTTCCGCTCAGCAAGCTGCTGGCGCAGGTGGAGCCCAAGGCCGAGGCAACGTACGTGCGTTTTGAGACCATTCACGACACCGCGGGCATGCCCGGTTTCAGCAAATATCCCTTCTACCAGTGGCCCTATGTCGAAGGATTACGTATGGATGAAGCCATGCATGATCTGACCTTGATGGCGACCGGGCTCTACGGGAAGGACTTGCTGCCCCAGAATGGTGCACCCGTGCGTTTGGTGGTCCCCTGGAAATACGGCTTTAAGAGCATTAAATCCATCGTCAAGATCGACCTGGTGACGGAGATGCCGGTCTCGCTGTGGATGAATGCCGCTCCGAACGAATATGGCTTCTATGCCAACGTCAACCCTGAAGTTAACCACCCTCGCTGGTCGCAGGGCAGCGAGCGCCGCATTGGGGAGTTCGGCCGAAGAGATACGTTGATGTTCAACGGTTATGCCGACGAAGTTGCCCAGCTCTATTCTGGGATGGACCTGGTAAAGAATTTCTAATAGGAGGATCACGCATAGGGTGAGCGACGGATGGATCTGGTATCCTGCCACACAATGCGTAATGCTAAATTGATGAAACGTCGTCGATTCCACCCCCTGCAGATCATCACCTACATCGCTGTCTGGATTCCCCTGGCCATTCTATTGTGGGATTTATTTCAGGGTAATCTAGGTCCAGACATCATCCGCGAAGCGACGCTGCGCACCGGGAAAACCGCGCTGACCTTGCTGGTGCTTTCGCTGGCCTGCACCCCGTTGAGCACCATTCTCAACTATAAACCCCTCTTGAAGCTGCGCCGCCCGTTGGGGCTGTACAGTTTCATGTATGCGAGCATCCATTTTGCGATCTTCATCGGCGTAGATTATTTCTTCGACCTGGCCTTGATCAAGGAAGCCCTGCTTGAAAAACGTTATGCGCTTGTCGGCTTGACAACGGGTTTGATTTTACTTGCATTGGCCATTACCTCTACCCAGGGGTGGAAGCGTCGACTCAAGAAACGATGGATACAGCTTCACAAGTTAGCCTATGTAGCTGGGTTTTTGGCAACGGTGCATTATGCCTGGTTGGTTAAGCAGGGCGTCGTTCAACCGTGGATTTGGATGGGCGTCGTCCTGATTTTACTGCTGGCTCGAGTCCCACCCGTGAAGAGGTTTGCGCTTGCGTTGCGCAGCCGGACGGCATCTTGATTGCGCTAGTCTGCTTAGCTGATTGCCGATCAGGGCTTCAGGTCAACGATCAGAAATTTCATTATTTGGACTGAACAAACCAACGACTCCGTGACCGGCGATGAGCTCGTCCTCACGTCCACCACTCCTGGTGTGATCGGGACATATGTGGCTTTTCCCCCTTCAACCAATTAGGACCCGTGATCAGGGATAGAACTCGAAAGCGCCGATGTCACAGGAAAGTGGGTCTGCGCCCAGGGGTGCCGGTCTTTCCAGCCCCCGTTGATCCGTGCTAAAGGGGCAGTATTCGCCGGACAGCGCATCGATGGCAGGGCAGCCCGCCAGGAGGG
>CAYLOO010000056.1:5970-11329 GCA_964385355.1 uncultured Anaerolineaceae bacterium
CGGGCGATCCGGAAAACACGGTCGGGCGCTAAAGGGCGGGGGGCAGATTTTGACGGTTGATGAGCTCGCGGCCGAGGTCGGCCTTGGCGAATAAAGATCGCCAAGCCGTCTTTCAAACGGAGTTTATCGAGGACTTGAAGTACTGGGTAAAGAATGATCGAAAGACGGCGCTCCGAGTTGTCAAGCTCATTGAAGACATACTGCGGGATCCGTTTGCTGGAATTGGTAAACCGGAGCCATTGAAGTATCTGTCTCCAGGTACATGGTCCCGTCGAATAACGCAGGAGCACCGCATTGCCTATCTGGTGCGGGACGAACGAATAGATTTTCTACAAGCTCGGTACCATTATTAGTTCCCCATTCGTCTCGTGAATCTGAATTTCCTTGTACATCCGATAATTAGCGGCATCAGACACATGCGTTCATAGTCCAACGTGGTACTGGGCTTTGTACAAGTCATTACTAGAGCAAGTAGGTAATGATATCCGAATATGGTATGATATTAGCAACAAATCATCCTTTACAGGGAAGTAAGAAATGATTGGTTCAAAGATTACAACAAAAGGCCAGACGACGATTCCGAAAAAGATCCGCGAGCGCCTGAACCTCCAGGTCGGTGATCGAGTGCTATTCCTTGAGAAGGATGGAGAGATCGTCTTGCAACCGGTGACGCAGACGCTGCGAGATCGCAGGGGGAGTGTTGAGCCCCGGAAAGAGCCGGAGAATTTCGAAGATGTCCGCGAAGATGTCAAGAAGCGAGTCGCGGAGAGAACTAGCGATGGATAGACACTTCGTCGACACCAATCTCTTCCTCCGTTTTTTGACGAACGATGTTCCGGACCAAGCTCATGCTGTTGATCAACTCCTCATGCGAGCCGAACAGGGGGAGCTTCAATTGCATACGAGCAGCCTCACCATTGCTGAAATCGTTTGGACTTTGGAATCCTATTATGAACTCACGTCAGAAGTGGTGCGGGATCATGTAGTTGCGATTCTCAACACGCCAGGATTATTCGTTGAACATGCGGAGATCATCGCAAGAGCCATGATTCTCTATGCCGATGAAAACATCGATTTCGTGGATGCCTACAACGGCGTGTGGATGCAAGAGCAAGGTCTGTCCACAGCAATCACTTTCGACACCAAACATTTCCAGCGCATTCCAGGTATCGTAACCCACACCCCAACGGATCTCGGCCAAGAGAGTTAAGCCGATTAAGCAAGGTTAGCAAGATGTATACACTTTGTATACGAACGACTACAAATCGTATACAGAGGAACGGAAATCCTAACGCTGGTACGTGATATCCCCATCCATTTCCTGTTGGTCCGGTCTCACTCATAATTCCTTAGCAGGGTCATTTTTCTGTTTGCTGCCGATCAATAGCGATAAGCAGCTTCATAAGGCCACAGAAACAATCTAAATCTACCCCTAACAAGCCAACCTCCTTGATCATTTCCGCTAGATGGCCCATACTGTCTATATATTCAGCGTGAAGCGGGGGCGCAATGGAACCAGGAGAGCTGCTTACCCAGGGGATGGAATTCGCCCGGGCGGGTGATCGGAAACAAGCCAGAGAACTCATCGCCAAGGCGGTCAAGGCTGACCCGTCTCTGAAGCAAGGTTGGTGGGCGCTTGTCCATTTGCTTGATGAAAAAGACAGGCAGCTTGATTGTTTGAACGAGGTATTGAAGCTCGACCCTGCGGACAAGCAAGCGCGCACAAAGTTAGAAGAGCTCCAGGGCGCTCCCTCGTCCGGCGAACCTCCTCCTCACGTTCCTCCTCCTTCAGACAGCCAGGAATCTCCAATCCCTGGGGTTTCTAGAAGCAGAAACAGGTACGTCTATATAGCTGTTGCTGTGGTCGGTGTGATCCTGGTGGGCGCACTGCTGACTTGGCTCGTTGCCAGCGGGGCGCTCCAGGGGCTGTTCGGCGGGGGGCAAGACGAGTTGGCCAACCTGCCCGTTCCTACGCTGCCCGCAGCCTGGACTCCAACACTAGAAATCATGGTGCTCGTACCAACAGGTTCACCTACTGCAACCGTTACCGAGGTGAGACCACAGAATTCTCCAACTATCACAAAGACGCCGTCACCCTCCCTGACACCCGCTCCACTTTATACGGCCACCATCACCCCCACCTTCAATCCGCGCTCGGTCGCCACAATGACCCCGGCTTCCCCCGAAGTTTGTCCCGCGTTTGTCTCGGCCGGGTCGCTTCAATTGACCGAGCCAGTCGACGACCTCTATGCCTCGGCGGATGAGGTGCTTGCCTACCTAAACGCTGGAGGATCTGTGGAGGAAGTTAGACGCGCCCTTGACGATCTATCTTTCAATACCGAGCTGGTCACGGTTGATCTAACCAACGATGGCGTCTCTGAGATTGTGATGTACTCCTTCGCAGTCTACGTTTTCCGCTGCCATGAAGGTCTATATGAAGAGATGCTGCGCATTCAGCCTGAGATTCGCGATACCTACGGAATGAGTATGAAGATCCTCACACAAGATCTTACTAAGAGTGGGGTTCAAGATTTGATTGTAACTACGGACAATGATCGCATGGGCAACTTTAACTATGCGCTCAATGTCCTGGTTTTTGAGTGGAATGGAGATGAGTTCGCCAATCTTGCGCCGGAGGAAGTCCATCATCCCTTCACGCAATTAGGACAGGTTATGTACGTAGGTGGCTATCATCTCCCCATGTTCAGAGGAGAGATGGAACTCCGCGATATCGATCGAAATGGCACGGTGGAAATTATATTGACGGGTGCTGGTTATGGTTCTACAGAGGTGAGTTTTTGGACAGATTCATACCGACAAGAAATACATACATGGATGTGGAACGGCGAAGATTATAATTTGGACGACGTTTCGTTATCCCCTGCAATTATAAAGATACATGCCGTTCAGGACGGGGATTTTGCCGCCTTGCAGTCCAATTATTACGATGCCTTGAATTCATATTGGCGCGCAATTAACGATACATCTCTCCAGGCCTGGAATGCTGACATCCTGGAATGGACCCACCAAGATAGTTACCCTGGAAATCCCAATCCTTTTCCGACACCCGATCTGGAGCAAGGCAAACGGGTTGAAGCCTACGCTCGATTCCGGATTATCGTGACGAACTACTTGCTTGGACGGGTCGAGCAAGCGGAGGCGCAGTACCAAATCATCCAGAATATCCATCCTGCTGGCGATTCTGGTCACCCTTACGCCCAGATGGCGACGGCTTTCTATGATGCCTATCAAGATTTCGCTGGCTCAATCAAAATTGGTTGCAATGCAGCACAGGCCTATGCAATACACAACGACAAGGAAATCCTGCTTCGATTAGGCTGGTTTGTGTATGGCGAAGTTAACATAGCCTATGATGCTGAGGATATCTGCCCGTTCCAGTAATCCATTCGACAACTTGCATCCTTGCCAACAAGAACTGCCCGGTCTGATTAGGGAGCTTCTGGGAATCAATCGAATCGGTATCAAGTTTCGGAGCAGCGTCACGAAATGGATTTCAAAGGAATCGTTCCTCTTCGCGTCTCGGTGGTTCCGGGATTGAACCGCTGAACCGTGGAAACGGCTGAATGCACTGAACTATCGACCCCGAGAAGTGCCCCCGGCTCCTACTGAGTGCTACATGAAGCGAAGTGGGGCGGCGATGACGCCGGCACCACAGGAGCGGTTTTAGGTTAGAATGCCGTAGCATTCGCTACAGCGATGAGGGGGTCCCTGTGGAGCAAGACAATATTCTTGTATTCATGATGGGCGTGGGGTATTTTTCACTCGCCCGACTATACTTTGTCCGAGGTCGGTATGCCTTATCGTATTCATCGTTTAACCGGGATCAGAGGAACGCTACGCTGGCTGCTGCAAGCGGGCCAGCCCGTTCCCCCGCGCAGTGATGAAGAAGTCGCCTCCGAAGTAGAGCGCAACTACCGTTGGAATTTCAGCGTCAACCTTCTCGATACAGCCGGCTTTATGTTTGGCTTCAGCTTCATTTCCGCCACCACCATCGTGCCCCTCTTCATCAGCAAACTAACAGCCAGTCCCCTGCCAATTGGGATCGCCGCCGTCATCGCCCAGAGCGGCTGGTCCCTGCCGCAGATCTTTACCGCAAACAGCGTAGAACGCTTAGCCCGGAAGAAGCCGGTCGTCGTCAACCTGGGGTTCTTCCTTGAGCGCCTGCCGCTGTGGATTTTGGTGATCGCACCCATGCTCGCTGTGCGTGCGCCAACGCCAGCCCTGGTCCTTTTCCTGGTTACTTTTGCATGGTTCGACGTGGGTTCGGGGATAGTAGCGACAGCATGGCAGGACTTGATCGCCCGTTGTTTCCCTGTGGATCGGCGCGGCCGGTTTTTGGGCACGAGTATGTTTGTCGGCACAAGTCTGGGGATGCTGGGGGCAGCTATCAGCGCTTGGATCTTGAAGGCCTACCCCTTCCCGACCAATTTCGTCTACATCTTTTCCTTTGCCGCCGTCGGCATCACCATCAGTTGGATATTCCTCGCCCTGACCCGTGAGCCGGTCCAGCCCGTCGAAGAGCCAAGGACTTCCACCCGCCAGTTTTGGGCCAAATTACCCGACATTCTGCGCCGCGATCACAACTTTCGTCGTTTCTTAATCTCCAGGTCGCTGCTGGCTCTGGGAGGGATGGGGACAGGATTTATCACCGTAGCAGCCGTGCAGCGCTGGGGGGTATCGGACAGCACAGTGGGTGTCTATACAGGCGTGCTGCTGCTCGGCCAGACCATCGGAAACCTGACTTTTGGATTTCTCGCCGATCGCTTCGGGCATAAGCTTTCCTTGGAGCTGGGCGCGCTGGTTTCGTTGTTCGCATTTCTCCTGGCATGGCTTTCACCCGCCGCGCATTGGTACTATGTTGTGTTCGCTCTCATGGGGATCGCCATCGGCGCGATGATTGTTTCGGGTATCCTGGTGATCATGGAGTTCAGTGAACCGCAGCGTCGCCCGACCTACGCTGGCATGGCTAATTCCAGCATGGGGCTTGTCAGCCTTACCGCGCCGTTGATCGGCGCCTGGTTGGCAAAAATGAGCTATAGCTGGCTTTTTGCGCTCAGCGCATTCGTCTACTTACTCGCTTTCATTGCGCTGCACTGGTGGGTGAAAGAGCCGCGCTGGGCTTAAGGGGAGATTGCATTGTCTGCGGCTCACTCAAATTGACATTTAGTAGTAAGGATCCTTCCCTCGCTTATCATTGCGAGAAGCCCACTAGGGCGACGTGGCAATCTCCCGTCAAGAAACGAGGAGATTGCTTCGCTTCGCTCGCAATGACATTAAGGGAAGGGCATCCGATATATGGAGATGATGCCCTCACGAGAAACAGCATAGGGATTTCTCG
>CAYLOO010000056.1:11429-18796 GCA_964385355.1 uncultured Anaerolineaceae bacterium
ATGGAGATGATGCCCTCACGAGAAACAGCATAGGGATTTCTCGGTCGCTGCTTCACGGCTCACTCGCAATGACGAATCAAGGGTACGCCCGGAGCTGAACCTCCGGGCTCAAAGTCAAAAGGTGCGAAGAACCCGCAGTGTTAGCCCGAAAGGGTTCTGCAATTAGCCCGTCAATTTATTGACGGGCTAATTATGGTGAACATGGAAAATGCCCATGCAACTTCTACTGACCTTACCTTGTATTTAGATATAGGATCATGATTAGTAAGCAATATGAAGCTGAATAAGACGTCATTTGAGTACGCCCGGAGAGATCGATGAAGCGAAACGTAGTTTTCGTTCTTTTCGCGCTCGTCTTCGCCGCACTGGCCTGCGATAACGGCACGCCGCCGCCACGAGATACGACGCCAACACCGCCTGTCCAGGCTGAGCATATCCTTTCCTCTTTTAACTTGGGTGATACAGCCTATGGGTTCTTTCCCAGCCCGCCCGAAGCCACGCTCGAGAGCGTGTTGAACCACTTCGAGGCGCTCGGGGAGCACGCTGACTTCATTCTCATTCAGCCCAATATCCCCTGGAACGATTTCGTCGATGGGATAGATGGCGAATCCGAGAGCCGTACGGACCTGCGCAATCAGACAATATTAGCGCAGCAGAACGGTTTGGAATGGGTTTTCGTCGTCGATTCACTCAATGGGCTCAATCGGCGCGAGTTTCTCGGGCTCCCGGAGGGATGGGAAGCCAGTTTTGCCAACCCTGACGTGCGGCAAGCTTTCACCAACTTCACGATGTGGATTGTGCAGGAGTTCCAGCCCCGTTACCTAGGGTTGGCATCCGAGATCAACACCTATCTAGATGCCCACCCCGATGATGTCGAGAGCTACATGAGCCTATACCGGGATGTTTACGATCAGGTGAAAGAAATAGCGCCGGACACACAGATTTTCGTGACGTTCCAATGGGCTGATCTTAACAACCTCATACCCGGCGCCAATGAGGGGCGGCAGCCCTACCAAACCAACTGGAATCAGATCGAGGCTTTCGAACCACGTCTCGATTTATGGGTCATCTCAACCTATCCCTTCGTCATCTTCGAGAGTGGCGATGAGATCCCGGATGACTACTACACCTCGCTCCTGGATTGCACGGACAAGCCGCTTGCTGTCGCCGAGGGCGGATACTCCTCGCGAATGGTGGGTCCCTTTCCCGGTGATCCACAGGATCAGGTGGCCTACCTTGAGGCCATCCATGACCAGATCGGTGACCGGCTAAACTTTTGGGTCTATCTTATCCTCACGGATCTTAATATGGACTCCATCTCCGGCATGGCCCATGACCAGGGCATGCCCGAGACGGATATCAACACTTTAAGCATTTTCGCCCATGTTGGGCTGCGTGAATCCGATGGCACACCCAAGCCGGCGCTCGAGTTATGGGATCGGTACCGGTCAGATGAATAAGGGCGTTGCATCGACGATTCACAAATTGGCGCTCGGGCAAACATGGATTCTGGTCGCCGTCGTCTTGCTTACGCTTACGATATCAGCTTGCGGAATGGGACGGTCTCGCAAGTCGAATGCATCCCAATTATCCTCTCACAAGATAGCCCATGATGGGCTGGTCCGTAGCTACCGTCTCCTGATCCCATCCACCTATGAGGAAGACAGGTCGACGCCACTGGTCCTTTGGTTGCACGGCGGCGGCGGGAATGGTCGGCAGATGTGCGTTCTTCGTGGGGGGATTAACGAGATGGCAGAGGAGGATGGTTTCATCGTCGTCTGCCCCGACGGGATCGAAGAACATTGGAACGACGGACGGGATATTGACCAGTGGCGCGCGCATGCGGAGGACATCGACGATGTCGGTTTCCTGCTGGCTTTGATCGAGCATCTCTCCTCTGAGTACAACATTGACGCCGACCGTGTCTTCATCACCGGCGTCTCCAACGGCGGTAAGATGTCGCTGCGGATGGCTTGTAAAGCCCCGCATATCTTCGCCGCGGCCGCGCCGGTGATCGCCTCGCTGCCGGTCAACCTGGTCTGTATACCCAGTCAACCGATCTCGATCTTGATCATGAATGGAACGGAGGATCCGCTGGTTCCGTGGGATGGTGGGGAAGTGCATTTTTTGCGCACGGAGCTGGGTTTAGCGTTGTCCACAAATGAAATGGTCGCCTTCTGGGTTGAGGCTAACGGCTGCGACTCCCCGCCACACGTTGAGCAAATACCTGACCTCGATCCGGACGATGGCACTAGCATCACCCGCGATGTATATTCTGATTGCGACGCGGATACGAAGGTTGTCCTTTACACGGTAGAGGGTGGGGGGCACACCTGGCCTGGTGGTTCCCAGTACGCGCCCGAATCCCTCATTGGTCGAGTTAGCCATGATCTACATACTGGAGAAGTCATCTGGCGATTCTTCGAGGAAAGCGTTCCCTGAGGGTGAAGGACCGCGTTGGGTTTAGGCCGCTGTTGTCGGTAACAATTGAATCCCTGAACCGCTGAAAAGATGGATTACACGTGAAAGAAATTCTCGAACAAAGCGTATGAATTTCTCGATCGCCGTTCCACGGCCCACTCGAAATGATAGGCTCGTGGTCCATGTCATTCTGAGGAGCAGAGCGACGAAGAATCTCGCTCCCGGCAAGTAGTACCCGTTTATTCTAGACCGAGATGCTTCACTCGGTCTAGAATGATATGTTCCTACCCAAGGACAACCCAGAGCCCCTCAATTCGCAGCAGAGACCTCACATCCATTCTCGAACCATAGGTAAAGATCGTAACCACCGGGCTCGGCCAAAGTGCCGAAGAAGAACTCCACCTGTGAAAGCCTGTCTGCACTTCGCTCCGCGGGATCACCGATCCATGATGTCATGATCGTCGGCGGGGTCAGATCAACATCGGACCAAATGACCTTCCCGTCCAGAAACGCATTGAATATGGCGTCATTGGACTTAGGCCAGTCGATCTCGATGCGTGTGATTGTGAGCGCCACGCCGCTGTCGTTCT
This sequence comes from uncultured Anaerolineaceae bacterium, assembly GCA_964385355.1. Lineage (GTDB taxonomy): Bacteria > Chloroflexota > Anaerolineae > Anaerolineales > E44-bin32 > E44-bin32. The sequence goes on from CAYLOO010000056.1 coordinate 14,441, forward strand.
GCAACCGCCAAGCGGCGATGTTGCTGGTCGCGGAGATGAACCGCAGGTCGAGCAGGGCGCAGACATCCGCCGGTGGCGTCAGCGTATGCCCGGGCGTGGCACTTTGGGTCGCCGGTGTTGACGTCTGCAATGTCGAGTTTGCTATCGGCGTTTCGGTGCCCTGCCATGACGGTGTGTTGAGTGTCGGCAGTGAGGTCTGGTGTCCCGGCGCACCCGGTGAAGGTGTACCTTCCACTTCAGCGGCTGTGCGTGTGGAAGGTTCAATTGGGAGACTGGGTGCCAGGTATCCATCGAAGAAATCCAGTGCGAAAACCAGCGTTACCAATACAACCAGGAGAAAAAGGACAGCGAGGATGGCCAGCATACCGAGCTGCCTGCCCGTCATGCCTAGGATCCTTCGCTGCCGACCGCCGGTTTTCCGGTTCATACTATCATCCTGATGTAAAGCGCCCATCGGCTTGTGATGATCACAGAGACCTGGATGAAACGATCCCCGGATGGGTCGATTTCCTTTGACGATGGCTGACGATTCACGCGTGCTGTGATGGGATCGCAGGTAATCATTCGTTGCCAGCCTTCCAACTGGTCAGTTCCCAGCCGAAGCCTGGCAGCCGTTATCAAACGTGACGGACAGATTGTATCCAGAGCCGGCCGCTGTGGTGCCGAAGAAAGCCTCCAGTTCAGCCGAAGAATCCACCTCGCGCGCCGACTGCCCGCCAACCCAGGAAGTGATGTACGTGGGTGGCGTCGTATCCACACTGTCCCAGACGACGGTGCCGTCCACAAGGATATGTAACAGCGCATTCGAGGCAGGCCAACCGAGATCGATCACCTCGATTCTTATGGTCGCGCCGGAATCGTTTGTAATCTCCCACTCGGCGATGTTACTCGTGGACGAGAAGCCTACGATATCAATAAGTGGGCAGACATCCTGCGTCGGTGTGGCAGTGATCGTTGGCGTAAGGGTGGATGTGGCTGAGGGAGATGCTGTTCGCGTGGGCGTGGCAGTATGTGTCGCCGTTCGCGTGGGCGTGGCAGTATGTGTCGCCGTTCTCGTGGGTGTATAAGTCGCGCTGGGCAATGGTGTGGAGCTTACCACCGGCGACACGCTAAGTGTGCCCGTCACAGTCACTGCAGGTGTTCGTGAGACCGTGGGTGTTCTGGTCGAAGTGCTCAATGCTGAAGCGGTTTCCGTCAGCGCCGTGGTTGCTTCCGGCGTGCCATCAAGCGCTTGTGGAGGGATCGGGTTATCCGATCCGCTCGATTCGATCAACAGCACCTGCAATGTTGCCGCGATCGCCGTTTGGAGCTGCTCTTCGGACATGCTAGATCCGGCCGCGAATGCTACTGCGGTCGAGAGCGAATCCACCGTAGCTTTCCAGTCAACCGTTGGGCTTGGTGTGTGTGTTGCCTCACCACCCACCGCCGCAGCGCCGGTGTTGAACGAACGACTGATCAGCCATAGGGAGGGCAGGAGGATCAGCGCTCCAAGGATAATTAATGGGGCTAACTTTCGTTTCTTTGGTACGGCGTCGATCAACGTTTTATCTTCGTGGTCGTCTTCCTCAGGTTTGTACTCCAGAGTCGCGTCATAACGGCGTCTCGCACCGGGCTTGAGCGCACCTTCCTTCGAGTCGTAGACCTGCTTTAAAGCGCGGTCGAATGCCTGGCTCAAGGCTATGGCCGATGCATAGCGATCCTCAGGGCGCTTTTCCAACGCTTTTATCAATACCTTGCTAATTTCATTCGGGATGTTCGGATTGATCGTTGTCGGTGGTGGCAGAGGTTCACTGGCCTGCTTCATCGCAATTGCCAGCGGTGTATCCGCGTTGAAGGGCAAATGCCCCGTACACATCTGGTAGAGCACAATACCTAATGCGTAGACATCGGTTTTATCACTCACCGCCTCGCCGCGAGCCTGTTCCGGGGCCATGTACTGTGGCGTGCCGATCACATTCGAACCCGTCAAACTTACCGTGGCGTCCCCGACGTGTGCGGTGCCGAAGTCGGAGAGCCAGGCATTGCCCTCGCTGTCCATCAGGATATTGGCAGGTTTAACATCGCGGTGGACCATTCCAGTGTCATGAGCATACTGCAGCGCTTCCGCAATTTGACGGATGATGTGCGCGCCTTCCTCTGGTTTGAGGGGTCCCTTTCGTATGCGTTCGCGCAGTGTGCCGATCTCCATCAGCGGCATGACAATGTAGTAGATCCCATCCTCCATACCGAAGTTCAGGATAGGGACGATGTGCGGGTGATGCAGGCGCATCAGGATCGCGGCCTCGCGCTCGAATCGGGGTTGAAAATTCTCCTCATCATCGAGCCACGGAGGCAGCACCTTGACGGCTACCTCCTCCTCTGTATCATCCTCAATGGCTTTAAAAACCGAGGCCATCCCGCCGCTGCCGATTCTGCTGACGAGGGTATATTTGCCTAACTTATGGTCTTTCCATTTATACATCAGTGTCCTGAGCGTCTATGCGGACCGCAATGCACAGCGTGCGTGTTCCGGAAGCGTTCGCGGGTTAAATGATTGACTGTCCAAGCCTGGCTGTCGCTTGCGTCTCTGTAGCATACCAACGATCGCTGTATCTCTACTTTACAGGTGCCTTACAGTGATTTCAATATGACTTTGTTCCGAGGGGAGGGTTTCTTCGATACCCAAAATATAAGACCAAAGATGGGAACCGCAGCAAAGGGACTATCTCTTATAGATCACGCTTCGCTGTCGAATATGGATCGGAGGAAGGTTCGAGGCTAGGAACGAATCACTATATGCCTGGCATAGGTGAAGTGGTAAAAATGGACTACTTCATGACCTTGGAGTGGAGGGAGAAGTAAACCGGATCGCCGTCGGCGGCTGATGGATTTCCGGCGGCAATAAATTTGACGTTTTTGATTCTTGGATTCAGCATAGGCGGCATATGTCCACTCCAAGCAAGCTTCGTTTCCCCAGACTGCTCACCGCAGTCCTCATAGTATTGCTGGCCAGCCCAGCACTGCTCGTGCAGGCGACGCTAGCGAATCCCGATGAGACGGAACGCGTGAGCATCAGCAGCACGGGTATCGAAGGCAATCATCTTTCGCAAACTCCTAGCATAAACGCCAATGGTCAAATCATTGTTTTCGCTTCCGAAGCGACGAACCTCGTCGACGGCGATAACAATGGCGTCCAGGACATTTTCCTCCACGATTGGGCCAACGGTACGACTGAGCGAGTGAGTCTGGGCTGGCAGGAGCAGGAAGCCGATGGCGCCAGCGCCTGGCCAGAGATCAGCGCCGATGGCTTATCCGTCGTGTTTGCCTCAACAGCAACAAACCTCATCGACGGAGATATAAACGAAGTCGAGGATGTCTTCCTAGTCGATCTCCAGTCGGGTGCGATCGAACTGGTGAGCCATTCCGCTTCGGGCGGACAGGCCAATGCGGCCAGCAGCCATCCGGTCATCTCCGGCGATGGTCGCTTCGTCGCCTTCGTTTCCGCGGCTACAAACCTGGTCTCGGGAGCGACCACCGGTCTGGAGGAGATCTACCTCTATGATCGTCTGTATGACTCACTTCAATGGGTTAGTACGCCGCGTGTTGGATCGGTGAACGATGGCCTGAGTGAAGAACCGGCGATCAGCGCCGACGGGAATTGGGTCGCCTTCTCCTCAACCTCAACTCATCTCGTTCCTGATGACAGCGAGGGTTGGCGTGATATCTTCTTGTGGAATCGAAATTCGAACGCGCTTGAACGTGTCAGTGTGACCCAGACAGGTGCTGGGGCTGGTAGTTTAAATTACGCACCTGCGCTCAGCGCGGACGGTCGATTCATCGTTTTCTGGTCATTTGCCTCGGATCTGGTTGTTGGCGACACGAATGGCATGATCGATATTTTCCTGAGCGACCGTCTGACTGGTGTAGTACAGCGGGTGAACCTTTCCACCACCGGCGAGCAAGCGCTTGGCGGACCCAGCAACGAGCCGACGATCAGCGCAGACGGCCGTTTCGTCGTCTTCCGCTCCGGTGCCACAAACCTCGTTCCGAATGACACCAACAGCAAGCGCGATATTTTCGTGCGTGACCTACAGGGCACCACAACCCGGGTTTCCGTCGATAGCTATGATAACGAGGCCAACGACCACAACTATTCACCCGCGATCAACGCTGATGGGGCGGCAATTGCCTTCTATTCCGATGCCTACAACTTAGTGGTGGAGCCCCTCGAAGACCTTAATGGTACAGGTGATGTCTTCGCGCATGGTGAGCCGCCGACAGCCGAGCCCACAGAGACACCCACAGCCGAGCCTACGGATACGCCGACAGCCGAGCCCACAGAGTCGCCCACACCCACACCATTTGATACGCCGACGC
>CAYLOO010000057.1:0-18303 GCA_964385355.1 uncultured Anaerolineaceae bacterium
TTGCTTGCGGAGTAAGGGGCCACAGGTTCGAGTCCTGTCGGGGGCGCTGAAAAGGTCGCTTTCTGGTGAAAGCGACCTTTCGTTTCTCGAAGATTCCGCTCTCCGGCAAACTGATGCAAGCTCAGTGCTACTTTCGCGACAGCCCCATTCTCTTCTCTGCCTTAAATATAGAGCTTGTCCTTATCAACGTCCTCGCGCAGGATTCTCAACTCCTCATCCGTAGGCGGCGGATACTCTTCAATCTCATCGGCCATCAGCAGCTCAAACCCGGTGTTCTCGATAACATCATCGATGGTTACCCCCGGTTGTGTTGCAAGCAGCATCATGTGTTTGCTGTCGGGGTGATAACCCAAGACAGCCAACGTAGTGACCACTCGATATGGACCCGTATCCACGGGCAACCCTGCAGCTTCGCGCGCGCCTGGTCCGGAGAGATAGCCCGGCGTGGTGATGAAATCCACTTTCGCCACGAACCTGCGCTGGTCATGAGGCATAATGGCGATCGTCCGCCAGCAGTGCGAGCCGACATCATTTCCACCACCGCTGCCTGGCAGTCTCACTTTTGGATGATCATGGTCGCCGATCACGGTGCTATTAAGGTTCCCATAAGGGTCAATCTGTGCACCACCAAGAAAACCGTATTCAATAAACCCTCTTTGGGCAGTTTCTACCATGTCTGCAAGCCCTGTTGCAGCCACAGCCTTATGAAACGTCCGGCGCTCACCGACCGCGAGGGGAAGATCATCTAATATTGCGCCCACACCACCGAATTCAAAGACAGCAACAAGATTGGGCGCGTGCATCTTCTGCGCCAATGAAGCCGCTAACATAGGGATCCCCGTCCCGATGAACGCCGTCGTGTTATCCGGCACCAGCCGCGAAGCAGTGCAAATCAAAAGTTCCGTTGGATTGTATCCATTCTCCGCCATCATAACCTCCCCGGTACCATCGCCTGAAGTTGCTCCAGCCGGTCCACCCCGATCATTTCTAAATATTCCTGATGATCTTTCGTACCGTATATGTACTTGTCAAGATACTCTTTGGTGCCATCCTCAGTTTTCGACGCTTCGACCCAATCTTTAATCTGTGGCTCATCGCGCTCATACACATAGCACATCTCGCCTGGATGGGAACCAAAGGGAGCTTCGACAACTGCATCAACAAGGAAATACGGAATGACCGTTTTGCCGGGGTCTTTCCGGATCTCGTCGTTTGAGATGATTTCTTCTGCGCTGACGATCAAACGTTTTGAAGCCCGCGCCATCTCCGCAGCAAAACCAACGATTCCGTCGATCTGGGCATTCCCATACATATCCGCCCGGTGGACATGGATCAAGCCCACATCCAGAATGAGCGCTGGAAGGAGGCAGATCGGGTCACCCGTAAAAGGGCATTCTACTGTTTTTGCAGCGCTGTATTTAAAAGTGTCCGTTCCCAGCATGGAACGCACAGGGAGAAAGGGCACACCCATCGCCGCCGCTTTAAACCGCCAGGCAATTGCACCATTGCTCCACTCGACACAGGTCTCGACCCGCCCGCTCTCTACCTCACGCCGTAAAGCGGCCGACACCCCATAGACCTCTAGACCGATGTAGGTGATATCCAAAGCCTTCACCAGCTTTGCAGCCAGAAGCGTATCGAGCTCAGTCACACCCTGCCCGGCCATGCGCAGGTCTTTCACGCCCTGGCGAACGATCTCGTTAACCAGAGACATGGGACAGCGGACCGTACCGTACAGCTCTGTGCCGAGATAGTCACCGTCATGAACGAAGCGCTTAACCGCCTCAGCTTCACTCATCCGCTTATCAATCAATTGCTTCGGCTTGCTGTGATTCGATTTTCGGAAAGCATCAAGATCGACTGGCTGGATCAGCTTCCCGATCCCTTCATCAAGCACTTTCATATGCAGCTCCCTGTCTAATGTTTTTCAATTTTCTCTGAGGTGGACCCGGCCAGCTTATAAGTATCCACGCTGGGGTACTCATCAGGAAATATCCGCGGGATTCAAAAAACGTAATCCACAATCCCGAATTAGGCTCCCCTCGTGAGGTTCCCATCTCTTCTGCAGATCAGATAACACCCATTGTAGATCAAAGAGAGAATACGCTCAACCTGAGGCCTCTCTACGTGAACTGGCGATCCCGATGAAGCAAGCATAGCCTTCACCAAGCAAGTAGGTTAATAGAAAAGCGCACACCGGAGTGTGCACGACCACAGGCGAGGAGAGAGCCATCGACCACTTCACCTTACTGCAAAAAATTGTGCGGGTTTACCTTACCATAGTCATCATGCATGATCTCGAAATGCAAGTGTGGTCCCGTCGAATTCCCGGTTGATCCCATTGCGCCGATCACGTCTCCCTGATAGACGGATTGCCCACAAATTACATTAATTGCGCTGAGGTGAGCATACAATGTTTGCCACCCATTGCCGTGATCCAAGACGATCACGTAGCCGTATCCCCAGTCATTCCAACCCGCATAGACGACAACGCCCGAATCCGAAGCAAAGATGGCATGCCCGGTGCTGCCGGCGAGATCAATCGCCGGATGGATGGAGCTGTAATCGAAGCCGGAGACGTAGTGCAAAGGTGTTGGAAATATGAATATCCCGCTGCCGACAACACCATCATAGATCGACCCGCATGCGCCTGATCCAAGGACCTTGGCCACCGCGGGATTGCTGCGCGAGATGCGCGGCGCGCTCCAGGAAACCAGTTCGCGACGACCGCCGGGGATGACCAAAAGTTTTCCCGTCTCGATATTCGGATTCTGCGGATCCGTGCCTGGATCGATGTGGTTTGTCGGCCATTGGATGATCTCCTCATAATCCACACCGAAAAACCGCGCAACACCTGTAAGACTCTCACCCTCATTCCAGGGATGCAATGCTCCGTCCACGGGTGGTATTCTAAGTTCCTGCTCGGGTTTGAGCCGGTGGGGATCGTCTTGGAGCACATCGAAGTTGCCCCATAAGATCGTTTCAGGCTTCAGGCTGAATTTTTCTGCGATCCCGAAGAGGCTGTCCCCCTCCTGCACCTGGTATGTAATCACTTCAAGCCGTGGACGTTCAGGGGAAACCGTATGGATGTCCGTCGAGCGCCCCACACCTGCAAGTTGAGTTGAGCCGCCTGCGTATGGAGGAAGGTCGGCAATCCCGAGCCTTAAAGTTGTTGGTGCTGCAAGCACAGCGCTTTCGTTTTCTTCAGCTACCCCGGCATAGGCATCCATTGGGAGAGTATCCCAACCCAGGCGGGCAGCCCACACCCCCAAGGCGATGAGGGTTAGAAGGGCTAGATGGCCCGTGAAACGCAGGATAGGATCGCGCAACGTAACCACGCTAATTTTCGCCCATAACTCGATGCGCTTCCATGCTCGGTTCGGAGGTGAGCCTTTGTCACGTGCGTTCGTTGCCTTTTCCTGCAATTTCTCCGCCTTCCCTTGATCCTACCCGCGCATCATATCAAGCGCATTGTGGACCGTCAAGCATCAGCTTCATACATCCTAAGGAAGAACATACCACGGATTCACAAATCCATCCTGAAAACGTGTTTCAAAATGCAGGTGTGGTCCCGTCGAATTACCGGTGGAACCGGCAAGCCCGATGGTCTGCCCCTGATTCACACTCTGACCACACACCACAGCGACCTGGCTCAAGTGTGCATATACGGTTTGCCAACCGTTACCATGATCGATCATTACCATATTGCCATAGCCAACCGTCGACCAGCCAGCGAAAACGACGACCCCACCGTCTGCAGCCCATATTCCCGTCCCCATCCCCGCAGCGATGTCGATCGCCAGGTGACCGGACCAATAATCATTGCCAGAGATGTAATGGTTTGACGCTGGCCAGATGAAGCCGCCGGTTCCGACAATGCCAGTATAAGGTCCGGCACAACCGCCGGGTCCATATGCCGCGCCGACGCCCGCCTGACCACGAGCGATTGTCGGGACAAACCACTGCTTAAAAGCTCGCTGGCCTTCGGGGACGATCAACCAGGTCCCAGGCACAATCTGCGGATCGACGGAGCTGATGTTGTTTCCCGGATAATCAATAATCTCCCGCGGATCAACACCGAATAAGCCAGCGACATGATCGAGATCATCCCCGTCCTGCCATTCATAGTACGTCCCATCGACCGGCAGAATATTCAACTCCTGGCCAGGTTTTAAAAGGTGAGGGTCATCGTTTAAAACCTCAAAATTACCCCACAACAACGTCTCCGGTTCGATTCCAAACTTCGCCGAAATCCCGAAGACCGAATCGCCCGGCTGGACTGTGTAGTGAAGGACATCGACGCGTGACCGAGTCGGCTTTGACGTGTTTAAGTTCGCCGTCCGGGAGAGCATCTTCGTTTCAGCATCAGGATCGTAAACAGGGAGAGCGGAAAGATCTGTGAGGTCTCCAGAAGAAACACGGACGCCAGCTAATACCGGTGAATCACCGGCTTGGATGCGCGATCGAATATTCAACCCGATCGCCCAGCCGGCTGCGATTACGCACAGAGCGCCAATGATGAAAGGCGCGATGGTCCACAGCCGCTGTCGCCAGTCACGTGGTGGGTATTGGTTATTGATCTTCGGAGAGCGTTTCAAGAAACTCGAGGTTGTTTTCGGTCTGTGCAAAGCGGTGCAAGAGTGCTTCTGTGGCTGTAGTGACGTCCATTCCAACGCCGACAGGCGGCTCAATCATCTGAGAGAACATCCGCCGCATCAGCCAAACACGCCGCGTGAGATCCGGTCCAAGGAGTAATTCCTCACGACGGGTTGAGGAGCGATCGATATCAAAGGCGGGGAATACTCTTCTCTCTTGCAGCTTGCGTGAGAGATGAAGTTCCATGTTCCCGGTTCCCTTAAATTCCTCATAAATAACATCATCCATGCGTGAGCCCGTATCCACAATAGTGGTGGCGATGATTGTGAGCGACCCACCTTCCTCAATATTTCGCGCTGCTCCGAAGAACCGCTTCGGCGGGTAGAGGGCGGCAGGATCAATACCTCCCGAGAGCGTCCTTCCGGAGGGCGTCACCATCAGGTTATAAGCTCTCGTGAGGCGCGTGATCGAATCGAGAAGAATGGCGACGTCCTTCCCGCACTCCACCAAACGCTTGGCTCTTTCCAATGCCATTTCTGCCGCACGGACATGTGAAGTAACCGGTTCATCAAACGTGGAGGCAATCACTTCTGCATCGACCGAACGGTCCATATCGGTCACTTCTTCCGGCCGCTCACCAATGAGCGCAACCATGAGGTGAACCTCAGGATACTTCAGAGAAATCGCGTTGGCGATTTGTTTTAATACCGTCGTTTTCCCGGCCTTCGGTGGGGAAACAATTAACCCACGCTGCCCTTTGCCAATAGGCGAGATCAAATTGATCAAACGCGTCGCGAGCGTAAAGCGATCCGTCTCGAGATCAAATCGTTCCTCCGGGAAGATTGGCGTAAGATCGTTGAACCTGGGCCGATCTTTCGCATCTTCCGGATCCAGGCCATTTATCGATTCAACGCGGAGCAAACCGAAGTATTTCTCTGTATCTTTCGGAGGACGGATTTGGCCTATGATCATATCCCCTGTTCGCAATTTAAAGCGCCTCATCTGCGATTGTGAGACATAGATATCATTGCGACCCGGGAGATAGTGATCTGCGCGCAGAAACCCCATCCCCTCGTTCATGATTTCCAATACACCGCCGCGCAGCTCCAACCCTCTACGTTCCGCATCCGACTGCATAATCCGGAGAATCAAGTCCTCCTTTTTCATGCGGGAGGCGCCGCTCACGTCATACTCTTTCGACAAATCCCTCAGGTCGGACAGAGTCATTCCTTCAAGTTGCCCAATATTCATTAATGTACTCCCAATGGAATATTTCGTTTATTGCTTCTAACGATTAATGTTCGAGATTAATAAGTAGGTAACCACATATAGTGATAAATATTCGAGGATAGCTCAAATGTTATTCTGGTCAGAGTTGGTTGAAGGGGGTGCGGCCCTGAGACAACAAGTCTTCTTGAACGCAGGAATTATAGCACGCAGAAAGTACGGAAGCAAGCAGGGCTCTATTCCCATTCACACCCACGGCCCAAAAGTTACCCTTCCCTCACCAACAAGGAAAAGCGGATCTTTCCGAAATCATCGAATTTGCGCTTCTGTAGATTATGAGCCTAATCTTTAACCCTGGTGGTTTTCCTTCACACTGCATCTCTCACGCTGTGACGCCCATAAGTCCGCGGCGGGGTTACCCGATTCGATCATATTGAATCTCGCTCACCACCATCAGTTTGTCCCAACGGTGGGTTGCGATGACCTCGCGCACGGTTCCTGTAAGCCCTCTCATCACTATGCTGTGCGTTCGCGCACCGGCGCCGGTGTACTTCACTCCATCCACTAACTCGCCGTCGGTGATCCCCGTGACGGCAAAAAAGATGTCTTCAGTTGCGACGAGATCATCGATACTGAGTACTTTATCTATGTCGTAACCCAGATCCTTCGCCGCTTTCGCTTCGACTTCGTCTCTAGGGTACAACCGCCCCTGAATCTCGCCGCCCATGCATTTCAACGCGCAGGCGGCAAGGACACCTTCTGGAGTCCCGCCAATCCCAATTAATAGATCGATGCCCGAGTCAGGTTGCGCGGCCAGAATTGCGCCGGCGACATCACCATCCGTGATCAAACGTATTCGAGCGCCCGTCTCGCGGACGCGTTGGATTAGTTCCTCATGCCGCGGGCGCTCGAGAATAATCACGGTTAGGTCATCCACATCAGCGCCTTTTTCACGAGCGATCGCATTTAAATTCACCTCGATAGGTGCGTCAATATCAATATGCCCCTTCCCTCTCCGACCGACCGCTATCTTGTGCATGTACACAATCGGTCCGGGATTGAACATCGAATCGCTCTCGGCCAAGGCGACTGTTGCAACGGAACCCTGTCTCCCTTGAGCGAGGAGACGCGTGCCTTCGACCGGGTCCACAGCGATATCCAATGCCGGCCCGTTCCCTGTTCCAAGTCTTTCACCATTGAAAAGCCATGGGGCTTCATCCTTTTCGCCCTCGCCAATGACGATTACTCCGTCGATATCAATTGAATTTAACACCAGGCGCATCGCATCCACAGCCGCTTGGTCCCCCTCCTCTTTCTTGCCTCGACCCATCCACCTTCCTGCTGCGAGCGCTGCAGCTTCCGTGACGCGTGCCAGATCCAACGCGAGATTTTGTGATGGCTTTTTGCTCATTCTAATCCTCTCCTAGTTTGTAAATCATCCTTAGTTAGATAATAAAATCGCAAGGAAGTAACCAATTACGGCTGACCATAACCAAGTATCTATCCTATCTAGAGCTCCTCCGTGACCAGGGAGCAATGCCCCAGTATCCTTCTCGCCAAATTGGCGTTTAAACATACTTATGCCAAGATCCCCAATCGGCGCTACAGTGCCTATTACCCCTCCGAAGATCACGCCCGATATCGCGTTAATACCCGCGAGCGGTCCAGCCCCTACTCGCCAAAGCAATCCCATACCCGCGCCGCATAAAATCCCCATTCCAATACCTGAAAGATAGCCCTCCCAGGTTTTCTTGGGACTCACGCGGGGGGCGAGCTTATGACGACCAAACCTGCGCCCAAAAAGAAAGGCGGCTGTATCCGCAATCCAAATCGACATCAGGGACAACAAGAACCACCATAGGCCATCGGGCATGCGACGGATTGTTATGAGGAAGGCTCCGATCCACCCGACATAAAGTATCCCAGTGAGAGTCAGGGCAAAGTCCGCACCTGATTTTGGTGCCCCCCGCTCGAAGTCGATCACATGCCAGGTCATTGTGATAAGAACGATGCCTGCGAGAAGAATAGGATCAACCGCGAATCCAAAATAGATACGGACAAGTACAATGGCGATAACGCCAATGATTAATAAGGGTATTGCCGGACGGAAACCACCAACAGCAAAAAGGCTGCCATATTCGTGGGCAGCTATTGCCAGAATGACCATGATGCCGACTGCATACAACCAACTACCGTCGGCAATAACCCAGGCAATCAGTGGGAAGAGAAGTAGGGCAATAGCACTTCGCTCACGCAGCATATTTACTCTGATGGTTCCTTGACTGAAATGCGTCCGTAGCGACGTTCACGCTGTGCGTAGACGTGCAGCGCCTCTAATAATTCTTCGGGATCGAAATCAGGCCAATAGGTTGATGTGGCATACCACTCTGAGTAGGCACCTTGCCAGATGAGGAAATTACTCACACGCATCTCGCCTGACGTCCGAATGATCAAATCCGGATCGGGGGATTCGGAAGTGAAGAGGTAGCGGCCGACGGTTGATTCGGTGATTTCCTCGGGTTGAATACCGTCCGCGATCATCTCCTTGATAGCACAAACAATCTCGTCCCGTCCGCCATAGTTCCATGCCACGTTGAGAATCAACCTATCGTTCTTCTCTGTCAACTTGATAGCTTGCTTGACCTTATCTTGAAGCTTAGGTTTCAGCCGTTCAAGACGTCCGATGTGACGCAATTGAACGCCGTTTTCATTAAGCGATTTCAACTCTCTATCGATTACATCCTCGAGAATATTTATCAATCCCTTCACTTCTGCCGGAGGCCGTTTCCAGTTCTCCGTCGAGAAAGCATAGATCGTTAAATACTTGATGCCGTATTCCACGGCAGCTTCGAGGATCCGGCGCAGGTTATCAACACCAGCGCGGTGTCCCGCCATGCGCGGCAATCCGCGCGAGCGCGCCCAACGACCATTGCCGTCCATGATGATGGCAACGTGCTCAGGGATTTTCGCTGGAATTTTTATTTCAGATTCGTTTGTCATGGATTGCGCGAAGTCTTGATCAACCTTCGAGGACCTCAGTTTCTTTACGTTCCCCGATTTCATTGATCTGGTCAATGTGTTGATCTGTTAGCTTCTGGAGATCGTCCTCCCCGCGCTTTAGTTCATCCTCCGAAATCATCTTCTCGCGCTCGAACTCGCGCATGTCATTCTGCGTATCCCTGCGCACATTCCGTACTGCGACGCGGCCCTCCTCCGCTCGATTCTTAACAACACGAACGAGTTCATGGCGGCGTTCCTCGGTCAATGGGGGAATGCTCAAGCGGATGAGCTTGCCATCGTTGTTGGGGTTGAGCCCCAGATCGGAAGACATGATCGCACGTTCAATATCTTTGATACTGGCCGGATCGAAAGGACGGATTGTGAGAAGTCGCGGTTCGGGGGCAGATATCGTTGCGAGCTGCATTAACGGCGTTGGGTTGCCGTAGTACTCAACAGACAGACGATCGACAAGAGCCGGAGAGGCGCGGCCTGTCCGAATCGAGGCGAGATCTTCCTCAAAGGAACTGATCGCTCCTTTCATGCGGGTTTGAGCCTCTACGAGCGCATCTTTTACCATAGATACTCTCCTTTTTTCGACCTTTCTGCAAGTGTGGGTTCCCTATAAGGATAGCGCAATTTTGGTTTTTTTGTGAAGGGATAACCTTCACAAATCCCAAAGAGAGTGTAGACCCGTTTCTTGGGACGAAGAACCATCTTCCTAACGCTTGCCATCAAGCATTATCTCTGAAATGATCGCCAGGGATAACGCCTACATTTTTTGGTATTTATGTATCTGAAATTTCAGTACCAACCGGCTCACCTTGAACAGCTCTCGTGAGGCTGTCGGACTGCCACATATCCAAAACCAGGATTGGGAGTTTGTTGTCCATGCAAAGGGAGATCGCCGTGCTGTCCATGACTTCTAAACGCCGACTGAGCGCGTCGATATACGTGAGATGATCAAAGCGTCTTGCGTCTGGTTTTTTCTGCGGATCGGCGTCGTAGACACCATCGACTTTCGTAGCTTTAATCAGGATGTTGGCATCTATTTCCATCGCTCTTAAAGCGGCTGCAGTATCGGTGGAGAAATACGGATTTCCGGTCCCGCCGCCGAGGATCACTATTCGGTCCTTTTCCAAGTGGCGAATTGCACGACGGCGTATATAGGGTTCCGCCACGGCGCGCATTTCAATGGCCGACATCACTCTCGTAATCGATCCGCCACGCTCGAGCGCGTCCATGAGCGCTAGAGAGTTCATCACCGTCCCAAGCATTCCCATATAATCAGCTGTGGCCCGTTCCATGCCGCGCTCTATCCCCTCCAGACCGCGCCAGAGGTTCCCCGCACCGATGACAATCGCGATTTGGACACCGAGTTTGCGAACCTCTTCTACGCGCGCAGCTACCTTCTCTGCCTTTCGGGGATCAATGCCAATACCGCCGTCTCCCGCCAGAGCTTCACCGCCGAGCTTGAGGAGGATTCGTTGGTATACAGGATTAGCCATTTTTATCCCTCATAAATTCTCGGGTAATTATCGCCTTAAGCAATCGGGCCAACAAATTGTTGGCCCGATTTATTACCCTAGCTCCTCGCCGATTTCCCATCGTTCAAACCGTCGTAAGGTGATGTTCTCACCCGTGCTCACGATTACATCATTTACTAAATCGGTTACAGTCTTAGAATCGTCCCGAATATATTCTTGACGCATAAGGCATCGTTCATCGAGGAATTTGTTTAGTCTGCCTTCGATGATCTGATCAATGACCTTCTCCGGCTTCCCCTCACCCAGGGCACGCTTACGTGTATCTTCACGCTCAGCCTTGATTACTTCTTCGGGGATATCTTCTTCATGTACCCACTGCGGCGCTGAGGCCGCAATCTGAAGGGCAATCTCATGGGCAAATTCGCGGAAGCCATCTGTGCGGGCGACAAAGTCCGTCTCGCAATTGACCTCCACCATTGCACCCACCCTGCCATCTCCATGGCTGTACAACTCAAGCCTACCGCTGCGAGTCTCTCGACTAGCGCGCTTTTTAGCATCGGCCAATCCTTGTTCGCGCAAAAGGACGATTGCCTTCTCCATATCGCCGTTAGTCTCTTCAAGAGCTTTCTTGCAATCGAGAACGCCAACGCCTGTCTTTTCACGCAGAGCTTTTACGTCTTCCGATGCGATGCTCATTCTTCTGCTTTCTCCTCGTCCCCTGCGTTCTCGGCTTCAACTGCTTCAGGCTCATCAGCCGTTTCGGATTCTTCCGTTACTTCAGGTTCTTCTACCGTTTCAGGCTCTTCCGTTGCTTCAGGTTCTTCATCTGCCGCGGATATTTCATCTGTCTCAACTTCCTCAGCTGCATCATCTGCCTCGGTTGTCTCAGGTTCTTCAGTGGCATCCGCTTCATCAGATATCTCTTTCTCCTCGGGTTCTGCTTCGCCCATACCTTTTTCGCCGAAGGCACCGCTTTGGATCTTCGCCAATGTGGCTTCACCAAGCAGCTCTTCATCGGTCATTTCGTGTCCTTCTACAGGCAGGGCCTTACCTGCATCGGCGACTTGCTCTTCCTCATCATCTTTGCGCATTGCCTTGCCTTCGAGAACAGCATCGGCGACCTTGGACGTGAGCAGCTTGATGGCGCGGATCGCATCGTCGTTTGAAGGGATGACATAGTCGATGACACTTGGATCGCAATTTGTGTCGACCATAGCGATAACGGGGATGTTAATCAGATTAGCTTCATGGATGGCGGTGTTCTCCTGACGGACGTCGACAGCGAAAAGCCCCTTCGGCAGGGTTCGCATCTCACGAATTCCGCCTAGTCGGGCTTCCAATTTGTTAATCCGCCGCGTAATTGTTAGAGCTTCTTTCTTCGTGAGAAGCTCTAATTCGCCCGCATCCCTGCGGCGCTCTAGCCCTTCGAGTTCGTCAATCCGGCTGCGTATCGTCATCCAATTCGTGAGCGTGCCCCCCAGCCAACGCAAGTTGACATAGGGCATTCCGCAGCGTACAGCCTCCAACTCGATGGTCTCTTGCGCTTGCCGCTTCGTGCCTACGAAGAGAATACCGCCGCCGTCAGCGACGATATCTCGAATGACCACGTAAGCCTCTTCGAGCGCTTCCAAAGTCTGTTGAAGATCGATAATGTGGATGCCGTTTCGTTCGGTGAAAATGTACGATTTCATCTTCGGGTTCCACTTACGAGTTCGGTGACCAAAGTGGACCCCTGTTTCAAGCAGGGCTTTCATACTAACGACGGCCATGAGGTAACCTCCTATGCGTTAAACCTCCACCCCATTTACTCTACGCCGGAACCAGTTGGCCCACCGGCACGCCCGGCGTAATCCTGAGGCGTGTGTATTTGCCCGAATTGGGCAGAATTATTCCCGCCCGGATTCATGATCAGGCGGGAGCGAAGGGGAGTATATCATGGGCGTGAACCTTCGTCAAAGAACATAAATAACTCGTTCAATGCGTAGACCAGTGAACCATAGAGTTGAAGTTTGAATCGCGGCGTGCCTTGTGGCGATTCAAGATCTTTTTAGGCTTGATCAAATAATCAGATTAACTCGCATTCACAGTTGCGGATTAAATGGATTTCTTCTGCACGCGCTCGGTGAAGCGATCTATCTCGATCACAGCACGTTCATGTGCTGCTTCACCGATCTTCTCCATCTCATCCCAGAGCTCGGTCTGGAATGAAATCACGTTCTTCTCGATCAGGACAATTTCCGCCTGGATGGAGACCTCTCCCCCCAAGGGTGTTGGGGCGATATGACGCACGACAAGGCCAATCCCTACTGTTGTCATTCCCTCGGGCAAGTGAGGTTCGACAAGCTTGCGGCATGTCTGTTCTACGAAGGCAACCATCGCTGGCGTTGCATACACTTGAAGTGAACCGCTCCCTAAATGCGACGCGACTCGCTCGAGGGTAACCTGCTGGTTGTCCTCGATGCGGCTCCCTACGGTGATCTCCTGGATATCCATCACCCAATAATTCTCCGCTCTGAAAACTTATGGGGCTTGCCGCAGCGCAATTGCGAATGCAACCGCGTGCTCGTGGGTATGACTCAAACTAATCGACCAGGCGGTGATCCTTAATTCACGTGCTGTCTCTTCCGCTCGACCGGACAGATGAAGCAGAGGCTCTTTATGCGGCCCTTTGATGATTTCTATCTCTTTCCAACCCACCTCGCCGATGCCGGTGCCAAGCGCCTTCGCCACCGCTTCCTTCGCTGCAAAGCGAGCTGCCAGTGCCGGTGTACGCCCTCCTGAATCAACCAATTCATTGGGCGTATACAAGCGCTGAAAGAAACGCTGCCCATGGCGTATGATGGCGCGGTCGATTCGCTCGACCTCGACAATGTCCACGCCAGATGAGACCAGCATCAAGCCTCACCCCCATCCGGACCAGCGATGGCGACTGCAAGCCGCTCAGGGTCGAGATAGCGTTTTCCGGCTGCCAGAATCTGGTCGCGAGTTATCCCCGCAATCAGGTTTTGATAGCGCTGATAGTAATCCAGCCCTAAATCATACCGTTCAATATGCGAGATCGCCCCTGCAACTCCCTCATTTGACTCGAGTTGCATCGGGAGACGACCGATAAAACTGGCCTTGTTCTCGAAAAGCTCTTCGTCACTCACGCGACGAGACGTGAAACGCTTGATTTCTTTCTGGACAATCTCGATGGCGCGATTCTCGTCTTTCGGATTTACCCCGGCAACCACCTGCCATGGACCAGGTCCCGGTCCACCTGAAATCGCACTATACGCGTAATACGCCAACCCTGCGCTAACACGCACAGCCTCACCAATTCTCCCCATTAGACCGAAACGCCCGAGGATGTTATTCCCCATTGCAGCCGCTAAATAATCTTCATCGTATCGACTTGGTCCAGCGCTTCCGATTACCAGGTCGCTCTGTGCCTTCCCGTGTAGTCGGATTTCTACTCTCCTGGATTTCTTCAATGGCTTCAGTGCCGGCAGGTCGGGCATCTCCCGTCGCTTCTTTGTTGTCCATTGGCCAAGCGTAGAAGAAACAAGATCCATAACCTTATCTGCTTCAACGCCACCAACGATTGTTATCACAAGACCATAGGCGTCGAAGTATTCACGATGGAACCTTCGGAGATCAGAGGGTGTCAACTCACGGATCGTCTCGACGTAACCGTTCGTTGACAGCCCGTAAGGATGATCAGGGTACACCAGTGAGTCAAATGCCATCTGTGCTCGCGCCCCGGTATCCTGTTCTCGGATCGCCAACGCGGTAAGCTGCTGAGCGCGCAATCGTTCAAACTCCGTTTTCGGGAAGGTTGGATGCTGAAGCACATCGGCTAATAACTCTAAGAGTAAACCGAGATCTTCTGCAAGCGCCTTCCCTTGAAAAGCTGTGGTGTGTGTCCCGCCATGCAGCGATAAGCGTGCGCCAATGGATTCTATTGCTTCGAAAATCTGTTCAAAGGAACGTGTTTGTGTGCCGCGGGTCATAGCGATTGCTGTCATGAAAGCCAGCCCGGCAGTATCTTCTGTATTCGCAAGCGCTCCCGCTAGAAGATAACCGGAGAGTACAACAGACGGGCTGGAGAAATTTTCGCGAATGAGCACCACAGTGCCATTGGGCAACTCTTCCCTGCGGATAGTGTCCGGTCCGGGTAAGGCGGCAAGGTCAAGCTGTGGTAGAAGTTGCGTTTCTTTAGGCATGAGTTCGGCTCGAATTTGGACGGTAGAATCCAACGATGCGATTGGAGTCAACGAGATATTTTTGAGCGATCTCCCACGCTATCTTGGGGGTTACCTCTGCAAGACGGTCTAGATAGCTCTCGTACCATGAGCCATCTGCAAACATCTCACAAAAACCCAGCCAGAACCCCTGATTGGTGATACTTTCGCCGCTGTAAGCGAAAAGTGCGCGAGCTTGTTTGATCGCTTTTGACAACTCATCTTCATCGATCGGCGCTTCGAGAATACGGGCCATCTCCTGATCCAGCACAGCAAGCGCCTGCTCCGGCGTCCGGTCTGGACGCACAGTGATATGAACGTTATAGAGGTAAGGATCAATGGATGCGGCTAGGCCTCCCTGAACAGAGGCCGCAACCTCGCCGTCAACGAGGGCACGATAAAGACGCGATGTTTTATTGGAGATTCCTCCAGCGAAGAAATTAAAACTGGACGCCCCCGCAAGCACACTTCCCAGAACGGTCAGCGGCAGGAAATCGTCATCATCTGCCGCTGGAGCATGATAGGCGATTTTTAAATAATGCGTATCACCGGGTCCACTGACATTGACTTTCCGCTCCCCCCTCTGGGCGGGTTCTGGCCTTGACGTGTGCTGCACAGCCGGAACCTTGGGCAGCGGACCAAAGATCTCTCTTATCTGTTCCAACATTCGACGGGTGTTGAAGTCACCGACGACAACCAGGACTGCATTGCTGGGGATATAGTATCGGCGGTAATGTGCAAAGAGGTCGTCACGTGACATCGACTGCAAGTCCACCATATCCCCGACGACTTCATGGTGATAACTATGGACCCGGAAGGAGACTGCCTGCACTTCCTCTGCTAGGCGAAAGGTCGGCTCGTTCTCATGGCCCTGGCGTTCAGCAATGATAACGGTTCGTTCCGACTCTACTTCGTCTGCGTCGAAAAGGCTGTTCTGCATACGATCGGCTTCAAGCTCGAGCGCCATTTTGATACGGTCTGCCGGCAGCGTCTCAAGGTAAGCAGTCCAATCTAACCAGGTGAAGGCGTTCCAAACACCCCCGTTGCGTGAAATGGCACGGTCCAATACCCCAGCCGGGAAGGTGGGTGTCCCCTTAAATTGCATATGTTCGACCCAGTGGGAGATCCCGGTCGTTCCGGGAATTTCATTGCGCGACCCTACTCGGTACCAGACCCAGCAGGTTGCTACAGGCGCCGTATGAATCTCTTTAAGGCGTACCTCAAGACCGTTTCGAAGGTGTGTAACGAGGGTGGGTTTAGGTGCATCACTCATGGGAGAGTTCAACCCTTCATTGGTTTGCCGTCGTTATACCCTCGACCTATAGCAAGATAGGTGAACCCCAATTGCGCCATCTCATGAGGTTCATAAATATTGCGGCCATCGACGATGACCGGATTGCGCAGAAGATCTTTAATCCGTTGTAGATCTAGCTGCTTGAATTCATTCCATTCAGTGCAAATAACCAAAGCGTCAGAGCCTTCTGCGAGAGCGTAGGCGTCCTCCGCCATTTCAATCGCGGGCATGAGTTTAGCGGCGCCGGCCATTCCCACCGGATCGTAAGCGCGGACCGTAGCGCCACCTTTAAGCAATCGCTCGGCAATATCAAGCGCCGGCGCGTCACGGAGATCGTCGGTATTGGGTTTGAACGTCAGCCCCAAGACACCAATCACTTTCCCTTCAAAATCCCCCACACTTTCTCGGATTTTTTCGACGAGCAATCGACGCCGATCATCGTTGATATCCATGACGGCTTGAAGGAGCTGCGGGTGCCTCCCCTGCTCATCTGCCATATGCGCAAGAGCCTTCACATCCTTGGGGAAACAAGATCCACCATACCCAAGACCGGCATCCAGGAAGTAGGGGCCGATGCGGGCATCATAACCCATGCCGGTACTTACCTCTTTGACATCAGCGCCTAGCTCCTCGCAGATATTTGCGATTTCATTGATGAAGGAGATGCGCGTGGCCAGGAACGCATTTGATGCGTACTTGACCATCTCTGCCGTACGCAGGTTGGTGATCATGATCGGCGCCCGCAGAGGTAAGTGCAGCTGGGCGACTTTATCAGCAGCTTCATAATCCTGTGATCCGAGCACTGTGCGCGCCGGATTCATGAAATCGAGTATCGCCGACCCTTCTCGCAGGAATTCAGGGCAAGATACAACTGCGAATGGAATGGGTTTGGGTTGGCTGGCGCGGATGATCTCCGCTACCCAGTCGCCCGTCCCGACAGGCACGGTTGATTTGTTAACCACGATCAGGGGTCCATCCATCACTTGCGCGACGGATTCTGCAGCCGACTTAACGTATTTCAAATCCGCTTCACCATCGACGCCGGATGGCGTTCCGACGGCTATAAAAACAAAATCCGCCCCTTTAATTGCTTCTAGATAGGACGTTGTAAAGGACAATCGCTCTGAAGCGACATTGCGTTCGACGAGCTCGTCCAGTCCGGGCTCGTAGATCGGCATGATGCCTTTCTTGAGACTCTTTATCCGTTCTTCATTGATATCTAGGGCGATCACGCGATTGCCGAGATCAGCAAAACCCGCGGCGCTGACCAGGCCTACATATCCAACGCCCACAACAGCGATATGCTTCATAGGAACTCCCTAATTGAAATTTCTCAACAAAAGTGTGTGTTTGCGCAATCATACCATGGCTGGTTTTCAAAGCAACTATATCCTATCGTAAAAGGTCATACAGGCCTTGTGACACTATTCACTTGTCCCTTATTGAACCCACAGCGTACACTCTAATAACTAGACAACTCCTACCCTGATGGTTAGAGTATCTAGGTCGAATTGGAGGATTTGGAATGCAGATTACACGTCAGGCGGACTATGCTGTCCGTGCGGTGCTTTACCTTTCTGGTCTGGATAACGGACGACGGGCGCCAACAAGCGAAATCGCTCAGGAACAGCACATCCCGCCGTCATTCCTAGCGAAGATCGTCTCGCAGCTCTCCGTCGCCGGTGTTGTCCAGACTTCGCGCGGCGCACGCGGGGGCGTATCCTTGGCTCGCACCTCAGATGAAATCTCACTGCTTGAAGTGGTCGAAGCCATCGATGGTCCGATCATGCTGAACGAGTGCGTCTTCGATTCAAACGCATGCGTATTCGGTGGTAATTGCCCGGTCCAGGACGTATGGTGCAACGCTCAGGAAACGCTGGTGAAAACGCTCCGCGGCACCAGCTTCGCCGCCTTGACCCCTCACTGAGCAGATCCCTGCAAAATCAACCTGCAGAATAGTAGCATCTACTTTCGAGCCTTATCCTGATGACCCGGCGCATAACGCGTCGGGTCATATGAATTACCAGGATTTGGATGGCCGTTCCAATGAGCCTTATAATAGCAATTGTCGTTTCTAGGAGGAAGGTATGAACGTCCAGGATGCAATCCGCATCAAACGCGCTATTCGCAAGTTCAGCGACGAGCCTCTGCCTGAAGATGTCGTACGCAAAATCGTCGACGCTGGACGTAGAGCACAATCTGCGAAGAATAGACAACCCTGGCACTTCATCATCATCCGCGATCGTGAGACTCTCACAAAACTGTCTGAATTAGGCACCTATGCAGGACACCTATCAGGAGCTGCTCTGGGTGTAGCAATCATCACCCCGGACCCAAACCAGCGCTGGTCCATTATGTTCGATGCTGGGCAGGCAGCCGCCTATATGCAGCTCGCCGCATGGGAGCTCGGTGTGGGCTCATGTCCGGCGACGATCTATCAACCGGAGGCGGCCAGGGCACTCCTCGGATATCCAGAGGA
>CAYLOO010000058.1:0-18103 GCA_964385355.1 uncultured Anaerolineaceae bacterium
TCTGCCGACCGGACCAGATGCCGGAGGAGATCGACCGCGTTCTCGATTTCAGTTTGAAAATCCTGCGGGCTTTCGGCTTTGAGAATTTTCAGGCGTATCTCTCGACGCGGAATCCCGAAAAGGCAGCGGGGAGACCAGAAGATTGGGAAGAACCAACGGAGGCGCTACGCAATTCACTCGAACGCGTCGGGGTCCCGTTTGAGATCGATGAGGGTGAAGCCGTCTTCTACGGACCGAAGATCGATTTAAAGTTGAACGATGCCCTCGGACGGGAATGGCAGCTGAGCACGATTCAGTTCGACTTCATTCTCCCTGAACGTTTTGATATGACTTACATTGGCGAGGATGGTCAGGAACATCGGCCCTATATGATCCATCGCGCCTTATTCGGGTCTATGGAACGGTTCATGGGGGTGTTGATTGAGCATTTCGCTGGGGCATTCCCCATATGGCTGGCGCCGGTCCAGGCGGTGCTGATCCCGATCGCGGACCGGCACGTTGAATATGCCGAAAAGGTAGCCAATCAATTACGGGAAGCCGGTGTGCGAGTTGATGTTGATCAACGCAGCGAGCGTATGAACGCTAAGATCCGCGACGCCCAGCTCCAGAAGATTCCCTATATGCTCGTCGTCGGAGATCGTGAAGCGGAAGCCGAGCAGATTGCCGTGCGGATGCGTTCAGGAGAGGACTTGGGGGCATTGTCAGTGGAAACCTTCGTCGAGCGATTGACTGCCGAGGTCCTGGAGCATAAGTAGATCTCGTAAACCTGCAAGCGCAAGTAGATCGGTGGAATCACCCACCGATCTACTTTATATTTTACAGCATGCATATGGCCAGTATCGATACTCTGGGAAGCCAGAGGCAGTGACATCTGCGCGTTTGCTGGTTATAATTCTAGACCTAAGGTATCCAATTATGGCGAAATTGCATCTGGAAACAGCCCTTGGAATTCTTATCAGCGTCCTCTTCATAGGAGTAAGCACGCTGCCTGCACAAGCAGTTTCTCAGGATGGTGTGGATAGTGGCGTGGAGGCCAATAGCCCGGTGTGTCCTCTCCGCTTTCAATTGAGATTCCCAGAGCGCTGCAAGCCGCAGGGTGAGCGAGCGGAACTCAACGAGCTCGCAAGCAAAGGTCTTCTGCCACAACGACCGCTCCCGCTTGTGCGGCTTGATGAGGCTCTGGGGGACCTACCTTTCTACTACGTGCAGTCAAAACGCAAGGATGGAACGCCTCTATATACCAGCTTGCAGGACGCATTAAAGGGGCAGAATCCATATCGAGTTATTGAACCCGGTTTTGTATTTTTCTCGTGGATCGAACGTTACGATCAAGACAATGCCGTAGCCTATATGATCGTTCCCGGTGTCTATGTCCGCGGGGACGGCATGGCTCGCCTCTCCGCACCATCCTATAAGGGCTTGGCTTTCTCACGTACACCAAGCCAGACCTTTGCATGGGTGCTCACCCGCATAGAAACAAGTCGAGAGCCAGGGCTAGACCAGCCCAAAACCGGCCGTACAGTCGAACGCTTTCAGATGGTCTATGTGTCCGATTCCCGGGAGGTAAATGGTTGGGTGTGGTATCAAATCGGTCCGGATGAGTGGATCGAGCAGCGCAGGATAGCAAAAGTAATCCCCGACGGAACACGCCCCGAGGGGGTCGAATCTGATCGCTGGATTTCGATTGACCTCTACGAGCAAACCTTGACAGTCTATGAACAAGGGCAATTGGTGTTCGCAACACTCATCTCGACGGGACTGGATGGTTGGTGGACGCAGCCCGGAGTTTTCCAGATATACGAAAAACTCGAAGCCGATCCCATGGCGGGATCGTTTACCGCTGACCACTCCGATTTTTACTACCTCGAGGATGTTCCCTGGATACTGTATTACGATCAGTCGCGGGCTATCCATGGGGCATACTGGCACAATGGCTATGGCTATCCCCGGTCCCATGGCTGTGTAAATATGTCGCCTTTCGACTCCCATTGGATCTACAACTGGGCGGAGGAAGGAACCTGGGT
Organism: uncultured Anaerolineaceae bacterium; assembly: GCA_964385355.1. Taxonomy (GTDB): domain Bacteria; phylum Chloroflexota; class Anaerolineae; order Anaerolineales; family E44-bin32; genus E44-bin32. The sequence continues at coordinate 2,025 of CAYLOO010000058.1, forward strand.
TTACGTCTTTGATCCTTCAGGGCGAACACCCACCGACGCTGAGCTCTATGGTGCAGGTGGCGCCTGATAAGATTGCTCGTTTGCCGCGGGGATGGATAAAACCTGTAGTGTCTTGCCTGGAATAATTCCAGCGTAGCCACTACGATCACCAAATCGACAACCAAATTAGCCTGAAACGAAAGTCGATTGGAGCGCCGGCATAGGTGACCAACAGCTTGGTACTAAAGTACTCTCCCCTGAGGATTCCCCCGAATCTACAATGTGAAAAGCACATCCGTCGTGTCCATCATCCCATCATCAGGAGACTCGACCTCAATGTATGCGGACAACGAATTGCTCTTTCCAACGCACGTGATTTCAAGTTTGCAACACTCGCGTGGGGGCGAATGGTATGCGCTGGTTGAGCGCATTTCCAACCTTCCTGAAGGCGACATCGAACTTTTAGCGTTCTCTTTGATGATGATTCGGCTTGACGGATGTTTGAGTTGTGAAACCGATTCATACCGGGCGATGCGTGGCTGCAAAGCGTGTTCAAAGCAAAGCCTGCGGCGTTACAAAGGCTCAGACCTGGAGCTCTTAGGCATCTATCAGCAGGCGCTTGAGGATGTTCAGCAGTATCTCGAGGTACAAGTTCACACAGTGATCGAGGAACCTATCTCAGCCCGAGCAGCTTGATCAGCCGCCAGAGCGCTATTCGAGCCGGGTACTCGTTACCCGGTTTTTTTATTTCCTCAAAGTTGAGCAGGTGACCAAGAATTATTACGTTGGTCTGGCTCAATCGATGGTAAAGTCGAAATCAACAGAGTCACCCGTCTTGCCCATTCCCGATCTCCAACAGAGACAGTGCTGCAGAAGGTGGGGAGTGCGTCTCGCCGCAGTTGTGCAATTGCCCTTTCCCTTTCATCGAATAAATACCCTCGCAATTGGGCCGAGCGACTAAGCGCTTATTCGCAGGCATGGGTTAGAATAACGTTCATAGGTATCGGGAGGCTATTTTAATGATGGAATACGATGTCATCGTCATCGGCGCTGGACCCGGCGGCTACGTTTGCGCGATCAGGGCTGCCCAATTGGGCAAAAAGACAGCCATAATTGAGAGGGAGTTTCTAGGCGGAGTTTGCCTGAACGTCGGCTGCATTCCGTCAAAGGCCTTGTTGAAGAACGCCGAAGTTGCCCACACGCTGCGGGAGCGGGGGAACGAATTCGGATTCAAAGTTGATGGTTTGACTCTGGATTACGGCGCGGCTGTTAAGCGAAGCCGCAAAGTCTCTGGGCGGTTGGTAAAAGGCGTCGGGTTTCTAATGAAAAAGAATAGTGTAGATGTCCACATGGGGCGCGCTGTTTTCACCGGTCCACATCAAATCACCGTGAAAGACGAGGATGGTGAAAGCACGATGTTAACGGCAACAGATATCGTGCTAGGGACAGGCGCTTCCCCGATGGTGATCCCGGGGTTGGAAGCAGATGGAGAACGGGTTCTGTCGTATCGAGATGCGATTCTGCAGGAACATCTGCCGAAATCCGTGGTGATTATTGGGGCGGGAGCAATTGGTCTCGAGTTTGCGACGATCTGGGGCGCTTACGGTGTGGATGTGACGCTGGTGGAAATGCTGCCGCGCATCGCACCATTGGAGGATGAGGAAGTAAGTCAGGAACTCACGAAAGCATTTAGTAAACGCGGTATTAAAGTCCTGGCAGGGACGAAAGTCGAGGAGATTGAACGGCTGAAAACGAAAGTGAAGGTCACTGTTTCTGGATCGGACGGTGCGCATACTCTCGAAGCTGAGCAGGCGCTTCTAGCAATTGGCTTCAGACCGAACACCGAGGATCTGGATCTTGAGGCCGCTGGAGTGACGTTGGACGAGCGCGGGTTTCCTGAGATCGATGAACGCATGGCGACGCCCACCGCTGGAATCTGGGCGATTGGCGACGTCACCGGCAAGCTCATGCTCGCCCATGTCGCCTCTGCGATGGGGATTATCTGCGCTGAGAATATCGCTGGCGTCGATACGATAACCCTGGATTATGAGATGATGCCACGGGCAACGTATTGCCAGCCGCAGGTTGCATCATTCGGCCTGACCGAGGCACAAGCAGAAGAACGCGAGTATGAGATCAAAACCGGACGCTTTCCATTCCAGGCGAGCGGAAAGGCATTAGGCTTGGGGGATTACGGCGGATGGGTCAAGATCGTGACGGATGCCAAATGTGGAGAGATTCTGGGCGCGCACATGATCGGACCGGAAGTGACCGAACTCCTGCCGGAACTCACTCTGGCGCAGATGATGGAACTCACGCCTGCGGAGATCGCTCGCAACGTCCATGCGCACCCGACGCTAAGTGAAGTTGTGATGGAAGCTGCCCATCATGCAGAGGGTCACGCGATTAATGGGTAGCGTCTCTCAGAGTTAACCGTAATATTCCGGAATATAAAAAGAGAAATTACCGAGGTGGGAGGTTTGCCCGCCTCGAGGTCTGAGTTGAACTCGCGGGGCTGTCTTTAAAAGAAAGGCAGCCCCGTCCGTTTTTATTATGCAGGGGCACGCTCTTGGGTGCGGCCGAATTTCATTGCTCCAACAGGGTATGAATTCAGATAGAGAACGGGTCGATACACGGGTCGATCCTAACGATTGAAAATGGAGGAGGGCGTGAGATACATACGGGTCGACCCCTAGGATTTGAATGAGTCCCAATTAATGAAAGGCACGGAATTTGCACTTCCCAGCGTATACTGGACGATAGGGCATCTGGATCAAGCCGAGGAGGAAGAGTATGTGGGAGCGCAGAAAGGTAACCGAAGTTAAAGAGCGTCACAAGGAATCCATCCTGGCGAAGCCCAACGTGCTTGGTGTGGGAACGGGGTATAAAACCCGAAATGGGAAGCAGCTTGGAGATCTTTGTATCATTGCGATGGTGAGTCAGAAAATTCCCCAAGCCGGTCTTGATCCCTCAGCGTTGGTGCCTGTAGAAGTCGAAGGGATTTCTACGGATGTCATCCAGGTTGGGTTCCTGCGTGCTCAACAAGAGCGCACCGATCGTTGGCGTCCAGCGCTTGGAGGCGTAAGTTTGGGCCATTACAAGATTACCGCCGGGACGCTAGGCGCGGTTGTACGCGACCGGACGACCGGTACACGCTTGATTCTTTCGAATAACCACGTTTTGGCTAATAGCAATCAAGGACAACAAGGAGATCCAATCCTGCAGCCAGGTGCGGTGGACGGCGGCAGGGAAGAGAAAGACACTTTCGCTGTCCTGGAACGCTTCTGCCCGATTCGCTTCAACCATGGTCCAGTCGATTGCGCAACAGCCGAAACCTATGCTGGATTTGGCAATGCGATGGCGAAATTGTTAGGATCCAAGCATCGAGTGCAAGCTTTCTGGAGTGACCCCCAGGCGACCAATCAGGTCGACGCCGCCATCGCCAAGCCGGTGAACGATCGGGAAGTTCTCGATGAGATCTTGGAGATCGGAGCGATAAGCGGCGTTCTCCCGGCAATGCTCAGCATGCGCGTACGAAAATCCGGCAGGACGACGGGGTTGACGACGGGACAGATTATGGTCTTAGATGCGACTGTCACCATTGACTACGGTGATCGAAGTGCGCGTTTTGAGAATCAGATTGTGACTACTGTGATGTCACAACCGGGTGATTCTGGCTCTCTTCTCGTGGCCGGTGAATCCTTGCAGGCGGTCGGCCTGTTATTTGCGGGTTCCGATCAAGTCACGGTGCACAATCCAATCCAATCCGTACTGAATTGTCTGGATGTGACCTTATGACAAATCCATCAGAGTTTGAGACAAAGCCAATTGAAGCCTACCAGAAGGCAATGGCTGTAAAGGAAAAACACGAGGAAGATTTGCTAAATAAAGCCAATGTTGAGGGCGTGGGTGTGGGGCTGCGCAGGCGCGCCGGGGAACTTACCGACGAGGTGGTTCTGGTCGTGATGGTTACCCGGAAAGTACCCCGAACTCAATTGGCGCCTGAGGATCTTGTCCCGCCGGAGATCGAAGGTGTACCTGTCGATATCCAGAAAATCGGGCATGTAAGGGCGGGGTGAAGTTGGATAGGCCAGGCTTGATGGAATAAATTTCTGCTGCGGGGTTATCTGCATCGCCGGGGGATGAGTGAGCGCTAAATTATCCTCTCGATAACCCAGAAGTGAGATAAACCAAAAACCCGTAATGGAGTCGCTTCCAGCGCCTGGAGGAGGGTACGCAGCAGCTTCCCCGCACTTGGCCAACGGGCGATGATGTTGTCGTAAGCCCCAAAAATCCTAGTGGTGTGAATAATCTTGATAGGTAGGCCGTGGAAGAGCCGCTCGAGGTCTCCGCGGGTATAGGCGCGCACATGCGGGGCGAGTCGATCGCGAAACCGACGGGGGAGATAATTGACCAGCGGGATATTACCGAAGCGGTACCGGCCGCGTAGATAGATACCGTGAGTTTCGAACGGATAACCGCGATTAGGGGCAAATAGAACGAGTCTGCCTCCGCCTGAAGACTCTGAATTGGGGGAGCGCAACACACGGACGATCTCCTCTAGTGCAGCACGATCATCTTCTACGTGTTCAAGGACCTCATGGGAGAGGATGAGATCGAAGGTTTCGTCGCTAAAAGGGAGATGCTCACTGGCTCCGTGGACGACCTTGTGACCCAGTGTTGAGGCAGATGAAACGTGATCGGGATCGAATTCCAGGCCATATATGTGGGGAGTATGTTCAGCGAAGTGGGTCATATATTCGCCCACACCGCAGCCGTCGTCTAAGATTACACCAGATTCGCGACCGTCTGCTCCGCCCAGAATCATACGCAGACGGCGCTCCTGACCGGCGCGCCAAACATAGGATGGTTCACCGCGCAACGCGGCCCGTTCGAGGTCTCGTTCCGTCAACGGACTATTCCTTGAATGGCGTTGATTTTACTTAAGCCCAACTTTATCGATCTTCTGGAACGCCAGCCCGAGCGCCGCCACTGCACCGACCTGGCGAAAACCACCTTCAGACCAACTGCGGCGGGCCTCCTCAAGCGGGAGCCAGATGACCTCCTGCTCCTCTAGATCACCGGAATCTGGCTCAGCGATCTCCCGGCATCCGGTTGCCAGAAAGAAGTGGGCACACCCCGCGAAGTAATTCCCGCTCAGGACCACCTCTCCGAGTTTATACCAGGTTGCGGCCATACAGCCGAGCTCCTCCTTGAGCTCGCGCTTCGCGGCATCCAATGGGTCCTCCCCCTGCTCGAGTATCCCCGCTGGCGGTTGGATGTCGACCCCATCAACGCCGCGCTTGTAGGAGCGGACGAGTCCAATATGCGCGTCGGGTCTCACGGGAACGATCATCACATACCCGGGAGTCTCCAGGCGCAAGTACCCCTCGATGATGTCTCCGTCTGGTAGGCGGATGTCATCTTCGAAAACCTGCATCCAGGGTGAACGGTCGAGTAAAAGCGTGCGTTTCAGCGTTTCCCAGGGTGTTAGATCGGGCATCTGTCGAACTCCCATAGAGTTGGAAGGGAACCAGATTCATAGGTATGGAAGGTCAATTGTATGCAGTTTTCCAGATTGCTTGAAGGTATGACCTGGAACTCGATGGCTGAATATTTCTTATATCCAGCCCCGTAACGTGTAGTAAATCAAGCCCATCCATTCTTGCAGAGCGGATTGGCTTACAGCCAGCGCCCCAAGATCAGGTACAACGCTGTTCGATGCAAAGTTGCTTGTTTCGGAGCGTTGGGCGGATATTGCCGGAATAGGCTCCAAGCCTTGCTCCAGGAAGGAGAAATACGCACGACGCATGTGTGTTGGTGAGGTGACGAGGATGAAGCGTTCGCTACCGGCCGCGGTGAGCATTGGATGGACGTTGAGCGCCTGGTCGTGCGTGTTAAAGGAATCCGACTCGAGCAGGATCCTTTGACTGGGCACACCTAATTCCACCAGAGCATCGCGCATCGGTTCGCTCTCGGGTGTGAGCAGGCCGGATCTTGGGTTGGTGCCGCCGGAGACGATCACAATCGGGTCATCGAGCATTTGATACAGGCGAGCGCCCTCCATCGCCCTCAGTGCACTTGACTCGCTCACGGAGTTCACTTCCAGTTCTCCTGCCCAAAAGGATGCGCCGCCTCCGCCAAGGATCACGACCGCATCCACATCCGCGTATTCTGCCGCGGAGCTGATCGGTTCATAGCCAACGCTCAAGCCGCGTTCGAGCAGCGAGGCGGCGATTGGGATGCTGAGCAACACATACAAGATCGATAAGATAAGCAGCCAGCGTCTTCCCCACTTCTCGGTTCTCCAACCGATGAAGAGAAGGATAACTCCGAGGATGAGACCGAGTAGGAGGAACGCGGTTGAGCCTGGGATAAGCATCTCTTTAATGAGCTCGATGGCTATGTCCATGAATTACTCCAACCCCCAGAAGGGGGAAAGCAGCCGCAAACCCCATGGTCGTTCAAAGAACAAAACGGGCTCATGAATTATTCCCGAGCGGGATCACGGCACGTGGGATGAAGGGTGTGTCGTCTTCAGTCGAGCCGAGGTAGAGGTGAATCTTGTCGACATAAAAACTAAATGATGGAACTGGAGGAAGCTCGATATTATCCACCTCCTTGGGATCATCAAAGCGGGCCAAGGTGAGGTGGGGATGAAGCTCGGTCCCGTGCTCGCCCCCGTAAACAGGGTACTCCGGGAAGGCTTGTGAAAGCCGGTGGTGAAGCTGAACGATCGACTCCGGGTCTGAGGTCTCGAGGAATATAGCGCCTTTGAACGTCCCATAATGGTCTAATGTGACCGCGAAGGGAGAAATCCCCGCGCACAGGCGATTGAGCTCCTCAATTGCAGTTTCAACCTGTTCCGGAGGGACAAAGGGGTAGAGCAGCGTAATGTGAGCAGGGACATTGCTCTCGAAGGATTCTACGTCGTATTGCTCCCGAATCGGGAAACTGAAAACCTGAACTGGTTTTGGAGGGATTATCAACAGCGCAGTTTCTAGTGGCATGTTCCATCCATACGTCGTCGATGATCGGGTTCATCAGCGGAAATTGTTATAGCTCCTGTTGCGTAGAGCCATCACTTCGGCTCCAGCTTGCATCGTTTGAAGGACAAGGTGCATCCCACCCTGGAGTATACAGCACCTTGTGCAGTATTTGGACACCAGGAAATTCTTCTTATAACGCTTTCAGGGCGGGATGATGATGTTGGGGTTATGGATAAATCTTGTCCATGAAGGTCCGGGTTGCCGTCGTGTCCCCACTTCAATAGTCGCTTCTTCTCGTAAGCGGATTGCCCGATTTAAGAACGGATGAAGGCTTTACATCTTTCTTGAAAATCCGAATTGGACCAAAGAGGGCTGATATAATCCGCCCATGCGTTCACGGATAATGTGGTTTCTTGTCGGTACGATATTAGTGAGTTTGGTTTTTACCGGGATCTATCAGATTCCGAGCGTAAAATTCAATCTCGAGTGGCGCATCGATGCAGCCCTGGGAATCGTTCGCGGGTGGATATTTCCGCATAATATTCTACCGGCGCCATCCGGCGCGACGGTGATCACAGCCCCGCTAATCTCCGGACCTTCCCCGACACCAGATGTGCTCCAGAGCGTTTCGAGTCCCACCCCAGCGTCCACGCCCATCCCTTTGCCGGAATCGGTGATGCTCCCTTCATCGGAGTGGGAAAAGCAGGATTGGAACAATTGTGGACCAGCGACACTGGCGCTTGCTCTGCGCTTCTTTGGCTGGGAGGGAGATCAATTCGAGATCTCGGATCTAGTAAAACCTGATCGCGGGGACAAGAACGTCAACATCGAAGAGATGATCTATTTCGTTCGCAATCGAGCCGGTTGGCTGGAAGCCGATTTTCGTGTGGGCGGGACGATCGAGACCTTAAAGCGATTTCTGGCGATGGGGTACCCGGTTGTGGTTGAAAAAGGGTATGTTATCGTAAGCGACGGTCCTGATAACGGCTGGGCGGGTCATTATATGCTGCTTACGGGATACGACGATTCGCGGCAGGTTTTTGTGGGTCAGGACTCATTCATCGGTCCAGACCGGGAAATTACATATACCGACCTTGAGGAGGCTTGGAAGGCCTTCAATCACGTATTCATGTATGTCTACCCGGAGGCAGATCCCGCGCCGCTCGAATCACTATTGGGTCCGGATTTCGATGTAGATGTGAACCGTGAACGGGCATTGGATCGCGCGCAGCATGAGATCGAGCTTGATCCCGAGGACGAATATACCTGGTTTAATCTTGGATCAAATCTGTTGTACTTTGAGCGATATAAAGAGGCCGCAGATGCATATGACACAGCGCTGATTCTGGGGTTGCCCTGGCGTTTCACGCGCTACCAATTCGGTCCCTACATCGCCTATTTCCATGCGGGTCGAACAGAGGACGTACTTGCCCTGACAGAGGCGACACTCCAGCGCACGGCGAAAGCCGAGGAAGCACGTCTGTGGAGGGGTTGGGCTTTCTACAGGCTGGGTGATGTGGGCGCAGCCATCGAGGACTTTCGGGCGGCTTTAACAATCAATCCGAATTACCTCGATGCGCAATATGCGTTAGAATACCTGGGGGTTGGACCTTAAGGGTCCAATGTTGGAAGATCAGATCTTTCGATCGGCCGGGAGGCAAGATCGCCCCCGCCGTTCCGGCGTGGATTGATAATTCTAAGGAGAGAGTAAAGATGCTAATCAGCAAAGAGTTAACCGCGGCGATGAATGCCCAGGTCGGAAGCGAACTTGCGGCTTCTAACCAGTACATCATCATTGCTTCTTATTTTGACAGTGAGCAACTACCGGAGTTGGCTGATTTCTTCTTCCGCCAATCAGACGAGGAGCGCATGCACGCGCTGAAATTCGTGCATTATATTTTGGAGGCTGGCGGGGAAGTGTCGATCCCGGCGATCGAGGCTGCGCCGCAAACACTTGACTCAGCGGAAGCCGCGGTGAAAGCCGCTCTGGAATGGGAACTGGAGGTCACCAGCCAGATCAACGATATTATGAATCTGGCAATCAAGCAGAATGACCACATCGCCCAGAACTTCATGCGCTGGTTCATCGATGAGCAATTGGAAGAAGTTTCCACGATGAACAACTTGTTGGGGGTCGTTCGCCGTGCGAGCGATCAACTACTCCTGGTTGAGAATTACATCGTTCGCCGTGGTGACCCACACGCGCAGGAAGCAGGCGCCGAGTAAGCCGGCACGTTTGCGATCAACGCCGCAGCTCTTTATAAGGCTGTGGCGTTTTTTATATAGAGAGTGGACCTCGATTGGGTGGAGGTTATTCCCTTTTATCCTTGGACCAGCCTTTAGAGTGCCGCAGGTGCTTGGGTGCATCGAAATCTGTGGACGAAAGGAATTCTTCGAGATTCTTGATCTCGAGGAAAGAGCCATAGTTTGTATAGACTGAACCTGAAGGTATCGTCAGAGATCCATCCGGAAAGACCATGACGTAGAGCCGGTCCAGAGTTTCATGGTCCAGCCAATTGATCTTGAAAGCATGCGTGGAGCGTTCGATATCGGCTTTTAGCACCTGGAAATCATCATCGCTCACAACTAAATCGTCCCAGGATTGGGGCTGCATAGAGCGTGGATAAGCATGGAAGACGTTGTAGAAAAGGTGATTGGGCATGTGCGCTGCACGCTCGGCAAGCAGCGTTATGATGCCTGGTATGTCGTGGATATTGTGGAGCGTGACGGGGGTGGCGACCTTCACATCGATCGCTGGGAAATCGACCAGAAAATCCAGGCAGATCATAATGGCTGTGAAATGCCCTTCCTTTTTTGTCCGGCTGGATACCTTCTCAGATGCGCCATCAAGAGGGAGCGAGATCAGATCGATCCAGCCGCCATAACCGCGCACGAAGCTGTGTGTCAACTCATCGCCAGTCGTTGAGAGCGCCACCTCAAGCCCCTCCTGTTTCGCCAGGCGAATGAGCATGCCGATATCTGGGCGGAGGATCGGGTCACCGCCGGTGAAAACGATTCGCTGTGCGCCGCTCTGGGCGATCTTACGCACGATTGCGGAGGCTGTTTTGGAACCGACCTCGGTATCCTCAAAGTCTTGCGGCCCCCAACAGTAAGGGCACTCCTGGTTGCAGCGGGAAGTCACGTGGTAATCGATCGTGGCTAAGGCGGGCATATATTACTCCCAAGAGAAATAGTTCTTAGGAATCCAGTATACAGGTAGATCGGTCGTGTTTGTGTCAATTGATTGAAGGTATCTATTAATTTCTTCAAACTATCGCCAAGCTCCTAGCGGTTGGGCTTTTAAGTGCTATGATAAGAAGTGAAGCGCAAACGGTCATTGTTAAGTGAGGATGGGTCAATATGGGTGACAAAGGGAAAAAAGATAAGAGCAAAAAAGAGACAAAAAAGAAGCCAAAGCTTACGATTAAGGAAAAACGCAAACTGAAAAAGGAAAAAAAGGAATACTAGTCATTCCTCCGAAGAACATATAGGCACCCGCAGGAAGGCGCGGGTGCCTGGTTTTATCTAACTGGCAGTCCCCCAAAGTATGGCAGTCTTGCCTGATGAGCAGTCAATAGGGAGGTGCCCCGTGCTTAAGCCGATAGCAGACCATAGCCGTTGGAGCAATCGTGTAATCGTAGTTTCATCGATCTTCGCCGGGTTTGGCGTCGCCCATCCGATTGATGATTTTCTGTTCGGCGTTCCTGCAGAATTTAATTTGACCAACCCGCCAACGCAATTTCTTGCATTAGCATTCTTCGTTGCGCTTACAGGATTGATTGCACTAGCAGCCCGAGGAACGCGAGCCAGTTATCAGGGCTTGATTACCATCGGTCTCTTGCTGGCGCTGGCTGATACCTTGAAACATCTTCCCGAGATTATTGAATCGGGGACTTTCCGCTCCGGCGCGGCTTCAATTTTCTTCTCCGTAGGGCTGATCATTTCAGGGTTGGTGACGGCCGCGGTTGCATGGCTCGCATTGCGGCACCAGAGTACGGCGCAATCCTAAAAAATGGGTGAGTAGTTGGTCGTAACGTGTTCGCGGTGACGGCACTCTTTGCTCATCTAGATAAACCCGGCCGAAAATCAAAGTAATGTCACATCCGACACAGAATTGCTCTATACCATCTGGCTGAAGCGATACTTATTGAGGCCCATAGTTTCGTGAACAGCAAGCAAATCGAGTAAGGGAGGTAGCATGAAAAGTGGAGTTCTTGAGAGAGCTGAAGAGGCGCTTACGGCGCTGGATTCTGACAGTCTTACAGCAGCATATGCAGATGATTTTCTGTTTGAAGACACTTCATTGGGAGAACGGATAACGAGCAAAGCAGCGCTGAAAGAATACTTCGATCGATTGTTCACGATGCCGGGGGTGAGGTTCTCAGAGGTTAAATTCTTTAGTTGTGGGGAGAAAGCATGGGGGACCTGGACCTGGTCCGGAAAATCCATCAAGGCTGGGAAAGATTATTCAATTCAGGGGGCATCACTCTTCGTTTTAGATGACGACAATATCATTGAAGAGAAGATATTCTATGATCCTAGGAGTGTTTATGAATGATTCGACCCAGCCCTGATTTTCTCGACTCACCCGGCATATTAAGAATAGGTGCCAATCCGGTTGCGCTGTGTATCTGGGTATTTCTCTGAACGGGGGAGGTCGACTCTGTGCGTTGGCGGATTTGCCTATAAATATTCAGGATCGAAAATAGTGAGAAGCAAGATAAATGGAAGGCGGCGAACTGAACGCATTTGAAGTAGATGCTCTTATGGCGGACGTACGATCGATCAGCAGTAAATTTGTCTAGAACAGCAAATTCACGGTTATTGCGACAGTGAAACAGGAAATTCAGAGGAAATGACTATGAAAAAATCCACGGGAGATCTCGGCATAGGCACCCTGGCCACTCATTTTAATGAGGGTGATAATCCTCTCAATGCGCATGTTTCTCCAATATATCAAACGTCCACGTTCTCCTTTCCGGATGTCCAGACCGGTGCGGATATTTTCGCAGGGAAAAACAAGGGTTTTAGTTATTCGCGTGTGGATAATCCTAATGCCAGGCAGCTGGCAGCGAAGATAGCGGTGCTAGAGGGGATCGATTTAATCAAGAAAAATCCTGATATGCACATCCCTGATTTGGTTGCAGGAAAGATGTTCGCTTCTGGGATGGCTGCCATTACCACAACCGTAATGGCTCTTGTAGAAGCAGGGGGCACGGTCATTTCTCAGAAGATGCTTTATGGGAACGCCTATAACTTAATGAAAAGAGTTTTGCCGCTGTATGGCATTAATGTTATCTGGGTAGAGGGCAGCGATCTAGAGAGCTGGGAAGCGGCTTTTGATAAGAACCCGCAAGCAAGTTTGGCTTATGTTGAAACACCGGCGAATCCAACGCTGGAAATCGTAGATATCGCCGGCGTCTCGGAAATTGCACATGCAAAAAACGCATGGGTGGTTGTGGACAATACGTTTGCGACACCTTATTGCCAGCGCCCGTTAACCCTAGGGGCGGATGTCGTCGCTCATTCGACAACAAAATACATCTCAGGACATGGACTCATTATCGGCGGAGCCATTGTCACAAGACAGCCCGATTTCTTGGACCCCAAAAAAACACGGTTTTTCATGGCGACGAAGGTGTTTGGCGGTTCTCCCAGCCCGTTTGACGCGTGGTTGACAAATATTGGATTAAAAACATTCGAGTTGCGCATGCAGCGGCATGTTGAGAACGCCTCGCTTGTTGCCAATTGGCTGCTTGATAATCCAAAAGTGTCGCGCGTCTGTTACCCAGGATTGGTGGACTTCCCGGGCCATAATCTGGCCAAGAAACAGATGTTCAATGGATATGGGGGCATGCTTTCGTTTGAACTAAGGGGTGGCTTTGACGCTGGCGTACAACTAATGCAGCATCTGGAAATCATCGCGCTTGCTGTGAGTTTGGGAAACGTGGATTCATTGATCCAACATCCGGCAAGCATGACCCATGCAGCAGTATCACCAGAAGACCGATTGAAAGCTGGAATCACAGATGCGATGATTCGTTTCTCGGTGGGCATAGAGACGATTGAAGATGTGATCTCTGATTTGGACCAGGGTTTGAGACATGTCGCGGGATAATCATTCTGGATACTAGGTCAGCTCTGCACTAGCAAAGAAGTGGAATGCTATAAGAAACCGTGTCTTAAGGAGCGTTGATATGAAGCACCAAGCCATACGTGAACAACTTTTTGAAACCGTCGTTAAAGTCAATGAGGTTGACCTGATCCGGTTATCGGCAGGAAATATCAGCATCAGAACAGGCAATAACCTGGCCGCCATCACCCCCAGTGGGGTCAAGTATCATGACATGAAGGTCGAGGATATCTCCATCGTTGATTTGGACGGCAATTTAATCGATGGATTAACTCCGTCCTCAGAAACGCCGATGCATACGGCCATCTATCGGAATCTACCCGATGTGGGAGGGATCTGTCATACGCACTCATCCTATGCGATCACGTTTGCGATGTTGGAGGAAGAAATACCCCCGGCAAATATTGAATTATACGCTTGTGGCGCCCCAATCCCAGTGGCGCCCTGGGCTTGCCCGGGCACAGAAAAAGCCGGCGAAGTCACGGTGGAGATATTCAGAAGCCGACCCGAATTAAAGATCATTTTACTTAAAAAGCACGGATTAGTAGCGATTGGAAGAGATTTGAATCATGCTTTTGAAATGGCGTTTGATGCCGAAGTAGGTTTGCGGTCCTACCATCAGGCATTAATGGTTGGAAAACCGCAACCTTTAACCACCACCCAGCTCGCGGAGATTAAGGCTGTATATGGTGAGTAGATAATGAATAAACCCCTTGTATTTATTGAGAGAATACAAACAACTAAAGATAGGTTTTCATAAATGAAACTACCTCATCCCATCCTTGTTTCTGAGTTGTTCCCCATACTGTTGAATGAACTCATCTCTCTCCTTAGAAATTTGTCCAAAACAGACTGGGAATTGCCAACTGTATGCTCTTCATGGTCGGTCAAGGATGTCGCACTGCATCTCCTTGGCGGGGATATAGGCATTCTTTCTTGGAGACGAGATGGGCATTCAACATATGATTCGATTAATTCTTGGGATCACCTGGTAAACCTGGTCAATGAACAAAACGAAAGATGGGTAGAAAGCGCACAGCGGATGAGCCCCGAACTCATTATGGGGCTATTGAAATTCACAGGTGAGCAAGTGATCGAATACTTCCAGTCTCTAGATCCCTTTGTGATGGGGGGGGCGGTCAATTGGGTCAGTCCAGACCCCGCCCCGGTTTGGTTGGATCTGGCCCGGGAATATACGGAAAGATGGCACCATCAACAACATATCCGTGATTCAGTCGGGAAACCTGGTTTGAAAGAGCAGAAATTCCTGGCGCCCGTCATCGACACTTTCATTTTGGCGTTGCCGCGGACTTTCAAGAAGATACAAGCAGAAAACGGAACATCCATTGGGATTAGCATTACAGGGGCGAGAAGAAAACATTGGACATTGCGCAATAACCTCGGTGAATGGCAGCTTTTTGAAGGAAGCGGGGGAGATGATCACGTAACGGTCATCATCGAAGACGATGTGGCCTGGAGAATCTTTACTAATGAAATATCAGCGGCTGAAGCAAAAGAACTAGTTCAAATCAAAGGGAATGGACAGTTGGGTGAAATTGTCTTAGATACTGTGTCAATCATTGCTTAAAACCACTTTAATTGACATTGAGTTTTCCGAATCTACATAGGTCCCTTCGGATAGCAATTCGCGGTTGAATAAACCCCACCCCACGCTGCGAGGGTGTTTGTTTGTACACTTAATATGCAAATAGCAAATCCAGGCGAAGGGAATTAGAAAAGGGTAAGCTGTGTTGATGGGGCGGACCCATCCAGGGTGATATAGGGTGCGGCGCGTTCGGTGAGCACCCCAAAACGGCGGAGTTGACCAAGTTCACGAATGTTAGATGAGCGGCGGGCCTTCAAGATCTGATCTGCTCCGCGTGGTCCGATCCCAGGCACACGCAGAAGCTCGCTGCGATCTGCTTGATTAACCTCTACGGGATTCTCGCGAATAACCTGATCCGCATAAGCCACCTTGGGGTCACGCTCTTTAGGGAGATTGCCTGTTAACGTGAAGGGGAGTTCCTCCAGATCAAAACCGTAGTCACGTAGCAGGAAAGAAGCTTGGTAGAGCCGCACCTTGCGTTGTGGATCTTCTGGCGGGTGACCCTCCATCGGTGTTCCTTTAACTGGGCTGAATGTCTCAAAATAGGCGCGCTGCAGCCCTGCCTGGCGATGCAAGTTATCGATGGTGCTCAAGAGTTCCAGATCCGTCTCTCCCGCGGGGCCAACCACGAACTGGGTGGTGGTGGATGGCCAACGACCGCGCCACCCAAGATGGGCTGGTAAGGTTTGACGAATCTCTTGCGCCCATTGAAGTGGAGTTACAAGTTCCTCTTCAAACGCCTTTTGCGGGGCTAATATGTGAAGGCAAGACGCATTGGGAGCCTCAAGATTTGTTGATATACGGTCGGCGAGCTTCATCGACCGCAGCACCTGCCCGCGTTCCGCCCCGGGCATGATCTTTAGATGCAGGTAGCCGCGGTAGCTGAGCTTCTTGCGGAGAATCTCGGCGGTTTCTAGAAGTTTGTTCTGTGTGTTTGCCCCGCCAGCGAAGATGCCAGTCGAGAGGAAGAGTCCTTCAACAAGCCCGGAACGATGGGCGGCGGAGAATGTCTGCGCGAGTTCCTCCGGTTGGAAAGTCACCCTGCGGAAATCACGACCGGCACGAAAGGGACAATAATAACAATTCCGTTCGCAAGCTGAAGTAAGCATGGCCTTGAGCAAGGGAAGCTGACGTCCGCCGCCGCTCGCGGCCAGGTGAATGTGGAAATCATGCCCGTCAGATCGTACACGGTGGACCTTGTCCGAATCGCCAAACCACCTGCTGATCATGGATGGTTTCAAACCGCCGGTCAGGCGATCCGTGCGGACTGCCAGCGGGAGCCCGTCGGCCTCGAAAGTGGTTTCCCGGCTGGAGATGGCGAGTTTTTCAACTGGATCCATTAAGCATAGAATAGCACATATGTTCTATTTAT
>CAYLOO010000059.1:0-17365 GCA_964385355.1 uncultured Anaerolineaceae bacterium
GTTCCAATCCAACAACCCGGTCGATTTCCTCGTCTCTTGCAGTGAGCATGATGATCGGGATATTGTCTGTCTTGCGAAGGTTACGGCAAACCTCCAGCCCGTCGATTCCCGGAAGCATGAGATCCAGAACGATTAAGTCTGGCTGCCTCGCCTGTGCGAGTTGTAGCGCTTGTTCTCCATCGCGGGCGACGATGACTGAGAAGTTAGCCTTCTCCAGGTTGTAACGCAGGACATCTACAATTGACGGCTCATCATCGACAACAAGAATTGTGTATTGTGTGGTCAGAGCGGACATCGATATTCCTCAACACACATTATATAGTTTCTTCTGTGACTATTATGTGACAGCTTTTCGGCAGGATCGATATAGGAAAAGTGGTTGATCGCAGGTATTTGCTCTATGAAGATGAGTGCGATAAAAATTATGCGTGCTTTCCACTGCGGCTAGAGACGTATGCTTTTATGGAAGAATGGAGAAGTAAACATGATTGGCAATGTGCAACACCAATTCTTCGCATAGCCATAAATTGGCGTTTTGACAGATGGCATGTTATATGTGCATTATTGGGTGGTAGAAAACGATCCTTGAAAGTCGAAATCACTAAATGCTATGGAAAAGGGATTAGATTGTTAGCAAAGGCTGTGGTTTACGACATTCGGAAATGAATGTAATTCGATGTTATAGAATAAATATTCGGCTATCTCATATTTTGGATACCCAAAGGAGTGCAGCGCATGAGGATCAAACGAAACCAGTTCGTGATGAACCTCGGATCGCTCCTACTGATAACTGCAATCATCAGTGGGTGCCAGTCGGAACCTGCTATCATTCCTGTCAATACAGAGCCCCCGCAAACAACTCTTGAAGCAACGAAGGAGGTTGTGTCGGCCATGAGCGAAGAAATTGAAAGCACTGAACCAATTCAGAGTCAGAAGGAGTTCATCCTCATTAGCGAAGTTTTTCTTGAAGGCGCACCGATCCCTTCTACGTATACATGCAATGGGGATGACATATCACCCCCAATCGCATGGAGCGGAGCGCCCAACAATACAAACACTTTTGCCCTGATCATGGATGATCCCGATGCGCCTGCAGGCACGTGGGTCCATTGGGTTCTCTTCAACCTCCCTGGGGATGCAACGACGATAAATGCTGGGCTTCTGGCAAAAGCAGGACATTCCGATGGCAGCCAGCAGGGGACCAACAGTTGGGGAAGGTTAGGATATGGCGGCCCTTGTCCACCGAGCGGTGTCCATCGATATGTTTTCAAACTCTACGCGTTAGACACATCACTCACTCTTGATGAAAGCGCGACCAAAGAGGAAGTGCTTGCGGCAATGGAAGGCCATATACTCATGGAGACGGAGTTAATGGGAACCTATAGCGCCGCCGGTGGTTGATCGCGGATCCATTTCCACCACAAATTCAGCTCCCAAACGTATGATAGTTAAAAAGGGGAGGTACGTCTGTTATTTCCTTAATAGTATGTAGAAGGAGAACTGGTGAAGTTGGATAAAATGACACGCCTCCAGCGAATTTCAATGGAGGGTGTTCGTGTTTATGAATAGCAACGTCAAACCTTACCGTGCTGGTTTTGTGGTTTCCATGCCATCGGAAAATGTGTCTAACGCTCAAGTTCCTCTTTCAGACTATGTAACTCAACTTCGGTGTCCTCAAGCTCCGAGAGCACACCCTTCAGTTGATCCTCCTCGCTGAGGATAAATCTTCGGTAGGGGGCGATCGCTTCGCGCAGGCGTCCGACAGAGCGTTCAAGCTCGCGCAGGAAATTCTCTGTTAGAACCTCACGCAGCGAATCCTGCAATTGCGACATTTTCTTCCGGAATTCTCGCTTCGCTGTACGACGACGGTAGGGGATAACGGCCAGCCCGAGGACCCCAAGGACACCTGCAGCGAGGATCCCCGTGACATCCGCGGCAGCGGTGGTAAGAACAGCACTGAGGATAAACCCAAGACTTATTGCGCCTACTTCAACCAATCCGACCAGAGCGATGGATTCGCGAACGGTTTCTGTCAAACGCGCGGCCTCGGCTTTCTGATCAAAACCTGCGATCACTTGATCCGCCTGCGTTCCCACACTATCCAGCAGCTGACGGCGGTTGTATGCAAAACCGCTTGCAGCCTGTTTAGCTGCATCGCGGAGCGCCTCGGTTTCCTTTCGCCTCCCCAACTCATCTGCCATCAGTCGCCATTGACGCAGTTCCCGCTCCACCAGCCAGTCAATGATCTCTTCGACGTGATGTTCAATTTGCTGTGGTGTATCACCAACTACATCGCTCTCAAAAGCAGCACGCATTTTCTTCGAATTGAGCATGTCGCGGATTTTTAGAATGCGTACTCGGTCGTCGAGGAATTCTTCGCCTCTCATCCGCATCGAAAGCAATTCCTTTTCAATACGATCCAGGTGGCGCCCAAACTCCGCCTGCGTGTCGCTTTCGAAGAGCTCGAGCTGATTCTGAACTTTCTGCAGCGTGGCAGAATCGTCCGCCAATACATCCACCCGTTTCTGAGCGAGGTCTTTATACTGCCTGGCGATTTTCAAGCTCACACCGAGTGGATTAAGCAATTTTAAGTTGATGATACTTTCTTTCGAAAGCGTCTCTTGCAGATATTCCTTGAAACGTTGAAATCCCTCCGCTTGTTTCGAATCCGAGTCATCCGCCTTCATTTGCTGTGCAGCGCGAGCGGAGAGTTGGAAGAGCTCGGGTTCGAAATCCAGCAAGCGCTGAACTTGATTGCTGACAAAGGAAACGACTTCATCGATGGCTTCAGCATCCTGAAGAATGTCGATTTTATTGATGATGACGACGACTTTTTTGCCCCACTTGCGGATGTTTTCCAGGAAATCACGTTCACTCTCTGTGAAGGGTCGATCAGCCGAGGTGATGAAGATGACCATATCACTGCGGGGGACGAACTCTCGCACGATGGCTTCATGATGGCGCATGACGGCGTTTGTCCCCGGGGTGTCGACGATGTGGACTTCACGCAGGATCTCCGCAGGATAACGCACAACGCGTACGTCCTCACTGACGAACTCCGGATTTCCTGGTTCACCATGTTTTACGATGTATATCCTGTCCGTCGTCGGTGTTACACCCTCCGTGAGTAAAGTCTCTCCAAGCAAAGCGTTGATGAGCGCGGATTTCCCGCTGTTAAATTCACCGACGACGACGAGCAGGAAGAGTTCGTTGAGTTGATCGAGAGCCTGATGCAGGTGCTCGCTATCGCTTGTTTCGATCTCCCAGGCATCTAGGGTATGAAGCAATCGTCGAATGAGCTCTCTCTCTCTTTGCCAGATCGCACTCTGATGTTCATTCAGGAGCCGTAATATCGACATCCTAGTTGTTCTCCTCTTGGGTTATTTTCGATGACTCCAGATACGATTTGTGCCAGGATTCTATTGTAATCGCCCGAGCGCTTTCTCCATAGGGCAAAAGGAATGCTGCTCGCTATCGACGCGTGAGATTGTACCCGGTATCAGGGATTTT
Organism: uncultured Anaerolineaceae bacterium; assembly: GCA_964385355.1. Classification (GTDB taxonomy): domain Bacteria; phylum Chloroflexota; class Anaerolineae; order Anaerolineales; family E44-bin32; genus E44-bin32. The sequence goes on from CAYLOO010000059.1 coordinate 3,511, forward strand.
CCAATTCCGCTCGTAGGAGCATTTGGGGTCTACCCATACACGGATAACCCGTGTAACATTTTTTATGGTTTATCGTTATCATGATTGAAGACAATATTCATACACTGGATGATGCTCGTTTGATCGAACGGGCAAAGCGGGGTGAGGTAGAGGCCTTCGGCTGCCTGTACGAACGCTACCTCGAGTCGATTTATCGATATATTCGCACTCGGGTTGCTGAGGACCGAACCGCCGAGGATCTCACAGAGACCGTTTTTTTACGGTCTTTCGAATCGCTAAGTCGGTACAAAGAGAAAGGATTACGATTTTCCGCTTTCCTATACCAGGTCGCTCGTAATCTGCTGGTGGACCATTACCGGCAGAAGGAGGAAGAACTACCGATTGAAAGCGCTGAACAGATCAATGTTTCACCCTCGAGGATTGACGACCTCATCGTCATTCAGGACAAGGTGGATAGCTTACGGGTGGGTCTGGAAGCATTACCGGAGGAGTATCGAGAGATTATTAGGCTTCGGGTGTTACTCGAGCTCTCAACGACGGAATGCGCACAGTGGATAGGACGCAGTGAGGGCGCCGTACGAGTCTTATTGCATAGAGCGATGAAGGCGCTGAAGCGCCAGGTAGTTAAAGCTAATGAATAGCAAGCTTGATTGGGTAATCGATGAATGTCTCTCTCGAGTTCAGACTGGGGATGAGACGGTACAGGACTGTGTTCAGGAGTATCCTGAGCTGAAGGATGTCCTGGAGCCTTTGCTCGCGCTTGCCATTCAAGTGAACGGAACACTTGCTCCCGAAGAGCCGTCTGCACAGTTTGTGCACAATGCGAAACTCCGGGTTTTGAATCAGGTCAAAGCCTCGGTGACCTCAACCTCATCCGTGAAAGTTCAACCCAAACGAGTATGGCGCATTGACTTCCGCAGTCGTCGCTGGTCGACCATAATTGCTGGTGTTGTGATCGCGGCTTTGCTCTTCGGGAGCGGCATCGGGATGAAACAGGCTTCCGCATCTGCGTTGCCGGGAGATTCTCTCTATCCCATCAAGCGAGCGGGTGAGGAGATCCAATTAGCGCTCAGCTTTACACCCGACGGTGATATTGCGCTTCTCTTTGAGTTCGCGGATTCCCGCCTGGAAGAGGCACAAACGCTATCTGAAGAGGGGCGCTTCGATGATCTCGGAAAGGCTCTTGAGGGCTTTGAAGAGGCCATGAGCACGCTTGAAGAGGTCGCACAAAAGGGTGAGGTTGGCGACGATAAATTGGACCTCGCTGAGATTAAGGCGAAGCATGAGAAGCATATCCAGGTTTTAGAACGGGTGAGAGAACAAGTGCCTGAGCACGCTAGAGCTGGGATTGATCACGCGATCGAACGATCCGGCCATTCCCAGGAAGTGCTTAAAGTCATTCATGAAGGTGGAAAACCAAGTGACCTTGCGCCTGGTCAGAACAAAGAGAAACCAGAAAAGCCAGAGAAAAAAGAGAAGCCTGAGAAGTAATTTAGACTGCGGTTCCAGCAACCCCCATTCATTATTTCATCTGCCCTCCAAATTCTGCGAAATTGTGGCTTATAGCGCATATAGTTACAGTTGTTGAAGTTTGTGTTTGCTGGAACCATTTCATCACACGGCATAATCGGACTGAGACCTCAATATCCTTCAGTTGAACGATCCAGGGTCTGCCCCAATCGTTTCTCCAATATGTGGAGTCGGGAAGCTCTGCTTCCGGTCCCAGGCGCTGCCTGGGCTTTGAGGTTTGCGCGAATGAATAGATCGACTATGGCAGAGGCGATGAATCTCTTTTTATTCTCTTCCCCCTAAATCCCCCAAAGGGGGACTGTGGGGGACTCCACTCCCTCACACCCCCTGGATCAAACATCATGCTCTCAGCTCAAACCAACCATGCAAATCCGAGTATGGGGAAATATCGTTATCTCGGACTCTTTATCCCATTGAAACGCAATCCGGAGTAGATTGGGCAGGGCCCGGCTTTGGAGCTCGGGCGTACATGGATTGCATTTCTAGCCTTTCGAAAGGGGATGTAGGTGCTGTAGTCTGCCCTCGTAAAGCGAAGCATGGAGCACACCCTCTGACAACGATCGATCCGGCTTTAAACCCCGAAGGGGCGTCTCTAAGGAACGTTTAGCAGTGCTCATGGGATGTAAATTGTGGTTGCTCCTACGCTGGCGAGGGGTTGTTGGGTTTTGTGTAGGCCATTCTCTTTGTCTTTTGATTTTGGGGATTAGAGCGGCCAAATGAATGGAAGAATGAGAAGCGTAATAATAAGTATAACGATGGTCAATGGGAGTCCAACCTTGATGAAGTCGGTGACGCGGTAGCCGCCCGGACCCATTATCAGGCTGTTTGTAGGGTGAGCAGCTGGGGTTAGGAAGCTGGAAGATGCCGAGATCGCGACGATCATTGTGAATGGAAGCGGAGAAACCCCCAATTCCAGTGATGCGCTTATGGCGATAGGTGCCATAAGCACCGCTACAACTGCGTTGGGCAAGATCTGGGATATAAATACCGTTAGCAAGAACAACCCGCCTATAATGCCGTAGGTCCCAAGTTTACCAGCTGCATCGAGAAGACCTTGGGCAACAAGCTCTGCCGCGCCGGTCTGCTGCAAGGCGATCCCAAGCGGCAGCATACCGGCTATCAGGAAGACTGATTTCCAATCGATATGCCTGTAGGCTTCCTCCATCGATAGCACACCCGTAAGGACCATAGCGGTAGCGCCGATGACTGCAGCCAACGCGATGGGCAGGAAACCCAGAACAACGCTCATAATGAATGCGAACAAGATCAATAATGCTAGAGGGGCTTTCTCTTTGCGAGGGGCTTGTTGAGCTTCCTCGGTAAGGACTAGAAAATCAGGTTCCGCGCCGAGGACCTTAAACTTGTCACGTAAACCGTGAAGTAGAAGCGCGTCGCCAAAGCGCAATGGCATATCGCGCAACTGTGAGCGATACGGCCTCCCTTCTCTCCATACCGCGAGGGCACTTAATGCGTATTTTTCCCTGAAATGAAGCTCGCGCAGGGTCTTCCCGTCAAGTGTGGTGTGAGGGGCTAGAACAACCTCGAAGAGGCCAATCTGGTCGGATTGCAGCGTCCTCAAATCTGGCAGTTCCCCTCTCATAACTTCCAGGCCTTTTAGTCCCTGCAAGACCTTTAAGTCTTCTGGCCAGACTTCAACGAGTAGTTCGTCCCCGTCCCGGATGATATGCTCGACATCTGGCGTAAGGTTCGTACGGTCTTTGTAATGTATTCCCAGGACGCAAATACCAAAAGCGTCCGCCAGCCGGCTCTCAGCGAGGGTTTTTCCCGATAGACTCGATCCCTCCGGGACACTCATGATACGTATACGCTCGAAGAGTTTATATCGCTCGTTGACTTCATCAACATCCAGGTATTCAAAACTCGACCATTCGGGTGAGTTGCGGATCTTTTCCAACCGCTTGTTCGATCCTTGTATAAGTAAAGCATCCCCCGCGAATAGTCTCTTCCCTTGTAGGTTCGTACGCTGGGCGAGTTCGTCATGTTTGATTGCGAGGACGTTCACTCCGAAATGCTCTCGGAACCCACTCTCCATAAGCGTTCGTCCGATAAGATTAGAATCAGAGGCGAGAGTGACTCCACAAAGGGATGTTTCAGCGGAGAAGAGCTGATCTACCTCGAGCGTGTCGTGGGAAATGTCAAGGAAGCTTTGGTGCTGGAAGACAACAACGGTCTCAATGCGACCTTCAACTAATAAGCGGTCCCCATCTTGAAGCATAGTCTCGGCCATTGGCGAGAGCACTGATTCTGCTTCGCGTAAGATCGCGATCACCTGGAGTCCTAGCGCAGCACCAACACGGCTCTTAGCAAGGGATTTGCCGGAGAGGGGTGAGCCTTCTGGCAAGACCAATAAGAAAAGCCTCTGCTCCACGTCATAAACGTCCTCAAGTAGTTCTTGTGGGGTTTGTGCAAGCGATTTATGAATATTTCTATCCGGAAGCAGACGGCGCCCAATGAGAATCATGGCGAGAATGCCGGTGATGAGCAGGATTAAACCAATTGGCGCGAAGTCGAAGAGATTAAATGTCGGCAATCCTGCGTCGGAAAGGGCTTCATTGACCAAGATATTTGCTGGAGTTCCTATGAGCGTGGTGAGGCCGCCAAGCAAGGAACCGTATGCCAGCGGGATGAGAAATCTCGAAGGGGAGCGCCTTGTACGACGGGCGATATCCATCACAACGGGCAGCATTATGGCGACTACGCCAACATTGTTCAAGAACGCGGACATCAAGCCTGCGCTGAGCATGATCGCGGCGATTAAGCGTGCTTCTCCATTGCCCGCCACGCGTAACACTTGCCGTCCAATCTGACTGGCGATTCCGCTGCGAGCAAGCGCACCGCTGATGATGAAGACAGCCCAGACTGTGATGACAGCCGGGCTGCTGAAGCCGGAGAGCGCCTCTGTTGGGGTGACAAGACCGGTCAAAGCCAACGTTCCTAAGACCATCAAAGCAATAACGTCTACGCGGATGCGACCGCTGGTAAGCAGGATTAAAGCACCCCCGACGATGATCAAGACTCGCGCGATTTCTGGGTTCAATAGTTCTCCGATCGTTTTAGCTAATGCGCGTATAGATTTGTTCAACCTAGACTAAACCACAGTTGCTTTCCTGCCAAGTGGGAAGAACCGTTTCTAATGGCAGAGAATCCTTCCGCTGGTTTGAATTTGGAGGAGGGATGTGTTTCTTAGGAACTAGGTGCTTAGGTTTACTGGGATCAACTCAACACACAGGATGATCTCGCGGATACCTTATGTTCCTTCGGTTGAAAGGCCCAGAGTCTGTCTCAGAAGTTCCCTGAGAAGTCAATTTCAACTTGAAGGTAGTTGGTGGCTGAACCATTTCGTATAAGATAGAGGTATCGATGTTGAAGGAGATCACCCGCTGATAATGGTGGACAGCAAACTAAGGAGGATGAAAGATGGCGATCAAGCATCATTTACTTACCATCTTGGAGAAAAGCAGGAAGACTGAACTTAAATTCATCGAGAATCTCACCGAGGAACAAAAAGCGGATACAGGTACATACAAGAATTGGACCGCCAAAGACAACGTCGCGCATGCGAATTATTGGGAAGACGTTCGTGGCGCAAGAATTATAGCCTTCCTTGATGGCAAAGAGCTGCAACCTTTGCCCCAATTTGAGCAGGCTAACTCGCAATGCTACGAACGGTTCTCAAATAGTTCCTGGGATGAAGTGCAGGCGATTGCGGAGAGGACTCACAAGCAGATTGTCGAGGCGGTCCGCAGCATGGATGAAGATGCGCTCACGGGGCCATCCATAGAAACGGAAGAACGGAAGTTGTGGGACGAGATCGTGGGAACTGCTTATTCACATAAGCTTATGCATTATTCCCAGTTTTATCAGGATCAAGGCCAGAAAGAGGAGGCAGGTAAGCTGTGGAGCGAGTGGGTCGAGCTTGTTTCCCCCCTGGACGAAGGACCTGAGTGGCAGGGGAATGTGCACTACAATGCAGCATGCAGCTTGGCTCTGGTAGGGGATACTGAAGGAGCGCTTGTCGAATTGCGGAAAGGACTAGAACTGCGTCCAAGTTCGAAGGCGTGGTCGAGGCGGGATCCGGATCTCGAAAGTCTGCATAACCATCCCGGGTATAAAGAGCTCTTTGCTCCAGCATTTTGGTGGGAAGCGCTCGAGGCCAACCCCCAGGCGGAAGCTGTCGCCGACCAGTTTATGCGAACGTTATCCATGTTTCGCATTGCGGTGAGCACCTTCTCTGCGGAAGCGTGGAGAGAGGGGGATTCCCTGTATCAGCGACCGGCAGGATTGGCGCTCCACATCGCCCAGACAATCGACTTTTACAGCGCTATCCAACCAGGTGACCGTTCGGAGGATCCACTCACTCAGATCACCTGGGAAGAGCGAGATGCCACAAAGCTACCCTCCCAGAAAGAGCTTCTCAGGTACCTGGGTACGGTAGAAGAAAGACTGGCGAGCTTTATTGCAAAGTCTGATTTTCAGGCTTATGAAAAACTCTTTCCGTGGACAGGATTCACAGTTCTGAGCAGAACCCAATACAACCTTCGCCATGCCCAGCACCACCTGGCCGACATGGCTATGGAACTTCAGCGTCGGGGTTTCAGACCGCCGGATTGGCAGTAGACAATACCCAGGATCCTAGATACATAAATGAGGGGCCGCTATTCATGGCAGTCCTTCCTTTTAGCAAAGATCGGGTCGATTTAGGGTCTGCGAGGAATTAAACGAGGACCATATCTGCGTTAAAAGGAAGTTCGAAAAGGACCCGGAACCGGCATTGTTGAAGGCGATTCATCTGAGGAACAAAGGTATAATGTGTGTATCGATAATTCGCGAGGAGGAACACATGGCGTACGAAATACCCAATCTACCGTATGAATTCAATGAACTGGAACCGCACATTGATGCTCGTACTATGGAAATCCACTATACGAAGCACCATCAAGGATACACAAATAATCTGAATAAAGCTCTGGAAGGTCACGATGACCTGGCGAAAAAGCCCGTGGAATATATTCTCGCCCATCTGGCCGATGTTCCCGAGGGTATTCTAACGGCTGTCCGCAACAATGGCGGTGGTTATGTGAACCACTCCTTTTTCTGGCACAGCATGAGCCCGAAGGGTGGCGGGGAGCCGGGTGGAAAACTGGGTGAGGCGATAACTGCGGACTTTGGCTCATTCGACGCCTTTAAAGAGGTGTTTTCGAAGGCGGCAATGACGCGCTTCGGCAGCGGATGGGCCTGGCTCTGCACGGACAAAGACGGCAAGCTGCTCGTGAAGAGTACGGCAAATCAAGACAATCCTCTTTCGGAAGGACTGGCTCCTTTGCTGGGGCTGGATGTCTGGGAGCATGCCTATTACCTGAACTACCAGAACCGGCGAGCCGATTATGTCGCTGCCTGGTGGAACGTGGTCAATTGGGATGCCGTATCCTACAATTTCACCATGATGAAGGTCGAAGCGGGCGTAGGACTGGTTGTCGATTGGGCGGATGACCAGTGGGGCAACCTTCAGAAGGGCTGGAAGGATCTGTTTGATTAATCCAGCACTCACATCTTGAAGGTGATCTCCCCCTTCACCAACTATATTGACCTAAAAGGGGCTGTCCGAAAAGGGCAGCCCCTTTTGATGTGTTCATTATTCACTTCTGCTATTAATAGAGCCTTGCAGTCGGAGACGGCGTATGATCGCCAGCAGGCTGTCCGTCACCTGGTCGATATCAATATTCCCATCGACTTCATGCAGTAGATTAGCAGCTTTATAGAACTCGATGAGTGGGGCGGTCTGCTCGTGATAAACAGCAAGGCGCGCTTTTATCGTCTCCGGTTGATCATCATCTCGCTGGTACAGTTCTCCTGAGCACAGATCACACGTATGCGCTTCGCGTGGTGGACTAAAAAGGATGTGGTAGGGGGTTTGGCATTTCCGACAGATGCGTCTGCCCGACAATCGCTCGATAAGGACATCGTCCGGAACTGACATAAACAACACACCCGCTAGTTGCTCCTCGAGCTCTTGGAGGAGTAAATCCAGAGCTTCCGCCTGCCCCCGGGTTCGGGGGAATCCATCAAGGATCGTACCGCCACGGCAATCCGGTCTGGAGAGCCGTTCTTTGACCATGGCAATTGTGACATCATCGGGAACAAGTTGACCGATGTCCATATAGCTCCGCGCCAATTTACCCAGATCAGTCTCCCGTTTCAGGTGGTCGCGGAATAAATCACCACTCGCAACATGCGGAAGATCCAGTTGCCTACATAATCGTTCCGCCTGCGTACCCTTGCCAGATCCTGGTGGTCCTAGAAGGATTAGGTACATCTTGCCTCCTTAAGAATACGGAGCGGGGCGAACCGCTAACGGTCATCCTGCGTGATGCTATGTCTTCCAATTGCGAATTGAATCCGGCACAACGCAGAGAAGCTTTGATCAGACCAGTTCGGGGTGCTGGAAACTGAAGACATTAGAGATGATTACTTATTCAGGTTTATCTACAGATATCAATTGACCGAATGAATTGATATTCAGAACCCAGGTTGTGCCCTGCTGAAATTGGTTGAATTCGACTGGATCATAGATGGTGTAGGTGAAGGTATCGTCATCTGTTGAGAAGATGATTTCGAATCGTTCTTCACCATCGCCGAACCGCTGACCTTCCGCGAGCTGTGCTTCAGGCCATATTGGGTTGAGGTCCGTGCCGGTCAGTGTGACCGAATCGATGACTCCCCAATCGATAACCGTGAAGGTACACCAATCACTATAGACTTCATACTCACAGTCCTTTACGACTTCGCCAATACCGGTTCCCGTGTCTATAGTATAGGGTGTGCCGCAAACCTCGACTGAGTCGGGTACGGGTTCAGCGACTGTCTCACGGTGTTTATCGGTGCAAGAGCCAATTTCGGCGTCAGCGGGGATCTCATCCATCCACCCCTCATCCTCGATGTCGACAAGCGCTTCGATGGGGATGGAGCGCTCCCAGACCACATCATCCACGGTTCCGATGTGTCTTTCTGTCCGTTGGGAAAGAAATACCCACACGATGCCAGCGATAAGGCAAAGCGCGCCAATGCCAATGGCAATGCCGATCGGCGTGCGTTTTTTCGTGATCTCCTTGGATGCCGGTTCCGGCTTTGCCAGGCTTGCGCCGCAGCCCGCGCAGGTGTGAGCGATCGCAGGGTTGAGCGTTCCGCAGGAGGGGCATTCGATGTCGAGCTGCTTGTCTTTTCGATACGCCCCAAGGACACCACCGCTAGGGCGAGCTTCGCCGCTCTCCAAGCCCCCTCCACAAGCGCTGCAGAATGACGCATTACCAGGATTTCTTGCGCGGCAGTAAGGACAGTGGATGTCCGGACCAGCTTTGGCACGGGCGATCTCCGCTTCGTCTGTCAGCAACACTTCCTGTGCAGCTTGGTGGAAATCAACGTCTTGTGGCTGCGGCGCTCCGCAGCCGTTGCAGAACTTTCTTGGACCATGGTTTTCGCTCTCACAATGAGGGCAAGTCCATGCGAGGTTTACGTATCCAATCGTTTTTCTCGCCATACCACTCCTCCGCATTTCCAGTTCAGTATTGATGCAACCATTATTATATGGCAGTAGAATACCGCTCAATATTATAATTCGCCATTTAGGTTCAAGCTGAAGAAGGCAAGTGGAGGGACTATTGGCAGCGTACAAATCCCGATCTTGATCCAGAAATCTCTCAAACCAGGGCAGAAGTATTGTTCAGGTGTTGTTGAGCGAACATTTTTACTACATGGCAAACCACTTGCATCACCTGTGTGCGAACTTGAGTCATTGTGCTTAATACCATCATCTCGTGCTTGCTTCACGAGCAGAGGAGCACTGGGATTGATGCACTGAGGATTCATGATTTCCGATGGATCTGCTTCTTTGAAGAACCGAAAAATCCGGCGTATCGCTGGCATCTTCACACGTTTCATAATGCTAGTGATACTTGGTTTCACAGCGTTTGTCTCCGCGCCTGTTCTGCTAACACTGGGATCGTACTGCTACTTCCAAGCAACGGATGAGATGCTGCCGGGGATCGTGGTAGGCGGGGTTCCAGTCGGAGGACTTCAGTCGGTCGAAGCTGCTCGAGATCTCCAAATATCTTGGAATGAAGTAAACCTCCGGGCGGTCGTGATAAACACCCCCTCCCATTCATGGGAAATTGCACCTTCAGAGATCGGGCTAAGCGTCGCCGTGGACGAGTCTATAGCCAATGCTCATGCTCTAGGACGCTCCAGTGATTTTTTAGAAAGTATTGGAACCATGTTGGGAGTTCTCGAGTATGGAGCCGAGATTGATCCGGTGGTCGAGTTGGATCTCTTTTTAGCGAAACAAGGTCTCGAGCGTTGGGCTGAGCAGGTTTACATTGCACCGCTCGATGCGGATTTGATTTTGGATGAGGGCCGCTTGGTGCAAATAGAGAGCCTACCCGGAAGAAAGCTTGATGTGGCTGCCAGCCTGCACATGCTCGCTGAAGAGCCGACAGCAATTCTGATTGATCATCAACTAGTCCCCTTCGTCACGCTGGAGATACCCGCGCAGCGCCAGGATGTCTCCAGCCAAGCTGAGGCGGTGCAGAGTCTTCTTAGTTCAAATCCCACAATTCGTGCCTATGATCCCGTCACCGATGAGCGTTTTGTCTGGTCTCCAAAGCCTACCTTGATCGCAAACTGGATCAACATCGAATCTGAAGGAGACCAACTTAGCGTCTCCCTTCACGACGAGAGTATTTCCCTTTATGTCATGGAAATCGAAGCCTCCTTAGGAGAGGTGCGGGGGTTGGACAATGGGGTTGTTGAAGAAACCCTGCAGTCTGGCTTATTGGGTGAAGATACGGAAACGCTCGTCATCGCGTATTTACCCGGTACCTACGTCGTAGAGCCTGATGACAATCTGGTCTCGATCAGCTTTAAAGTTGGAATGCCCTATTGGAAGCTGCAGGAGTTCAATCCAGACCTTGCAGTGTCTGGTCTTGTTCCCGGAGAGACTCTGATCGTTCCGCCGAAGGACGATATGCTCACGCTGCCGGTGATTCCAGAGAAGCGAATCGTGATCAGTTTGCGTGAGCAGCAAATGTGGACCTATGAGGGTGGTGAGCTTCACCAGAGTTACATCGTTAGCACCGGCATCCCCAATTCACCCACATTGCCCGGGATTTTCCAGGTGAGCACGCATAATGAAAACGCATATGCTTCTATCTGGGACCTGTATATGCCCCACTTCATGGGCATCTACGAAGCCGTGCCCGGCTTCATGAATGGCATCCATGGCTTGCCGCTGCTCTCCGGGGGACGCAGGCTCTGGGCGAATGTGCTCGGGCAGCCAGCATCCTTCGGATGCATCATTCTCGACCTGGGAGCAGCGCAGGAACTCTATTATTGGGCCGAGGATGGGGTGGTCGTAGAGATTCAATCTTGAAGCGGAATGTTCACAAATGGATATGAAAAAGGGCAGCCATCTCTGCTGCCCTTCGTTCTTGCAGTCGGGGCGGCCGGATTTGAACCGGCGACCTCACGGACTATGAATAAAATCCTAATTGATATACAAAACTATAAGCTTATGATCTCAAAGACTCGAACTTCAAACCTAACGGAGGATAGTTTTAATCTTTTCAGCAAACGATATTCATATTGCGGTAAAGGAGCTCATGACTGAGCGGATCATAACCCAGTTCCTACAAGGAAACAAAATCTTGTTTTCAATTGTATTTGACAATAATTAATTTGGGCGCTATTCTATTTGGTAAAAAAATTAAATTGTTAGACTTATAGAAAAACTCTATTCATCAGTTATCGGCGCACAAATTTACCATGGGCTTTGGTGATATCCAAGCATCTTATAACTCTGGGTTATGATGTGTTCTTTGATTTCATGAGCATCAATAGCGTAGATTTAAAACAAAAATCACTAAAAAAATTAAAGCAAGAGCTCATTTCTTGATTTTACTGGCTCTTTCTGTGATGTCTGCAAGACCATAACCAGCCGCTCAGACACTTCGTACCGGGTTCACTGAGATAGGAAACAGAATGCATGCCGTAGTAACTAGCATTAAAATTTCATCTACTTTACAATCAATGGTAAGTAAATCTTATTTTCCATATTAAACTGCTGAAAGATGATAAGACCTCCTAAATCGTCTGCAAAATACACAAGGTCATTTATTACTGTTACACCATATCCATGCCAAGCTGTATCATGGGAGCCTACCTCTGTAGGATTTGATGGTGTCGAGACATCAATAACAAGTAAACCATTGTAATAACCAGCCAAATATACGTAATCCCCATACTTTGCTATTCCATTCCATCTATCTGTAACCAGATAAGAGCCAATTTCGTAAGGATGGGATGGGTCTGAAACATCTACTACTCGCAAGCCAGAATATGTGGCAAGATACGCATAATTCCCCAATACAACAACATCATACGAAACCCCAGGATTATATGATCCAACCTGAGTGGGGTGTGATGGAGTGGAAATATCAATTACCAACAGACCAGATGTACTAGCAGCAACAAAGGCATAATTACCTTGTACAGCTACTCCATCGCCGTTCAGCCAGCTACCAGTATGACCTTCTTGAGTTGGTCCAGATGGGTTGGAAACATCAACGACATACAAACCATACCCGGCGACAAATGCTTTATCTCCAGAAAATGCTACTGCACGATCAATACCAGTCGTGCCTAAATAGCCGACTTCAACGGGAACAGTTGGGGTAGAAACATCTATCACACGTAGGTCCCATTCTTTCCCTACAACGTAGGCATAATTGCCCGACAATGTAATATTCAAGGCATCACTATCAGAATGGGGGCTATATCCACCAATTTCGGTGGGCATGGTTGGATCAGAGACATCCACTATGTGGAGTCCACCACCGCCTGCGAGATAACCGTAGTTTCCTGAAACTACAACATTTTTGGGTGAACCTAGTGGGTTATAGTCACCAACTTCAGTTGCCGTAATTGGATTAGACACATCAATTATTCTCAAACCATAATCTTCGTTAGCAACATATGCGTAATTAACCGAGGCGGCCACAGCAACCGCATAACCGGGCGTGTCATTGATATCAACGCATTGAGGACTTGAAGGCGTTGAGACATCTACCACTCGCAAATCTCCAGCAGCCAAGTATACATAATTGCCAACAACCGCAACACCATAAGCATCACTTGGTGGATCGTAATAACCAATCGGAGATGGAGTCGATGGGCTGGAAATATCTATCACCCGCAAACCTTTACTTTCATCTGCAACATATGCATAATTTCCTATAACCACCACGTCTCGTGCGTTTCCAGGTGTTAGGTAATAGCCAACTTCAGTAGGCGTAGAAGGTGTAGAAATATCAACTACTCTTAATCCGCCTGTATCATCCGCAACATAAGCATAGTTCCCCGTAACTGCCACGCCAAATGCATTTCCAGGAGAATTGTATATGCCATAATGAGACGGATTTGATGGGTTAGAGACATCTATCACCCGCAAGCCATCAGAACTGGCTGCAACGTATGCGTAATTGCCTATCACCACGACACCAGATGCACTATCTGTCATTATGTAAGAACCAATCTCTTTGGGAGCAGATGGAATGGAAATATCTATCACGCGCAGGCTACAGCCATAACCATCAACAACATAAGCGTAATTTCCTGATACATAAATATCCTGCACAATTTTAGGAAATAATGATGTTTTCCCGACCACGGCTGGTGCGGTTGGTGTAGAGATATCCAAAATTGTAAGTTGTGGTCCTTCACCAATGTAAGCATAGTTCCCACTTAAAAAGATGGCTTCAGTCGCTCCCCCAACATGCCCCACATATCCAAAACCTACTGAAGCAGCATTCAGGGTTTTAGAAGATTCCCAATCAAAATGATTGGTTTTAATATCTCCTTCCTTGTAATCAAGTTTAGGTGTTGTATTTTTCTCCAAATGAATTTTATATTCCGCTTTCGATATTGCTGGTGCGGCCAGGGTCAGATCAGTTCTTATCAATAGAGTAAGCAGCAATGTTAGAGATAACAATTTGATATGAAGTTGTTTAATTTTCATTATTTTCTCCAATACTTTCTTGATTACTTATTCAATAGATTAGATATGCTGACTAACGGATTGACTCAGCTTTGAAATGATCGGCTCTACTCGAATCTGGCTCAAAGATAGTAATCGTACTCTCTTTCGATGCATTGGAATTTCCGTCAACTAACATGCCATAATCAAATGTCAGGGCATTGCCATGACCTGCCCCCACTATTTGGTCCACAGTCTAAGTTAGACTCACCTGCTCCAGGG
>CAYLOO010000060.1:0-16663 GCA_964385355.1 uncultured Anaerolineaceae bacterium
ATACGCGTACGAGAGAGAACCCCAGGACGACGCCGATCGCATACCCCAGCAATGCGGGGATCGCGCTACCCCAGAGATGACCAACACCAAGCTGAACCCCCCCCGAGCGCCAGGCGAGCATGAAAGTCGGCAAACTAATCAGCAAGCCACCAAGAATTCCGCCAATCAATCCGTATAAGCCCGTCGCCTTGCGGATTGACACGGTGCCCTTAGTGGATTTTTTAAGCAGCGCTACTCGACGGACTCCGCGCTTCTTCAGAGCCCGGTAAGCCTGGGATGCTGCTTCATCTTCGGTATAGAACGCAAGGATGAGACCTGGTTCCCGCATGCTTCCTTCACCCTCCCTGTTATTGTTGCGAAGTTCCCGCGCTCAGCATTTTACAGGCATTAATCTAACGCAAATCGATCGACGGTTGACACTTGGATCGCGTGGCGATGACCCGTTGGTGCAATTGGTTGATATGCCTCGTGTTTTAAATTGCGTACTACCGAGCTGAAGATCGGGATAATCTATCTTATCACTAACCTTCGAACTGCTTAGGACAACTTTTCTGAAACAGATTCATGCATTAGGGGCTAAGAAACCACATCAGCTGGATAGTCCTCTTCTCCTCACATATTCAGACGATCTCAGCAACCTGAATCACACTTGTGAGCGCAGCAGCGCATCAAGCCAGGCACAAAACGACACAAACCTGTAATCCTCTAATCAAGGACGGATTATCCTCTTTGATTGCGGCAATTTGCAGATACAATGTGTATTATTCCCATTCCCATGAGGGGATAGAGAGAACCCTTGATCCAGTCGGAAATCACAGTTTCTATAAATGAAGCCATGACCGAGGAACCATTGCCCGCCGATGATCATACCTACCAAGCTTCTACTTGAAGATCAGCGCCTAATCGATACCCCCTATAGAGTCCATTCGCTCGATGACCTGAATAAGTTTGAGCCTGCAGGAATCTACACCGCCTCGCGAACATATCACACCACGAACACCGTGATGCTGGATGCGCACTTTGATCGACTCGAGGAATCAGCAGCGTTGGAATCAATCCCATTACAGTTGGATCGTGTGCGTTTGCGCGGAGCGCTCAGAGATACCCTGGCAGCCGGCGGCTATGAAAATGCGCGCTTCCGCATAACCATATCCCGCGATAATCCGAATCAAATCCTTCTCGCAACTGAATCACTCAGAGAGGTCCCAACCGATATACTAACGAATGGAGCTGAAGTCGCTGCACATTGCATCACCCGCCCAAACCCACGCGCCAAATCAAACGCTTGGATTGGATTAAGGGCGGAGGCGAGAAAGGCGCTTCCAGGACATATCTACGAGGGAATCGTTTGCAATTCGAGGGGCGAGCTGCTCGAAGGTTTTAGCAGCAACTTCTACGTTGTAAAAAAAGAAAAACTGTGGACAGCGGGTGATAAGGTGCTCTTCGGGATCACCCGTAAAATCATCTTTGATGTCACGCATGACCTGCTGCCTTTACATCTTCACCCAGCCACGAAGGAAGATCTCCCGTCTATGCAGGAGGCATTCTTAACCAGCAGCAGCAGAGGCGTGGTCCCCATCGTGAAAATTGACAACCATGTTATCGGGGAGGGAAGGCCAGGTCCGTACACGCTAGAAATAACGCGGAGGCACAACTCCTGGGTTGAAGAGAACATCGAACCGATCTGAACTGGTGGAACATCAACTCGATACCGGATCCAATTCCTAATAACAATTCACCGTGGGCTGACTTATGCGTAGGGACACGAATACGGACCGACACATGGGCCGGTCCCAACGATGCATTAGTATAAGAGACCGTCCAAAGCTACTTTTTAGACAGCCCCATGATTTATCGTGGCTCAGGGAACTTGTGGGTTATAGATCAGGGCTTTCGAGGATGCGCACGAGTGCTTCGTACTCCTCGAAGCAATCACGGCACATCTCGAGATGGTGTTTTACCTTTGGGAGCATCGCCGACACATCTTCGCCGCGGACCATCGCCTCAGCGTAGATGTCCAGCACCTCGAAGACCTCTGCGCAGTCCATTTCCTGCTCATAGGTCTTCACGACCATCTCGAGTAATTTCTTGAGCATCCTTCCATTGTCCTTCATCAAAATCCTATCTTTTCCTTTGACAATGCCGCGAGGTGATTTCTTACCCCTGCTCAAACGCGGCAAGGATCTCCTCAGGGTTCAATCCATCAGCTGCCATACTTTTCTTTAACCGCAGCCGGGCATCGTGCAAGAGTTTGTATAGCGCGTTGCGCTTCATATTCATCCTGCGCGCCACTTCTTCAACCGGCATACCGTGTACACCGATGGCAAGCAGTGCTGTTCTCTGCTTCTCAGACAAATCATCATGGATAACTTGTTGGATTCGCTCCATGATGTCAACTTGCTCGGCGGAGAGATCTGGATTGGGAGTCATCGCCGCGATTCGGTCAAACCCCGATACTCCATCATCTCCTTGCACCCATTCATCGAGGGAGACATCTTCCCAGCGCTTGCGTCTTAACTCCGTGAGCGCGATCCGAACCGCTATCTTATGTGCCCAAGTCGTGAATTTGCTGCGACCCTCGAAAGACAAGAGATGATCCAATACTCGCAGCAGGGTCTCCTGAACAATTTCGTCGGCCAGTACGTCGAAATTCGGATCAGACGGGGTCAGCCATTTTGAGAGTGAATACGGCAGTCCCTTCCGAATCTTGTCGCGCAAATCCCCCAGGGCTTGATCTTGTGCACTCCCTGATGAACGCAGATCGGAAACCCACTGCTCGTTGGTGCGTTCCATTATTAAATCCCCGCAAGCTCGAGGCAATCTGTCTTTTTGCTGGTTTGTATTCTGAATTGTGATATCAGTGAAAAGTATATTCGAGTTTCTAATCGACCGAAAATTTACTCTCGCCGATGTTGCCACCAGTAACCATATTTTGACATAACTATCCGCTGTTAGCGCTCACTTCACGCCATCGGAGGAAAATTCCAATAAAGCATAGCAACAATCGATTACTACAAAAACATAGACTGCGATTTGCTATAAAGATGTGATGTAAGAAAACGGCTAGACAGCCCGTCTATATGTGTAGAAGTTCCTTACACAGCCTGCTCTCTGCCACACAAAATCATAAACCCAAACGGGTTGATGAGCAGATAGGGACCGGGCAATATTTACAACGCACAACGAACGGAGGATTCATGCAGGATATTTTCAGTTTTCTCAGTGCCAGTCAATGGCTAGCGATCTTACGCATTGCCATCGGTTTGTGGTGGATCAAGAGTGTACTGCACAAGCCGCTGCGTAAATTTATCGAAGGAGGCATGGTCGACTGGACGATTTCCCTGGCGGATAACCATCCTGTGCCTGCTTTCGGTTCAATGATCAAAACAATGGTCAGTAGTAACAGGGTTTGGTTCCCATATCTCGTGATCGCAGGCGAGTCTGCAACGGGGATTGGGCTGACACTCGGATTCCTCACACCGATTTCAGCGCTCGTTGGGATATTCTTAAACCTTAATTACCTTGCCCTGGCTGGCGTCAAACCTAAGGATAGGTCCGTCAATCCATCGTATCAGAGTGAGCAAGGTCAGAACTTGATGATGATCGCGGCACAGGTCATCCTTTTTGTATTAGCTTCCGGAAGCATCTGGAGCCTCGACAGTTTATTAGGAATATTCTAAACATCACTTCATCGCCAAGAAGGGAGACCGCTTACCGCCTCCCTTCTTTAATATTCACATTTCTAGATTGTCGAACAATGATCTCTCCATCCTCTTGCAGAAAAGCTCATGTAAACTTTACATAATTACTAATCCAAACCAACTACTTGACATTAATCCGCAAACCCTATAGAATTGCTTAACTTGTAATAACAAGATTACAAGTGGTTAGTAATGGCATTACATGTGGTTCCAGAATAGGGACAGGGCACAGATGACACCGAGAAGTTCAAAACCGGTCAAGCGGGGAATATCCATCGATAGGGATTCCCCTCTGCCCTATTATCTCCAGCTCAAAAATGCCCTTATCGAGCAAATCGAGAGCGGACACTGGCAGCCCGGCGATCAGCTTCCGGGTGAACCGGAACTCTGCCGGCACTTCGAAGTCAGTCGGACAGTCGTTCGCCAGGCGCTAAAAGAAATGACGTACGAAGGCATGATCCTGCGCGAGAAAGGCAAGGGCACTTTCGTCGCCGAGCCGAAGATCAGCAGCACGAGCCTTGTGCATTCACTCGTCGGTTTCCATCAAGATATGACCGAGCGGGGATTAAAAATGGCGGACAAAATACTCGAACAGTCAATCTTGCCCGCCTCTCAAAAAGTCGCTGCTAACCTTCAATTGGAAGATCTTTCGCCGGTAATCAAGATAAACCGCTTGCGATATGTCGAGGATGAACCTGTTGTTCTCGTGGAGTCATTTTTACCCTATGAACCTTGCCGTAAGCTAGTTTCCGCAGACCTCACCGAGGAGTCACTCTACGCATACTTGGAGAAAGAGTATGCCCTGAGAATCGTGCGTGGTCGGCGTTTGATCGACGCAGTCGGCGCCAACGAGCATCAGGCAAACCTATTGGAGATCGAGGTTGGATCACCCCTAATCCGCATCGAGAGCATCAGCTATCTAGACGACGGTACACCCATTGAATACTTCCATGCGCTATTTCGGGGCGACCGGTCCCGGTTTGAAGTTGAGATCCTGCGCTTTCAAGGTCAAGGAAAGCTCCGCGAGGCCATGGGCATCAAGCTTGAAGAGGAGTTCCTGGTCTGAGCGCGAAGTAATCGGCGATACACTGCACCGGGCACCTGGCGATCAGTGTTTAGGAGAAGACATTCGTGAGCGACGAGAAAAAAATCCGCACTCTCGTTAGCCAAGTTGTATACCGGACGTTGGGAAAATCAAACCCTACCCCAGCGCTATCAAGAAGTGTGGCGCGCAACTTGGTCACTGAACTAGATGTGATTGACCTCCCTTACGGGGGAGAAATCAGGGTTCCAAAAGAATCGATAGTCACCCCTCTCGCACGCCAAATAGCGATGGACCGTCATATTTCCATCATCAGGGATAGCGAACCCGCCTCACATGCGCTATCGATCGTTCCAGACTCAGGGGTCAGCATAGAGAAGATTGAGACGGTAGGGAGACATTACAGCACGCCACAACGAAAGGCGGACCAGTTAGTCACCGAACAGGATTTCAAAGATCTTCCTTTTGGCGGATCCTTGGCTATACCGCCAGGTGCGATTATTACACCCCTCGCTCGCCAAGTGGCGATGGATCGACACATCACGATTCACGAGAGCGATTCTACCGCTTCACAATCACTCTCCATCGTCCCCACTACAGGTGTGAGCGAGGAACGAATCGAGAATGTCAGCCGGCACTTCCAACCCTCGCAGCGATCGACAGGACGGCTCGTGACGGAGTTGGACATCAAGGACTTGCCGCATGGCAGCGAATTTAGAATTCCCGCGGGGTCAATCGTTACACCCCTGGCTCGACAAGCTGCTATGGAGCGTCGAATAACCATACTCAAAGTATCACGAGCTGCATCTCCCTCGACCACAGCGATTCCCACCCCTACTCCAGGGACCAGCGGGGAAAAAGTGATCGCCATCGGGGCGGATCATGGGGGATACACACTTAAAGAGAGCTTGAAAGGTTATCTGGGAGAGCTCGGCTACGGGGTTATCGATTGTGGAACCAACAGCGCGGAATCAGTCGACTACCCGGATTTCGCTTTCGCCGTGGCACAACTCGTGGCTGACGATCGCGCCTGGCGCGGAATCATTATCGACGGAGCGGGCATTGGCTCATGCATGACGGCGAATAAAGTGCCCGGCATCCGGGCGTCAATGTGTTATGACCAGGCGACAGCCACAAACAGCCGGGAGCACAACAACGCAAATGTCTTAACGCTCGGCGCGGGACTCCTGGGCGTGAATTTATCGAAGCAGATAGTGAAGACCTGGCTGGAGACTGCATTTGGCGGCGGAAGACACGCTCGCCGCGTGGATAAGATCATGCAGATTGAACAGCGATTTAAAAAGTAATTATAGGAGCTAGATTTGTAATGGAAATGAATTTACAGGTAAAAAAGGCGAGAGAACTGGATGATGCGACCATCGAACGCATCATCGAGCAAATCACACGCCAGGTCCTGATCCTGATCCAGGACGATCAGGCCGCCAAAAACGGCGGATCACGCGCATCAGACATCGGCCCCGACACCTATATGGACCACGTCCATCCCGTCGTCACCGCAGGTGCTGACCGCGTCGCCAGTACGCTTGGCATCGCGCCGACCGACACGAGCGTTGCCCATCTCATCGACCACACATTGCTGAAAGCGGAGGCGACGCACGATCAGATCGCCCAGCTTTGCTACGAAGCGCGGAAATATCAATTTGCATCGGTATGCATCAATCCGACGAATGTAAAACTCTGTGGTGAGCTTCTCGAGGGAAGCGGAGTGCCCGTATGCACAGTTGTGGGTTTTCCGCTCGGAGCGACGCCGACGGAGGTCAAGGTCTTCGAAACTCAACAAGCGATCCGTGACGGGGCGACCGAGGTTGACATGGTCATCAACGTCGGCGCACTGAAATCCCGCGATTACGAACTCGTCGAGCGCGACATCGCTTCCATCGCCCGAGTGTGCCACGCTGGAAATGCGATTCTAAAAGTCATCATTGAGGCCGCATTGCTGACGGATGAAGAGAAAGTCATCGCCTCGCAGCTCTCGAAAGTCGCAGGTGCAGACTTCGTAAAAACATCGACCGGCTTCGGCCCAGGCGGCGCGACGCCCGAAGATGTCGCCCTCATGCGCCGCGTCGTTGGACCTTCAATCGGCGTTAAGGCGGCAGGTGGCATCCGCACGTTCGAAGATGCCCAGAAAATGATCGCTGCCGGCGCTTCTCGTATCGGCGCCAGCGCAAGCATCAAAATTACACAGGGATCCAAGAACGGAAACCAGTAAGGAGGATCATCTATGACCGTTGATCTACGCACATACGTATTCCTCGATAATCTGCAGCTGCAGCATGCCGGTTACTTAGGCACGGTTGTCAAGGGTTTTCTTCCCCTCCCTAACGATACATCTCTATGGGTGGAAATATCCCCTGGCATTGAAATTAATCGCATCACCGACATTGCCCTTAAATCAACGCGAGTGCGTCCGGGCATGCAGATTGTGGAGCGTTTATTCGGACTGCTCGAGGTCCATCACAGCGACCAGGCGGAGGTGCGCGCGGCTGGCGCAGCAATTCTCGAAGCGCTTGGTCTGGAAGAATCGGACCGTATTAAACCGCGCGTCGTTTCCAGTCAGATCATACGCAATATCGACGCCCATCAGGTCCAGCTGATTAACCGCATGCGCTACGGGCATATGCTTTTAGCCGGGCAGACCTTGTACGTTTTGGAAGTAGAACCCGCCGGCTATGCAGCCCTCGCCGCGAATGAAGCGGAGAAAGCCGCCAATATTAACATTCTTGACGTGCGCGCCTTCGGGAGTTTCGGTCGTGTATACCTCGGCGGCGAAGAGCGTGACATCATGGCAGGATACAGCGCGGCGGTGGCCTCGATCGAAGGCGTAAGCGGTCGTGAAGTGGCATCGAAACGCAAAGAGTGAGTTTGAATATTATCCAAAGAAGACGTGAAAGAATTTCAATTCACGTCAGGTGAAACCAGATTGCCCAAATATTGAGCCGGAAATATCTATCTAAGAAAGTAATTCTTGCTCCTCAGGAGGATCACATGGCAGAAGAATATGGTATGACGGAAGCACTCGGCATGGTCGAATGCAAAAGCTATCCGGCGATGGTCGAAGCAGCCGACGCGATGGTTAAGGCCGCCAAAGTCGAGTTGGTATCGTATGAGAAGACGGGCGGAGGTTTTGTCACCGCCGTCGTACGGGGCGACGTCGCAGCGGTTAAAGCTGCTGTAGAAGCTGGCGCACGCGGAGCGGAGAAGGTCGGTGAAGTTGCCGCCATCCATGTAATCCCGCGCCCGCATGCAAACGTAGACGTCACACTGCCGCTCGGTCGGCAACCAGTTGAAGGATAAACTCACGCTGCACGGACCGACGACATAGGTGATCGTGTATTGAGGGCGATTCGAAATAACTTGACGGGGAATCGAGAACGTATTCCTCGCGGAAGCGGCGCAGGACAAGACCGCATCCTACGGTACAGCTTGCTTCCCCGTCAGCAGCATCGTCTTGCCCGAACTCAGCGGTCACCGAAATGGAGCGCCCTATGCTACTAGGTAAAGTTGTTGGCACGCTTGTCGCCACTCGAAAAGAGGAAAGTCTCGAGAGTCTCAAGTTTCTTGTGCTCAAGCAGCTCGACATCGAGGGCAAGGAGACGGGTGGTTATCGTGTGGCTGCGGATGCCGTTGGCGCAGGTTTAGGCGAAGTCGTGCTATACGCCACAGGCAGCGCCGCCCGGCAAACGAAATTCACCCGCGAGCGACCTTGTGACGGTGTGATCATGGCCATCGTTGATGTCCTCGAAGTCGATGGTCTCGTGAAGTATGACAAATCAGGGGCAGGATGATGTTGGACGACACACGAATTGACGCCATCGTCCAACAGGTTATGGACGAACTTCAGCAGGGGGAACGCGTGCGGCATGGACCACAGCCGGAGTTAAAAGATCCCGTGCAGCCGCCCCCACCGGCGCCCGTTCTGCGCCATGGCGACAACCTTTTCGCGGATGTCGATAGCGCTGTCGCCGCCGCAAGATTGGCGTATAAGCAGCTAAACGAGCTGCCCCTCTCCATCCGCGAGCAGATGATTCAACACATCCGCCGCGTGATGCGTGAGAACGCTCAACTTCTCGCCTACGAAGCATGGCAAGAAACGGGCATGGGGCGCTATGAGGACAAGATCGATAAAAACCTGGTGAATGCGAATAAAGCCCCTGGCACCGAGATCCTTGACCCGACAGCCTGGAGCGGTGACGGGGGACTTACGCTCGTCGAATATGCCCCCTACGGCTTGATCGGCGCCATCATCCCCAGCACCAATCCGACTTCAAGTGTGATTTGCAACGCAATTAGCATGGTCGCCGCTGGAAACGCCATTGTGTTTAACGCGCACCCCGGCGCAAGAGCATGCTCCAATCACGCCGTTCAGCTGATCAATGAAGCCATCGTTGAAGCTGGCGGCCCACAAAATCTGGTTTGCGCTCTTGCAGAACCCACCATAGAAACCGCACAGCAAATCATGATACACGAAGATGTGAACCTGCTCACCGTGACCGGTGGGATCGGTGTTGTGCGCGAAGCTTTGAAGAGCGGGAAACGGGCGATCTGTGCTGGACCCGGAAACCCTCCCGCGGTCGTGGATGAAACCGCCGACATCGAGAGTGCTGGTAGAGATATCGTGCGCGGCGCATCCTTCGACAACAATATCATCTGCACGGACGAGAAAGAGATCTTCGTCGTCCACTCTGTCGCCGATGCATTGAAGCGGGCGATGTGCGCCCATGGCGCCTATGAGATCGACTTGCAGCAGCTGGACCCATTGATGAAATCGATCTTCACAGAAATTCCCCCCGCAGGCAAGCATGGGATGATGAACAAGGCTTTCATCGGCAAGAATGCCAACGTTCTGTTAAAAGAGATCGGGGTCGAAGTCGGGGATGAAATCCGCTTGATTATCGTAGAAGTACCCCACGACCACCCGCTCGTACCCTCAGAGCAGATGATGCCCATCATGCCCATCGTGCGCGTGAGTGATGCCAATGAGGGCATCGACCTGGCGAAACATTACGAACATGGTTTCCGGCACACGGCCACCATGCATTCAAAGAACCTGGACAACCTGAGCCGCATGGCCCGGGAGATGGATTGCAGCATCTTCGTAAAGAACGGCTCCTCCTTCGCGGGTGTAGGTTATGGCGGTGAGGGTTTTTGCTCCTACACAATCGCCAGCCCCACCGGAGAGGGGATCACCAATCCAATTAGCTTCAGCCGCGTCCGCCGATGCGTGTTGAAAGATTCATTCCGAATTGTGTAGACCATGATGGCCAAGAAGAAAGTAACTTATGGGCATTTGCTCGAACCGGCGCTCGCGCTGGTGGAGTTCGACAGCATCGCCGCCGGCATCCATGCCGCGGATGCCATGATCAAACGCGCCCCGATTTACCTCATCAAGACCGGAACCGTCCAGCCGGGAAAGTATCTCGTCTTGATCGGGGGCGAAGTCGCCGATGTGGAGGAATCTCTCGCCGAGGGTCGCGATCTGGGCGGATCACATATCATCGACTACGTCTACCTGCCCCAGGTCCACCGCGAGGTTGTGAGCGCGATTGGCGGGGGACGGGTGCCCGAGAAGACAGATGCGCTCGGCGTGATCGAGACAAAGACCGTTGCCGCTGCGATCCAGGCCGCCGATGCGGGCATTAAGGGCGCTGAAGTTCGATTGCTCGAGGTTCGCCTTGCCGATGGCCTGGGAGGGAAAGGGATCGTGCTTTTATCCGGTCTCGTTGCCGATGTTGAAGCAGCAATCGAGATCGGCGTGGGCGCTCTTGAAAGCCGCGACATGCTCGTATGGAAAATCGTAATCCCACAGCTGCATGAAGAGATGTGGAACAACCTTGGAGATGCGACTCACTTTCGAACTCGGGTGATAGACAAATTATGAAATTTGGACGCGTCGTCGGAACGGTTGTCGCCACGAGGAAATACGACGATCTGGAGGGTGTGAAATTCCTGGTCGTCCACGTCTTGGATGAGAACCAGCAACCCACAGGGAAATTCGAAATCGCTGCAGATGCAACCGAGCAGGCTGGTCCAGGCGAGCTCGTATTCATGGTTGCCAGCCGCGAGGGCGCGCAGGCACTGCCAGAGTGGTTCGTGCCCATAGATCTTGCGATCACGGGCATCGTCGATGAGGTCGAAGTGGAAACCGGTCCCCGCCGGAACGAGCCGACCGCACACTGGTACAGCGTAGACGAGGGAGAGTAGTCGATGTACATCGGAAAAGTCATCGGCACAGTCGTCGCCACAATCAAGATCGATCACCTCGATAAGCGCAAGCTCCTGCTCGTGGATATGCTGGATTTGAAAGGGGACGAGACGGGGTACTACGACATCGCCGTCGACGTCGTCCAGGCTGGTCCTGGCGATACGGTTTTGGTGATTGATGAGGGGAATGGCGCCAGACAGATCCTCGACCTCGACCCCGGCGCTATCCGAGCCGTCATTGTCGGCATTGTGGATGAGGTGTCGATAGCGGCCTAGTTGGCGAACATAAAACCCACCCGTTTTGGATCAATGGATGGTACACCAAGCGCTCGGTCCGCGGACCGAGCGCTTTTTTTATCTTTAGTCCTGGAATCCATTCCCTTATTATGGCAATTTCGATGCGTTCCTTTCGAATTGGCAACACCAGCCGGAAATACCCGTGAAAATTCCCCCGCGGATTTGAGGTTTTTCAAGAAGCGAGCGAGGCTTGTCTGACGAGCTCCACGAATTCGGGTTTAAGGCTCGCACCGCCGACCAAAGCCCCATCGATCTCCGGCATAGACATGTACTCCGAGATGTTCCCCGCGTTGACACTACCCCCATACTGCACTCGCACTTGCTGGGCTGCGCTTTCCCCGAAGGTCTCGGCGATCGCGCCGCGAATAGTCAGACCGATGATGCGATTTGCATCTACCGCCGTCGCCGCTTGCCCCGTCCCGATGGCCCAGATCGGCTCGTAGGCAAGTACACAGGTCGAGATCTGATCCCCATCAAGCCCCGTGAGCGCTGTTCTTACCTGCCCGCCCACGAATGCCTGCGTCTCACCCGCCTCTTTCTGGGTCAGGTTCTCACCGACACAGATGATCGGCGTTAATCCATAGCTGAGTGCAGCTCGGACCTTCTTATGAATTGCATCATCACTCTCCCCCTTCCCGCCAATCTCCCGCCGTTCGGAGTGCCCGATGATCACATATTGGCACAATCCGGCGATCATCGGTCCGGAGATATCCCCCGTATGCGCGCCCGCTTCCTCCCAGTGGATATTTTGCGCTCCAAGGCCGATCTTGTTGGCCTGGATCACCTCCGCCAGTGCGGCGAGGACGGTGAAGGGGGGGCAGATGACGCGGTCCACATTTTCGATCTCATAGAGGGGGGAGCGAATTTGACGTACGAATCCTAACGCCTCCTCCGCCCGGCCCAAATTCATCTTCCAGTTTCCTGCAATAATCGGTTTTCGCATGGCAAATCCTCAAGTAGCTGTTATATATCGGCGATTCTTCCCAGTAACTACTCAAGTATGCCGCAAGAGACCTGAGCAGTTGCATATTCGCTATGATAACCTGAGTGCCAATTCTAATCCAGCCAGGCCAAGATGAATATCTCCTATGAGGAGTCACCGGAAAGCGTGCACTTTCGATTTTCAAATGAAATAACGAATACAAGGAGTTGACAATAGCGCCCGCTTAGCATTTAGTTATTATGGCTATAGTATAGTTGGATAAAGTTGAGGTGTTAACTTGAAACGTATGCATCGTAACCCCGTTGATTTTCTACCTCTCAGCCACACCCAATTCCACATCCTTCTCGTTCTCACAAAAGGAACGAACCATGGCTACGGGATTATGAAAGAAATCGAAGTCGACACGAGGGGTGGATTCAAGGTGGGCCCGGCGACTTTGTATCGATCGATCAAGCGATTGTTGGAAGCCAATCTGATCGAGGAGATCGACGAGAAGCCCGATCCAGAGATCGACGACGAACGTCGACGATACTATAGACTTTCAAAGTTAGGGCGGCGAGTAGTAACCGCAGAAGCCCAGCGGTTAGCCGAATTGGTCAAGATTGCTGGCGAAAGTCATCTGATTAAAAAGAGAGCCTCCATCGAAATGAGAGGGAAGGAAACGTGAAGGAACCTTGGGGGAAAAAAATCGTCTCGATCTCTGACCAAGTATACAAGACCTTGATGTTTATATTCCCCGCCGATTTTCGGCGCGAGTATGGCCCACTGATTGTGCAAGCATTTCACGACATCAGCCGCGATGTCTATATTGAGGGCGGTTTCAATGACATAATTTGCTTATGGATCCACGCCACAACTGACTTGGTAAGTAATGCCATTGCAGAACACCTTAACTCAACGGGGATGATAACTATGAGAGCGCTAAGAAACTGGCTTGATCCTTTGAAGCTTTGGGGGTTTTGGATTATCGCTACGGGTGCTGGCTTATACCTGGGGTGGAGTCTTAATCTTATTGTGCGTCCGTTGTTGGTTTTGGGCAAGATCGATAAGGTTTGGCCTCTAGATGATCTCATGACTGTTTATTACAACGTGGATCTGCCCGTCTTCGTACTACTCTCAGTTCTCAGTGGTCTCATCGCTGGAGCGCTTGTCGGACTATTTCAATGGTTTGTTCTCCGCAGGAGAATCGCTGGATTGGGGATGTGGATTCCAGCGACGGCAGTAGGTTTTGGAATGGATTTTCTTCTCAAAGCTGCGTACTTTTTGATGCGCTTATCTGAGACATCAGGTTTTCAGGAGCCCCTTCAGCAACCCTTTCTTCCATACTTCTTATTCGCAACTCCGATCTTAGGTGCGCTATTCATCGGTCTTTCTCAATGGCTTGTATTGCGTCGAGAAATACCACGCTCAGGTTGGTGGGTTTTGATTATGCCAGTGGGAACAGTCCTCTCGTGGAGATTTGCTGGAGTACCTCCTCTCCTCTACGGCGATCTCAACAGTTGGATTTTCCGGCTGGCCACAAAAACGTCGATTGGCGTGGTCCCTCTTACAAAAGTTGCGTATCCCCTGCCCTATCTAGTAGAGGGGATTGTGCTAGGAGCGATTACAGGTGTTGTGATCGTGATGCTTATAAGGGCGTCGAAGAGACAGTCGCGGCCGCTGGTTGTCGACAACGCAGAGCCTGACTGTTCGGCAGCATGACACACTTCATTTTTGAGGTGTTGGTGCCAGGGGGCGATCATTCTTCTCTAACTTTCTTTCCTCGGGAAACATGAGAAAAGGTACTTAAGGAAACCCAGAGATTCCTAACAGCCATCGGGAATCTCTGGGTTCTGATTCAACGCACCGCCCTATTAACTTGCACATTCTTGTCTCATAACGATGCTATCGCAACCTGGACCAAATTTCATCAAGGACACGACAAAAGGGAGCTCAGAGCGTTGAGAGTGATTATCTGACCGCATCTCTCAATATGGCTCACAATCGTAGGGCAGGTAAGTCTAAAACTACCAAAAACCCCGAGAATTCCCTCTTGACTATTACACAAGTGGATGCTACATTATGCATATTACCCGATAATGCGGGTTATCGCTATAACTGTTTTTATGCATAACGGAGAAGGAAATGCCCACTCTTGAGAGCGAACTCATCCTAACCCCAGCGAAGACAGGAATCCAGGTAGCGATCGAACCGGCGGTGAACGCGCTTGGCAGCCTATTTTTCATCAGCCGCGTTGACGACTACTCCGGACTCGATCCCTGGATTGTGAAGAAGGCGGAATCCCTGGATAAGGCATTACTCCAAGCAAACCAGGTCGTCATGCAAGGACTCTTCTACGCCTGGACCCCGGAGAGGAGCTGGCCCTCTTTTATCTCCTATGTTGACCACCTTGAGGCCGCAGACCCCTTGGCCCTTCGCGATCGCATCCTCGATACATATCTCGAACTTCCGTGTAGGAAGGACAATGAAATGGATGTCGATTCAATATCCAAGGATGAGCTTCTATCGGACCGCGCAACGTTCATCGCCTTCTTGCGGTCGAAATTCGGGGAAGAACATGTGGATGAAACCATCGAAGAAGAAGCCTACCATCTTCTTTTAAAACCCAAGGAAATGCGAGCTTACATCGTCTCTCACTTCCGCACGATGTGGACCGAGATTCTCGAAGCTGAATGGGATAGAACATACCCACTTATCGAGGAGTCTACGATTGCCTTTAAAAAGGTGGACTTAAGCCAGATGACGAATAAGGAAGCTGTGCGCTTCATCACCGGTCATACCGATGATAAGGCGGGCTGGTTAATCGAGCAAAACAAGCCATTAATCTTCGTCCCCACAACCCACAGCGGCCCCTATTCCTATCCCTTCATTTCCAAGGACAGAATATGGATCTTGTTTAGCGCACGCCTTCCGGAGGGATTGCCCAGGAGCGCATCCGTTCTCAGCCGTTCCGAATTACTTGTCCGCCTCACAGCACTAGCAGACGAAACACGACTGAGCATCCTCGCCATCACCAACGAGCGCGACCAGATTTGTTCACAGGAGCTGATCGACATCCTGCAAATGAGTCAATCATCGGTCTCAAGACATCTCAGGCAGCTATCCGCTTCTGGCTTCCTGCGGGAACGCAGAACTGAAGCGGGCAAGTGTTACACCCTAAATCCAGAAAGGCTTAAGCACACCCTGCGCGCACTTGAATTATTGTTCAACGAAAGGTCATGAATTTTTGTAAACATTAATATTCTCAAAGGAGAATATGACGATGCACCCAACAGGACGTGATTTCATCACCGCGGGATACCGAAGAGAAGAGATGATGAAGCAGACGGAGAAGGAACTACTGATCCGGATTGCTCAAGAGAACGCATCAGATCAAGCGCCGATCCACCAGCGAATGCTTGTGGGATTTGGACCCTGGTTAGAACAACTTGGCTGCCGTTTAAAGTCTCACTATGCAAAGGGCGCAGATCTCGAAATCCAAAGAACTGGCCTGTCTTGAGCAACACCAAAAAGCTGGACAGCTTGCAGCCCCGCCCTGTGGAAAGCGAGGAGGAAAACATTGATTCTCAAACGACAATACTGGCGCCTGCGTTCCATCTTCAACGAGTACCCGCGCCACTTCTGGACTCTGCTCGTTGCGACCTTCATCGATCGCGTAGGCGGCGCCATCCTATTCCCCTTCTTCACACTTTACATCACACAGAAATTCGGCGTGGGGATGACAACCGTCGGCATGATCTTCGGGACCTTCGCAGTAACGGGAATGATTGGCAGCACAATTGGCGGCGCCCTGGCAGATCGATTAGGACGCAAGCCATTAATCCTCTTCGGTCTTGTCCTTAGCGCGGTCTCCAGCGTCTGGCTGGGATTGGTTAACGAACTCGAACTGTTCTTCGCCGGCGCAATTGTTGTTGGACTTTTCCAAAATATCGGGGGGCCAGCACGACAGGCGATGATCGCCGACATTCTACCGGAAGAGCAGCGCGCGCAAGGATTCGGGATCTTCCGTGTGGTCGCGAATCTTGCGGTGGCGATTGGCCCCGCGATAGGCGGCTTCCTCGCCTCCCGATCCTACTTATCGTTATTCTTGACAGACGCAACAATCAGCATTTTCGTCGCAATCCTGCTCTTTATTATCCTGCCGGAAACGCGGATCGTGATCAAATCTCAGGAGAAGGAAAGTATGGGCCAAACCTTCGGGGGATATGGGACCGTACTCCGCGATAGATTCTTCATGTTCTTCTGGCTCGCATCTGCCCTTTCTGCAATGATCTACGTCCAGATGAACGGGACTCTCGCGGTCTACCTCAGAGATGTCCATAGCGTCAGCTTACAAGGTTTCGGCGCGATCATGAGTTTAAATGCGAGCATGGTTGTGCTATTTCAATTTTACATCACGCGCCGCTATGCAAAATATCCCGAATTAGGGGTAATTACAGTGGGGGCACTTCTGAACGC
>CAYLOO010000061.1:0-16598 GCA_964385355.1 uncultured Anaerolineaceae bacterium
CGATGTGTTGGTCGGTTCCCCGCCTGAACCAGATTCTGCTGTGGGCGTGCTTGTCGAGTAATACCAGATGGTCGGCGTCGGAGTGGACGTGTGAGTCGCGCCCCGGAATATATCTAAGAGCGGCCGTGCTGTTGGCGTCGGCGTTGGGGTTTGCTCGCTCGCCGTCCGGGTTTCCAGGGCGCTCAGCGTCCCGGCTACAGCCGTCTGGATCTGACCGGGATCGTCTGCATTTTCGCCGAGCGGGGCATTCGCTGTGTAAAGCGCATTGATCGTCGCCTCGAAGGCGATGGCAGCTTGAGGATAATTGCCTTCGTTCACCGGAGCGCCTATAACACCCCGCAGCGCAAATGCACCTATCGGGAATGCTAACAACAGTGCTATAACCCCCAGTAAAACCGGCCACCTGCGTATTGTGGCGCGGGAGAACACAGCTCGGAGCTTCCGTCGCCATCGATCGCGGGTTACATAGAAGCGATTGAGTCTTGGCATCACTGCCGTAAGCTCGTAGCCATTCTGCACTGAGGTCAGGATCGCATCCTGCAAGGCATCATTGAAAATCGCGATTGAACCAAAGCGATTCTTGGGATTTTTATTGAGCGCAGTGGTCAAGACATTCTCGATTGGTACTGGGACGCCGTGATTCACTTCACGCGGCGGCGGAAGGGGTTCGTTGATGTGCTTGAGCGCGACCGCCAGTGGAGTTTCGCCCTCGAAGGGTATGCGCCCTACGACAAGCCGATAGAGCACCACTCCTAATGAGTACTGGTCAGACAGCTCTGTGACGCCTTCTCCCAGGCATTGTTCCGGCGACATATAGCCCGGGGTTCCAACCAGCCCTGACCCCGTAAGATCCAAAGTCGCCTCAGACCAGTAGGCGAAACCGAAATCAGATAGCCGGGCTGTCCCATGTTCATCCAGCAAAATATTGGAAGGTTTCACGTCGCGATGGATGACACCCTCATCATGTGCATATTGCAAAGCTGCCGCAGCCTGAGAAATGATTTGAGCGGTTTCATCAATAGGCACGGGACCATTCGCCAGGCGATCTGTTAGCGACCCGGTAGATATGTATGGCAATACGTAATACAAGTGCCCGTTTTCTTCACCATAATCAAGAACGGGGACGATATTGGGGTGTTTTAGCCGGCTGAGCATCTTCGCTTCCTGACGGAAGCGTTTCTTGAGCCCTTCGTCCCGGCTGAGGATGGGCAGCATGACTTTCACAGCGGTGATCTTCTCATCCCGAAGATCTATGGCTTTGTATACGGTTGCCATCCCACCCTGGCCGATGACTTCCAAGATGCGACAATGACCGAGAGTTTTTCCAATCAACTCTGCCACGGCGTTCCTCGCCCCATACGTTCGGATCCACTGAAAGCTCCGAACGAGAATATAAACCCTGCCTCGTTGTCCACGATTTTGGAGACAACGCAGGTTAGCACACTAGAAGGATAACACCATAATGGCTCTTAAGTCCCTTTCAACCAGCTATCAAGACTAACAAGCGTGTCGATGAGACAAAGGAGGCGCTTCACAGCAGGATTGCTGCATAGATGATAAACGCATAATAGGTCCATTGATTGGGTATTTAGCACTCGTGACATCTCGCCTAGAATTATCGATAGAAGCGATCTGGGGCTAGAATAGAGGCCGCGGCACACCACGCACAGTGCGACGCCGCTCGAAGCGCTGTTCATGGGCGATCCTCTGACTTCAAGGTTTGGGCAGAAGCTAGACCATCGCCAACAGGATATTCCTATGCGTTCCCTTCTCTTCATCATCCTTGGACTTGGTGGGGTGATCCTCTCAGGTCGACCGCGATTCAAGCCTCGCTCCTACAGATTTTTCCGTTTGCTCGCGTTTGAGGCGCTGCTCCTGCTCGTATATCAAAACAGCCCCTCATGGTTCTTTGCCCCATTCTCAATCCAGCAGATCTTCTCCTGGATTCTGCTGCTCGGATCGATAGTCCTCGCACTCCACGGTTTTTGGATGCTGCACAGGTATGGTGAGCCGGCAAATGGCATTGAGACGACGACACAACTTGTTGACTCTGGCGTCTTCCGTTTCATCCGACACCCTTTATATACATCGCTGCTCCTCTTTGGCTGGGGCGTCTTCTTTAAAAACCCAACTTGGGCTGCCGCGGGGATCGCACTTGGTGCCACAGCTTTCTTGATGGCGACGACGTTATATGAGGAAGAGGAAAACCTAGACCGGTTTGGAGAGGTTTACGCAGATTACCGGAAACGCACCTGGCGGATGATCCCGCTCGTGTTCTAAAGGGATTTGTTGCCCAGCCCCTCTCTAACCGCAGAAAACTCACTAAACAGAATGATTTCAGATTTGTTTCTATGGGAGCGACGTCGCCGAGCTTCCAATAACATTCCTTAATCTGTGTTTAACGTATATACGAGGTCTGTGTGCGTGTAACCGAGACGATCACCCTCGACGAACGGGAACTCGAGGAGCGCAATATCCAATCACCTGGTCCTGGAGGGCAGCATGTAAATAAGGCTGCGACCAGCGTGCAGCTGCGTTTCGATGTACGCAGTTCTAATTCTCTACCTGCAGATGTTAAAAATCGGTTGAAGCAAATTGGCGGAAAGCGCATGACCAAAGATGGAGTGCTCATCATCACTGCACATTCCTTCCGTTCGCGGCAGCGAAACCGGCAGGAGGCGCGCCAGCGATTAGCTCATTTGATCCGCCGAGCGGAGCAGGTTCCCAAGCGCAGGATGAAGACCAGGCCGCCGAGGGGCATCAAAGAGAGGCGTCTGCGGCAAAAGAAGCACCACAGCATGAAGAAACGTCTGCGCCACCCGCCTCTCGTGAGCGACGATTGAAGGATAGGTATTTGCCCAATGAGTCCTGGTTATGCTCAACACGATCGCAGGCGACATCATCGTCTCTGTGGTTGAACATCACCCGCTGAAAACTAAATCCTTCCCGCTTTTCTGTGAGGCGTTTAGATTCCCGACTTAATCGAAACAGCCGTGCGTGCACGGCTATCAATGGAATTCATCCAGGTCCTCGATCGATTTCAATTGACGTTCACAGTCTCTATGTCCTATGATCACGCCGCCGGCCAGGGGTTGAACTCCTCAAGGATCGATCCACCGATGAACTCGCGCATAATCGAGTTGTCCGGGATCAGCCTGGTGTTGATGGGTATGAACCAATCCAGGAAGGTGAGCAGGCGTTTCGCCTCCACGTGCTCTTCCGTCCCGAAGGGAACCTGCCGGATTAAAGGTTCCGCGAGCGGCGCAAGGGCAGAGCCTTCATACATCAATGCGGAGTTGAACATCACATCGGCGTTTTCCTGATAGGGGAAAATATATCGTTTCTCGCCGCGCCGCACAGACTCCCAGCGGCGGATCGTCTCCGCCGCAGAATATCCTCGCCGCGCCGCATCACGCACAATACGGCGAATAAGACGTGTATCTGTTGTGGATACTCGGTTCAAGCTATCTAAATTGAGTTGGGTCAGCGCAGAGACATAAACTCTGAAGGTGTTCTCGGAAGGGACTTCCGGGATAAGCTCTGGATTGAGCCCGTGGATACCCTCCAGGATGATTAGCTGATCGGGAGCCAGCTGCACTTCCTCGCCTGGTTCGCGTTTCCCGGTAATGAAATTATAATCTGGCAGTTGTACTCGCTCTCCCTCTATCAATTTCCGTAAGTCATGGTTCAACCGGTCAAGATCGAGCGCCTTCAATGATTCGTAGTTAAACTCACCTTTTTTATCAACCGGCGTCTTATCGCGATCGACAAAATAATGATCCAATTCTAGCGGGAACGGTGACAAACCACGCACCAGCAGCTGAACCGAGAGCCGCTTTGAGAATGTTGTTTTTCCGGAAGCGGACGGACCTGCAACAAGGATCAACCGTGTCGTCCCATGTTCCTCGTTAATTCTCGCCGCGATTTCGGCAATCCGCCCTTCGTGCAAGGCTTCAGACACGAGGATCACCTCCCTCGCCCGTCCAGCGAGGATGGCGTCGTTCAACGCACCGATGCTGGAAATCCCCAATGTATGCAGCCAGTTTCCATATTCCCGGAATGTATCCAACAGTTTCGAGTAATCCGGAAGCGGAAGGAGTTTTTTTGGTTGGTGTCGTCTCGGAAAACGCAGTGTAAAGCCAGTGCCGGTTTTATACAGAGCGAACCATTGGAGATAACCAGTCGAGGGAACCATATATCCGTGGTGGTAGTCCCGGTGTGATTTTAGTTGATAGAGAACCAGGTGTGGTTTCTTCCGATGCGTCAGCAGTCTAACTTTATCTTTGTACGCTCTCGTAGTGAAGTGTTCGATCGCCTCATCCACTGAAGTGATCGACTTGGCAAACGGCAGGTCTTCATCGACGAGTGCCCGCATGCGATCTTCAACCTTCTGAAGCTCCCCTTTGGTGAGTGGATCGTGGTCGCTTACTTCGCAGTAATATCCCCCCGAAGATACGGAGTGGTCCACGGTCAATCTCGCATCTGGCAGGAGTTCCTCAAAGGCAGCCGCCAATAGAAAGGTCAATGAACGGCGGTAGATCCGCATGCCATCGGCTGATCCCATCGTTACGGGTCGAACGCGGGAGTCCATCTCGATCGGATACGTTAGTTCACGCAGTTCGCCGTTGACCACAGCGCCTACGATTGGCGCAGGTGGTGTGAGCACTTTTAGAAAAGTCTCCAGTTGACTTCCTCTGGGACCTTCAAGGATGCCATTGTCCGGCAAATAAATTTGGACAGTCTCCCGGTTCTTTACCTCACGGATGACCGCATCTGATTTACGAGTCATTTGGAGAACCTCGTTTCGGTGGTTTCATTCTACCGCATTCCGCAATTCCACCGAAATCATCTTTGACATCCTGCGGGTTCAGACTTCATTGAGAATATTCTCCTATACTACAGAGGATCATTGCATCCTCTTGACCTCGGATTCAATGGGGAACTGAGGCCGCTTTTATTCATCGGGGACAAAGCGCCTGCCCAGGATCGGGCAGGCGCTTTGCTTTTTGGCTGCGTTTTCAAATATACATCCTGGAATTCATCTTCCAGAGACAGCTATTTGTTATCAGGTTTATCCAGATAGCGCGGGCGGCAGCACAACACCAGATCCCGTGCGGCTTGCACTTCATCCATTCTCCCAAACGGTGTTGTATGTGGAGCGCTCTTCAGGGTCTCAGGATCCTCGCGGGCTTCTTTCGCTATCGCGAGCATCGCTTCTATGAAGGCATCGAGGCTCTCTTTACTTTCCGTCTCGGTGGGCTCGATCATAAGTGCTTCGGGCACAATCAACGGGAAGTAATTCGTCGGGGGGTGGAAGCCGTAGTCCATCAACCGCTTAGCGATATCCAAGGCATGGATGTCAGGTGCATCGTCCCAGTGCCCTTCAGCGACGAACTCATGCATGCAGATGCGGTCGAAGGGGACTTTGTAGGTATCGCGCAGTTTCGCTAGCAGGTAATTGGCGTTCAATACAGCGTGGTCGGATACCGCCCGCAGTCCCGATTTCCCCAACATGCGCATATAGGTGTATGCGCGCAAGATGACGCCGAAATGTCCGTGGAAAGCCTTCACCCTGCCGATGCTCTTTTCAGGTGTTATTAGCCCATACAACGGCGGTTTCGCTTCATCGCCTTCGTCAACAATGCCCACTACCGGATCAGGAAGGAAGTCGACCAGTTTCTCGACGACACCGACGGGACCCGAACCTGGACCACCACCGCCATGCGGCGTGGAGAAGGTCTTATGGAGATTGTAATGGAGCACATCAATGCCGAGATCGCCTGGCCTGACCACGCCGAGCAGGGCATTCATATTCGCCCCGTCGCCGTAAATCAAACCGCCGCATCCATGGATCAGATCGACAACTTCCCGAACATGTTCTTCGAAAAGCCCCAGCGTATTGGGGTTGGTGAGCATCAAACCAGCGACGCGATCGTCACAATGTTTCTTGAGCTCATCCAGGTCAATGTTACCGCGT
Source organism: uncultured Anaerolineaceae bacterium (assembly GCA_964385355.1). Lineage (GTDB taxonomy): Bacteria > Chloroflexota > Anaerolineae > Anaerolineales > E44-bin32 > E44-bin32. The sequence goes on from CAYLOO010000061.1 coordinate 5,978, forward strand.
GCGTCGGACGGGACTTCTATCACCTCCATCCCGCTCATCGTCGAGCTGGCAGGGTTGGTCCCATGCGCTGAGTCGGGGATGAGAATCTTATTACGTTCCGTATCGCCGCGGTCATGATGGTATGCCCGGATGATGAGGATCCCCGTCAGCTCTCCGTGTGCTCCCGCCGCGGGTTGGAGGCTCATTCCGGCAAACCCGCCGATTTCCATGAGCCAGTCCTGGAGAGCATACATCATCGCCAGGCTTCCCTGGGCTGTATCAGGATCCTGCAGCGGATGGGAAAATGCGAAACCGGGAAGGCGGGCCATGTCCTCGTTGACCTTGGGGTTGTACTTCATCGTACATGAACCCAGAGGGTAGAAACCCGTGTCTACACAGTAGTTCAATTGAGAGAGACGCATAAAATGGCGCACAACATCATTCTCAGCGACTTCTGGCAGGGGTAAATTCTCCCGCACCAGGCCTTCCGGGAGCGCCGTTTCAGGAACATCTATCACCGGCAGCGATACACCTGTGCGTCCGGGTGAGGATAATTCATAAATCAGAGGCTCAATCATTGGAGACCTCCTCCAGCGCAGCCACAAGGTCGTCGATCTCTTCCTTGGCGATTACTTCCGTAACGGCGATTAACATATGATCCTTCAGATCAGGATATTCTTGACTCAGGTCATACCCGCCGAGGATGTCCCACTCGAGCAGGCGTTCATTAATCTCCGCGACCGGTCGCGGGCATTTAACGACGAATTCGTGGAAGAACGGATGCTTATTCCAGAGCGTGAAGCCTTTCAGCGCATCGATCCGTTCTGCGGCGTAATGTGCTTTGTGATAGCAAAGTTCGGCGACCTTGCGCAGACCCTGCTTGCCAACCACACTTAGATAAACTGCCGACGCGAGCGCCAATAAGCCCTGATTGCTGCAGATATTCGAAGTCGCTCTATCGCGGCGGATATGCTGTTCGCGCGGGGTGAGGGTGAGCACGTAGCCGCGCTGCCCGCGGCTATCTACTGTTTCGCCCACCAGGCGTCCAGCCATCTTGCGGACGTATTTATCCTTCGTCGTGAAGATGCCCACGGTGGGACCACCATAGGAGAGTGAAATACCAAGAGGTTGACCGTCACCGACGACGATGTCGGCACCGAAGTCGCCGGGTGGCACAAGCATACCCAGCGCCAGCGGATTGACAACGACACAGAAGAGCGCTCCGCTTGCCTGCGCAGCCTCTCCCAGAGCCGAAAGATCGGTGATGTTGCCGAAGAAATCCGGATACTGCACCGCCACGAGCGCGGTGTCCTCATCCAGCATCTTCATAAGATCTTCCGGTTCGGTCTCGCATTTTTCGTCGCCCGTGATCGCGAGCCCCATGCCCTGCGTGTACGTGCGCACGACCTGGCGATAGTGGGGGTGGACCGCTGGTGAGATCACGATCTTGTTTCGTTTGCCGCGATGGTGATTCAACGCCAGGATCACGGCCTCCGCCAATGCTGTCGCTCCATCGTAGTGGGATGCATTGGAGACATCCATTCCGGTTAACTGGATCATCAGGCTCTGATACTCAAAGATCGCCTGAAGAGTCCCTTGAGAGATTTCCGGCTGGTAGGGGGTATAGGCCGTATAGAACTCGTTGCGGCGCAGGGTGTGGTCGACGACGGAGGGGATGAAGTGATTATATGCGCCGGCTCCCAAGAAACAGGATGTGTGGAAGACCTCTAAGTTAGCCTCTGAAAGCGCCTGCAGTTCCTGGGCGACTTCCATCTCCGAAATTGGTTCGGGGAGGTCAAGATCCGGGAACCGCACGTTCTCGGGGATAGCATCATACAGGTCATCTAGACTATCCACGCCAACCGCCGCCAGCATTTCCTTGCGGTCTTTCTCGGTATGGGGGATGTAAGTCATTAGTGCTCGCGCTCCTCGCTGAACTTCTCATAGGCAGCTGCATCCATCAGGTCGTCCAGCTCTGATGGGTCGCTGATCTCGAATTTAACCATCCAGGCTTCACCGTATGGATCCGTGTTCACCAGCTCCGGTGTGTCGGCCAGATTCTCGTTGATCTCTGTGATGACGCCGCTGATAGGCATATTGACATCAGCGGCAGCTTTCACCGATTCCACAGCCGAGTGGGGCTCCCCCTTCTGCAGAGATTCACCTACGGGTGTGGATGTCTCGACATAGACGATATCCGACAACTGGTCCTGGGCGTAGTCGGTAATTCCAGTCGTGCCTATGTTCCCTTCAACGCGGACCCATTCGTCGCTCTCGGTGTACTTTAAATCCTTGGGGCACTCCATGCTTACCTCCTTTAAAATTGGGTTATGGGCACTGCGCGCAGAGCACACATCGACTGGGGTGTGCGCCCTCTGTCATCAACCTGAGAGATTCTTCCCTTGTGGGGAGTTGCCCCTTCGGCGTCCGGAGACTTTCCAGAGGTTCGGCCAGATCGGGTCCTTTTACCTGAGAGTTTCACCGCATGCCTGCACGCGTAGATGCGGTTTGCCCCTTCGGTGCCCTATTGGTTCAGGGTCTCTCCCCGACCTGTGCATATTCGTATGCATAATTCTAAGAGATGCAGGGGAGGGAAGTCAAGGTAGAAGATGAGCAGTTATGCTTGCGATAAACCCTGTCGATGAGGTTTTGTATCTGCCGAGGTAAGTTATTCTGAGCGACCGCAAGGACCAGACGGAGGTATTGTGGACTCCCGCCTCAATAGCAACAACGATCACTGTCTGCGAGCGTTGGCCAGGATGCACCGTGCGCAAAAGGAGGAATACGTATAACACAAGGAGCGGCGTGACGTCGGTTGTGCCGGTCTGCGCCGACACCTCTGTCCGAACCGCCACGCCGCCCCATCCCAGTAGATCCCACTGGCGTGAGAACTCCCCCTCAGGGATATTCACACGGCTGGTAACAGAGTTGTTGTATACAACCCAGCGACAGCCGTCGGAGGATCCAAATTAAGTGACGATCTGACTACCCTTGCCGCAGAGGGGTTCGTGAAAACAAAAATCGCGGCGAACATCGCCGCAACGTTAAGGAAGACCTTCATGCTTTCCCCCTCCTGGGAATGTAAGAACCGGAAGTAGTACTATAATACTACATGGCTACACTTTAGCATGACACGATACGCCCTGTCAAGATTCTGGATCGGCTTTCATTTGAAAGTACCGGATGGGAAAACGCATCCTGTATCTGGGCACAAACCTTTAGCCCCTTAAGGGTGGGCTCATCCCCGCGATTCCCCGTCCCTTCTGCACACAACCGATTACCACTTTCATACATATCAGGTCACAATTTCCATCCCAACAGCTACTATGATAAGATGATTGTTGTACTCCAACGTAGGGTTGACCTCACGCGTGATGACAAACATCACTTGCAACAAAAGGTCTCCTATCATAATCTGAATTTTGAGTTTTCAAATCCATTCGTATTGAAAGGGAATTAGGGACTCAATGTGTTCATCGGCAGGTGTGGTGGCAATCATCACCCACTCGATACAAAGCGATTGTACTCTCCCGGTTTTCCCAGCGGGGGTGGGTATCCACCAGAGAACAACTTTGTCCCTGCCACCATTACCATAACGTATCAAAGCGGGTTCAGTTGCTTGAACTCGCTTTTGTGTTTACTCAATCATCATTATAGAATTCAGCCAAGGAGGTGAGACGGCGGAAAAGGATCTGAAGGCATTTGTCTGTGTTAAGCATTACCAACCGATTGAGAGGAGAGAAGGGAAAATGTTGAAAAAGGTTATCGCAATCGCGTTTTTTATGGCCATCATCGTCGGCGCATGCGCCCCCGCTGGGCCGGATACGATTAAGATCGGCGTGAACGCTCCCATCACCGGAGACATCCCTAAAGTCGGTGAAGGGACCAAGTTCGCAGCCGAGATGTGGCTTGAGGCCATCGGCGGCGAGCTCGAGATCGGCGGAAAGACCTACGCAGTCGAGCTGGTCATCGAGGATAATGAGGCGAAGGGCGAATCGGCCGCGGCGGTCAACCAGAAGCTGACCACCCAGGACGAAGTGCTCGTTATCGTTGGACCTCAATCCTCCAAACAGGCCGTCCCTGCAGGCGGCGTCGCTAACGACAACAAGACGCCAATGGTCAGCCCGTGGTCGACGAACCCTGCCACCACACTAGACCGACCCTGGGTTTTCCGCACACCATTCCTTGATCCATTCCAGGGACCGGTTGTGGCCAACTTCGTCACCGATGAATATGGCTTCACCAAGGCAGCCGTACTTTACGATGTTGCCAGTGACTACCCCAAGGGTCTGGCGGACAACTTCCTGACCGGCTGGGAGGACATCCACGGCGCAGGCTCCGTCGTCGCCTTCGAGAGCTTCACAACCGGCGACACGGACTTCAGCGCTCAGATCACCAAGATCATGGATACCGGTGCGGAATTCATTTTCTCGCCGCAGTACTACAATGAGGTGGCGTTGATCGTCCAGCAGGCGCATGAACTCGGCTTCGACGCACCCATCGTGGGCAGCGACAGCTGGGGTTCAGCAGAGCTTGTAAACCTCTGTGGCGAGGACTGCTACGGATTGTTCTTCAGCACCCACTACGCCGCTGACGGCGCGACCGGCGCAACCAAAGACTTCATCGACGCCTACAACGCCAAGCATGGTTACGTTCCGGATGACGTCGGCGCCCTGACTTGGGACACCTTCCTCATTATCCAGAAGGCGATGGAAGATTGCGGCGAAATCACCGGCGACCTGGCAGTAGACCGCGCTTGCGTGCGCGATGCACTGGCCCAGATCAAGAACTTCGCGGGCATCACCGGTGAGATGACTTTCACCGAACAGGGTGACCCGATCAAGTGCGCGGTGATCGTCCAGATCAGTGATACGGGTACGTTTAAGTTCTATGATCAAGCCTGCCCCTAGAACCTGAAACTTGCATTAACGCACCCATCGATGGCAGGCTTGCGAACACCACATTGAAGTGCGTTACGTTATGGGTGGGTCAGGGGCAGGAAGCCCTGACCCGCCTCTTCCATAGAGTGAGGAGCGTATTCGATGCAGTTGCAGTCATTCCTCCAACAAATCGTTAACGCCCTGCAATTGGGCAGTTTCTACGCCTTGATCGCCCTGGGTTATTCCATGGTTTACGGCGTCCTGATGCTATTCAACTTCGCCCACGGCGATGTCTTCATGGTCGGAGCTTATATCGGTTTTTTCGTCTCCAGTGGCCTCCTGGCTCTGGCTAACATTGGCATACTCCCGTTAGCTGGCAACGTCATGCTTGGCCTGGTTCTGGTTCTCACCCTTTTCATCTCGATGATTCTGACCTCGCTCGTAGGGATGCTTGTAGAGCGAATTGGCTACAGACCCTTACGCGGCGCGCCGCGGGCATCCGCAGCGATCACCGGCCTTATGATCGGCATCATCCTCGAGACCGGCAACCTGGCCATACTCGGTCCGACGCGACTGAGTTTCCCAGCGCTCATAGAGAGCACAACTTATGTCATAGCAGGCGTAAGTGTGACCAACAAGAAGATGGTCATTGTATTCGTCTCCTTATTGCTCACGCTGGCGCTGCACCAATTCGTGCGCCGCACAAAGTGGGGAATGGCAATGCGGGCGATGGCCTTCGACTTCGTCGTCGTGCCGCTTATGGGAATCTCGATCAACAAGATCGCGCTGTTAACCTTCGGCCTGGGTTCGGCTCTCGCCGCGGCTGCCGGCATCTTATTCGGCGTCGCCTATCCGGTGCTTGACCCTTACATGGGCATCTTATTTGGTTGGAAGGCGTTCGTAGCCGCCATCCTCGGCGGCAGGGGCTCGATCCTGGGCGCCAGCCTGGCGGGATTCATGATCGGGTTCATAGAAATCTTCGTAGCGGCGATCTTCCCCTCAACGATGCGGGACCTGATCGCCTTTTCGATCATCCTGATCATCCTCACCTTCCGGCCTCACGGCTTCTTCGGCGAACCTTACAGCGCCCAATTACGCCTGTGATTGCCTCTTCGATAACACTGTCCAACGAGAATTTGAGGGAACGCAATGGAACTCAACATTGAATATGCAGAAGAGAATAGGAGTCGATTCCGAAACCTTCTGCACAAGTTATGGAAACCTTATAAGCAGGTCCCGCTCTTAGGCTGGTTGCTCGCGGCGTTGGTTGCGGTGTTGCTCGAGATGTTCGTGGGGCATCCGCTCGCACGGCTGCTGGGGATGTCCAAGATCCCCGCACTTTTCGGCGTGCTCCTGGTTCTCAAGACACCCTTACTGATCCCAAGCACGCTGCTTTATTTATTATTAATCTATGGATTGCCCATCGCCATCACGGCCCGCCTTACAGCCAAACTCACGGATTTCATCGTCGCCAAGCTGTACAACACATCAACAGGCCTCTCGCTCCTCATACACATCGCCCTGCTGTATGCTGTCCTGCATCTCTGGACCAGCATCAACGACTACCGTCTGCTCGTCGTCAAACTCACCTTGATCGCCATCATCATCACGCTCAGCCTGAACGTCATTAACGGCTACATGGGTGAATTCTCCTGCTCCCATCCGGGCTTCATCGCCCTGGGTGCGTACGCAGCCTCGGTTTTCACAATCGTGCTATTTGTTTCTGAGAACCGATTTGGGGAAGCGCTCCTTCCGCCAGCATTGGGGCCCTACCTCTTCCCGATTGGTTTGGTCCTGGGCGGAATTGTCGCCGCGATCGGCGCGCTTCTCGTCGCCATCCCATCCTTCCGGACCCGCGGTGATTATCTGGCGATCATCTCCCTCGCTTTCATGTTCATTGTGGTGAGCCTCTTCAATAATCTTGAGATCGTGGGTGGTCCGCGCGGCTTGAGCAATCAACCCGACTATGCCAACCTGCCGACGATCTTTGTATGGACAATGCTTTCCATCTGGATTATCAACAATTTCGTCCGCTCCACGATTGGCAAAGCCCTCAACGCCGTTCGCGACGGCGAACTGGCCGCAAGTGCCATGACCGTTGACACCCGGAAGACGAAAATGATCGCTTTCCTCTTCTCCGCATTCTGGGCTGGAGTAGCAGGCGGCCTCTTTGCACATGTCATCCGCTACATCAACCCCGGAACGTTCGGCATCCGCAAACTAGCGGAGGTCTTGGCGATGGTCTACCTCGGCGGCTTGAACTCCGTTGCCGGATCCGTCGTCGGTGCGGTCGGTTTCAATCTACTCAGCGAGGCGCTGCGCCCGTTGGAGATCCTTAAGTGGATCATCATCCCGATCATGCTCATCCTATTAATGATCTACCGACCTACAGGATTGATCGCCTTCACCGAACTCGATCCAATCGCACTCGTCAAACCCAAATCGATGACAGAAGGGGAGGCCGACAATGCCGCTTCTTGAAGTCAAACAAATGACCCACTTCTTCGGGGGGCTGCGAGCCGTCCACGACTACAACTTGCAGGTTGAGCCAAAGCAGATACGCGGCCTGATCGGTCCCAACGGAGCGGGTAAGACCACGATCTTCAATCTCATCACCGGAGTGTACGACCCAACCGAGGGCGATATCGTGCTCGAGAACAAGACAATCAACGGTTTGCAGCCGTTCCAGATTGCTTCACGCGGCCTGGGAAGGACCTTCCAGAACCTGCGCTTGTGGCGTCATATGACGGTGCTGGAGCACGTGAGATTGGCTCGCTACTCTAAGATCAACTACGGGCTCACTGGCGCGTTCTTCGATACTCCCAAGCGACAGAAAGAAGAGCGCGAAATCGAGCATTTAGCCTATAACCTCCTGGACTTAGTGGGGGTTCGCCATCTTGCAGATCAAGTGGTTACGAATCTACCTTATGGCGCCCAGCGCCGGGTTGAGATGGCTCGTGCACTCGCCACGGAGCCAAAAATTCTCTTCCTAGACGAGCCAACCGCGGGTATGAATCCGGAGGAATTGGTCCAGATGATGGAGATCATTCGCCGCGTCCATGAAGAAATTGGCCTGGCGATCTTCCTCATTGAACACAGGATGAGGGTGGTTATGGAGCTCTGTTCGATCATACAGACGCTTGTCTTTGGCGAGGTCATTGCAGAGGGAACACCGGAAGAGATCCAGTCTAACCCCAAAGTCATCGACGCCTACCTGGGCAAGGAGGTGGAGGTCTGATGTTTCTCTCGGTTGAAAACCTGGCTGTCTCGTACGGTAACATTAAGGCTTTGCATGGCATTAGCTTTGAAGTTGACGAGGGTGAAATCGTCTGCATCATCGGTGCCAATGGCGCCGGGAAGAGCACCACATTGTGGGCCATATCCCAACTGATAGATGCGAAAGATGGCACCTCGATGACCTTCGCTGGAAAGAATCTACTCGACTACCCTGCAGACAAGGTGGTGAGCGAGTTAGGCATATCTCATGTACCCGAAGGCCGCCGGCTCCACGACAATCTGACCGTGAAAGAGAATCTGCACCTGGCGACTTTCGCCCGCAAGGACGGTCCAGAAATCAAAAACGATCTCGAGCGGGTCTTCTCGATTTTCCCGCGCTTGGAGGAGAGGATCAATCAGAAAGCTGGAACGTTAAGCGGTGGGGAACAGCAGATGCTAGCCGTCGGCCGTGCGCTGATGAGCGCTCGGCGAATGATGCTGCTCGACGAGCCCTCCATGGGTCTCGCACCGCTGCTCATGAAGGACGTCTTCGATGCGCTGAAGGAAATCAACAAGGAGGGCACGACCATCCTCCTCGTTGAGCAGAACGCCCGTATGGCACTTCAATTCTCTCAGCGCGGCTACGTTCTTGAAAGCGGATCCATTGTATTGGAAGGGAAATCCGGCGATCTGCTAGAGAACCCGGAGGTGAAGAAAGCTTACCTCGGCGGGTAAATAGACGCGGTTGAATATCATAATCGATAAGAGGCCGACTGCATGTCGGCCTCTGCGCATTAAGAACCATCGGTGAAGCACCCCAGTGCACAAATGATTACGAATAAAGACGGGGAACGCGTTTCAGAATCCCGCTTGTGACCTCGTAATTTATCGTCCCCCAGCGATCGGCCACATCTTCTGCGCTGATCCGCTCCGCCTCTTGTGAGCCGATGATCACGACCTCATCCCCAGGCTGGGCGTTCGGGAGTGCGTCGAGTTGGACCATAATCTGATCCATCGTCACCCGACCAACGACCGGAACCCGCTTTCCCCCAACAAGAACCTCATTCCCCTCGACGCGCCGGAAACCGTCCGCATAACCGACCGGGACGGTCCCGATCCTCTCCTCAGACGACGTAGTGTAAATGTGCCCATAACTAATCCCCCGCCCGGGCGGGAGCACCTTGACCTGAGCGAGGCTGGATTTCCATGTAAGCGCCGGCCGCACTACACCCGGCAGTTTACAGTCGCTCGAGGGATGCAGCCCATACATCGCGATCCCCACTCGCACTAGGTCATACCACGACTCCGGTTTGCGCAGCGCAGCTGCTGAGTTAGCACAGTGCACCAACGGAGGGCGAAGGCCCGATGATTCCCAACTGGATATGATTTCGCTAAATATCCGCAGCTGTGAATCTGTACTTGTCATGTCTGACTCGTCCGCTTTCGCAAAATGGGTGAATACCCCTTCGAGATGCACAGACGGTATTCGCCCTACCTCCTGAGCCAGACGCGATGCCTCCGCCGGTTTAATACCCACGCGGCTCATCCCCGTGTCGATTTTGAGGTGGACGTTCGCCCGACCGCCGACCTTCTCTGCGGCTTCTGAGATATCCGCAAGCTGCGCTTCACTCCAGAAGGCTAACGATACATTGGCTTTAATTAACGCTTCCATCCGCCTCGGCGGAGTCCATCCCAGGAGAAATATCGGCTCGTCGATGCCTGCCGCTCGCAATGCGAGTGCCTCTCCCGCGCGGGCGACGCCCAACCAACTCGCCCCCGCTTTACACGCCGTTTTAGCAATCTGTAGCGCACCATGCCCGTAAGCTTCTGCCTTAACGACAGCCATGCATTGCTTGCCTGTACTCTGCAAGAAGTAGCGGACATTCTCCTCGATCGCTCCGAGATCGACTTCAACCCAAGTGGAATATTCGTTTTGAGGATTCATGGCGCTTAGTATAAAGGTGCCACCCAGAGATGACAACTTATCAGAGGCATGGGTATAATCGAGCGCTATGGGTTTTCGAATTGAACGCTTCCTGAACATCGAAGATGTCCAACCATCCCCCATGCCCTGTCAGCATGGAATCCATTGTGATGGGTGATTTCCGTTTTCACCTGACTGCACAGGATGGCCGCGGACGAGCGGGGATCTTCCAGACCCCTCGCGGTGAGCTACTCACACCCGTCTTCGCGCCGGTGGGCACCCAGGCGACGATCAAAGCTTTGACTCCCGATCAAATCGAGGCAGCCGGTGCCACGCTCATCCTTGCCAATACCTACCACCTTTACCTTCGACCCGGTGCGGAGAGGATCGCCGCACTCGGGGGGCTGCACGCGTTCATGGGTTGGCAGAAGCCCATCCTCACGGATTCCGGTGGCTTTCAGGTCTTTTCACTGGCCGACCAACGCGAGATCGACGCGGATGGGGTTACGTTTAAATCCCATCTCGATGGAACTACCCTTCGCTTCACACCCGAGAGCGTCATCGCCGTCCAGGAACAACTCGGTGCGGACATCATCATGGCCTTCGATGAATGCCCTGCCCC
>CAYLOO010000062.1:0-16171 GCA_964385355.1 uncultured Anaerolineaceae bacterium
ATGAACTAAACAGTCTCTATCAATCTCTTGAAGACCGCGTCGAGGAACGCACACGTCAAGTGAGAACAGCATCTGAAGTCGCCCGTGATGCCGTTGCGATCCGTGATGTGGAATCCCTGCTGAGCGAGACGGTAAATCTGATAACCTCCCGTTTCGGCTTCTACCATGCGGGTGTTTTTCTGCTCGATCGAGAGCGCGAAAATGCCGTATTGCGCGCCGCTTCTTCAGAAGGTGGCAAGCGTATGATCGCAAAGGGATACAGCCTTTCTGTAGGCAAGATCGGAATCGTCGGCTTTACCACCGGCACAGGGAAACCCCGCATCGCTCTTGACGTTGGTGAAGACCAAGTGCACTTCGCCAATCCCGATCTCCCCGAGACACGCTCCGAGATGGCTCTTCCTTTATGGGCAGGCAAGCAAATCATTGGCGCTCTTGATGTCCAAAGTAAAGATCCGAACGCCTTTGATGATGAGGATATCCTGGTCTTACAAACAATGGCTGACCAGCTTGCTGTCGCAATCGAAAACGCACGCCTGATCGGTGAGCTCACTGAGCTATCCGCGCAGAACCGGCGGGTCATCGATGTGTTCACCAGCATAAGTGAGCAATCAGACTACGATACACTGCTCGTAAAAGCCAGTGAGAGCATTCGCGAGATATTTGGTTTCAATCGCGTGATCATTGGGCTCATTGAAGGCAACGAAATTGTCGTCCGAAGCACTTCGGCCGCAGAAGGCGTTCAGCCAACACCCACCGGAATCCCCGTCCCCCTTGAACGCGGCCCTCTCGGCCGTGCAGTCGCAACCTTGAAACCCGTTTCGACCCTCAGTGAGGATATCTCAGGAACCAGCCAAACCATCCGTCCCACCAGCATAACGGTTTCTGTCCCTCTCATCAGCCGTGGTGAAGCTATTGGCGCATTCGCGGTTGAGAGCGCTGACCTCGATGGTTTAGATTCGCGCGATATTGAGTTCCTCGAACTGATTGCAAATCAGGTTTCGGTTTCGCTCGATAACGCCCGGCTATTTGAGGAAACGCAACTGAGTTTCGAGCAGATCGACAGTCTGTACCGTCGCCAAACTGCAGAATCCTGGGAAGAACTATTCCAATTAATTGAAGATGACAAACTGGCATCATTTGCCGAATATACCGGCTCACGTTACCCGGACGCAGTGGCGGACGGCGGAGATCCAATGGATGCGCCCATATCTGTGCGCGGCGAAATTGTTGGCAATCTCGGCCTTCTTGCGGAACGTCCTGGTGAATGGACTGAGGACGATCGTGAAATCCTTGAAGCGGTTGCTGACGAAGTCGCGAATGCAGTCGAGCAGATGCGTTTGCTTGAAGAAGTCCAACTTCGGGCTGCCCAATTACAAACGGCAGCTGAGGTCGCACGTGACGCCACCGGTTTGCTAGACACAGAAACGCTTCTCAATAGGGCTGTGAGGCTTATCAGTGATCGTTTCGGATACCCTCATGTCGCCGCCTTCTTACTCGACGAGGCGCAAGAAATTGCAGAAGTCAGAGCCGCAACTGGCGAAGCTGGTGCACAAATGCTCTCTGCCGGCTATCAACTGCGTGTGGGCTCGAAAACGATTATTGGCTTCGTCGTGGAAAACGGTGAATACTATCTGGCATCCGATGTAAACCAGGACGAGCTTCATCAACCACATCCACTCCTGACAAACATGCGCTCCGAGCTCTCAATCCCACTTATTGTCGGCGAGCAGGTGCTCGGCGCTCTCGATGTCCAACACCCAAACATAAACGCTTTCAGTTTGGACGATATCGCAGTTCTGCAGATCCTCGCGGATCAGCTCGCTGTGGCTGTACAGAATGCACGTTTGTTCCAGGAAACACTGCGCCGGGTTGAGCGCGAGCAGACTGTGCTCGAATTAACCAATGTAATCAGATCCAGCGATGATGTAGAAGGTATGCTTCAAAGTGCCGTGCAGGAAATGCGTCGCGTCTTCGGAGCTGAACGAAGTCGGATTCGATTGCTGGAACAATCTATAACCCTGAGCAGCCAACATCCTATTGATCGGCGAGAAAATAAATAGAAGCGAAACTGCTTCTGTCTAACACAAGAAACCAAGGGGTGAGGACAACGCATGACCCACATCATAGCCATCGCAAACGCTAAAGGTGGAGTTGCGAAAACAACAACCACATTGTCATTGGGTGCTTCGCTTGCGGAGATGGGACGGAGAGTGCTCCTCATCGATCTGGATCCACACGCCAATCTGACCCTTTCCCTTGGGTTTAAACCCGACTCATTTGAAAGAACCATTGCCGGATTGCTGTTAGGTAATGATGATCTGAACGGAGCAGTAATTCCAACAAATTTCCGTGACGTGGAACTCATACCGTCTAATCACGAGTTAAACCTGGCTGAACCTCATCTGTTAGTTCGCGCCGACTATATGATGCTTTTGAATACGAAACTCAAGGATAACCAATCTTACGATACGATCATCATTGATTGCCCACCAAGCACTGGGACGCTCACCAAGAACGCTCTCTCTGCAGCGGACTTACTCATCATTCCAACCCAACCGGAGTATTTCTCTGCGCATGCGCTGCGCGATATGCTCAACATGATCTTAGCGATTCGTCAAGAAAACAACGCTAAACTTAGATATCGAATTCTCCTCACAATGCTCGACAAACGCAACCGTATCCACCGCAGCCTTGCAGAGCAGATAAGAACCGCATTTTCCGAAGCCATCTATGATGTTGAGATCGAAATAGATACCAGGTTACGTGAAAGCGCGATCCTGGGTCAGCCGATTAACCAATACGCGCCAGAAAGTCGGGCAGCGAAACAGTATCGTGAGTTATCTGAGGAAACAGGGCACTATTCGAATGAACTCAATCGAAGGTATACGCCGACGCCTTGAAAACCTGTTCTCGGGGGTCTCGAAAGACCTCCCAAAAACAGGAATTGTTCCAACGGAAGTTCTCGGTCCTCCCGAAGCTGACCGCCCGCGCGGCTGGTCTTGGGAGAGCGATAGTGCTGGGCGCTATACATGGTGCAGCCCAGAAGTAGAAAAAGCTCTAGGTTTGACGCCAGATGATCTCATAGGGAAAGAGATTTTCGGTTCCGGGTTTAATACAGAAGCTGCCGCTGAACTTAAACAATTGATTGAATCAGGCCGGCCAATCCAGCATCTATTGCTGGATTTCGAATACCCTCAAGGCGAACAATGTACAATCCTAATCCGTTCGACTCAACGCATTGATAAGCAAGGCATACTCAAAGGATATCGCGGGATCTTTCAGATCGTCGATACTGAACGGTCTCAAAAAACTCGCATGGCGGTCACGCTGCCAACTCCCCAGGATGCTATTGATGCAATCTCTGCCCCCGAACTTGCGGCCTCATGGGGCCAGATCCTGGGATACGAGGATGATCGAGGCAATCTTAAACCAATCATTGACGTAGATCAGCCTTCCCCGATAATCGCGGTTCACACACCAAATCGCCTGGTTATCCCCCTCCGGGTCCAAAATGAAATCATCGGGGTGATTGAGCTCGACGGGAAAGAATCTGATGACCCGTGGACTGAAGAAGACCGGATCCTTGCTGATGCAGTAGCGCAAGAGTTTGCTATTACACTTCATGACGCACGTTCCCACCAACTTACATTGCAAGCCCTTGAGGAAATGCGTGAAGCCGACCGCTTGAAAAGCCAATTCCTGGCAAATATGAGCCATGAGCTCCGCACACCTTTAAACTCAATCATCGGTTTCTCCAGGGTTATCCTCAAGGGGATTGACGGCCCCGTAACTGAAAACCAAGAACAAGATCTATCCGCAATTTACAACGCCGGTCAACACCTCCTTGGATTAATCAATGACATCCTTGATCTCTCAAAAATTGAAGCCGGCAAAATGGAACTTACATTCTCAGAGGTGAACCTTCCTGAGATCGTCCAGGGGGTGATGGCAACCGCTGTTGGCCTGGTTAAAGACAAGCCCATTGAGCTTGTCATCGATTTACCGGACGAACTCCCGAGAATTCAGGCGGATAACATACGCCTGCGACAAATCCTACTTAACCTCGTTTCGAACGCAACTAAATTTACCGATGAAGGGCATATCGGCATTTCGGTACGTTTGATCGAGCGTAGCGGTCAACACGAGGTGGTCATAGCTGTTTTCGACACAGGGTACGGAATTTCCCCTGATGACCACGAGAAAATCTTTGAACCATTTTCACAAGTTGACGCTTCACCGACAAGAAAGACAGGTGGTACGGGGTTGGGTTTATCCATTTGCAAGCACCTCGTCGAACTACACGGAGGTATTCTGTGGGTTGAGAGCTTGCCTGGCGAGGGCAGCACTTTTGCCTTCACAATCCCCTTTGAAATGACGGTACAGGAAAAAGAAGAGCTCGCTCCATTAATCCTTTGTGTAGATCGAGATTCCGATATTGCTAATCAATACTGCCGCATTCTAGAAGATGCAGGGTATCGCTTTCGTGTGGTCACACAACCCAGTCACTCTTTTGAGATCGCGAAAGCAACAAATCCTGATGCAATCCTGCTAGATCTCCTCCATCCCGATCCTGACGTCTGGCAAATTATGCTAGAGATACTTGGCGACGAGGCGCTTTTTGCCACACCGATTCTGCTAACTGAATATGATGATGGACAGGAAAAAGGCGTGCTCCTCGATATCACTCGTTTCCTTACAAAACCGGTTCGCGAAAACTCCCTGCGCCACATTCTTCAAGCGCTGAACTGTTATCAAAAGTCCACCTTCCTCCTTGTAGAGGAACAAGCGGATGAAAGTGATCGTATTCGAGCTGTCATCGAAGGCGGTAGACTTGGGACCGTACTTATCGCGGAATCTCTCGAGGACGCCTCCCGCTTATTAGAACGAAGCTCGCCCGAGATTATAATTCTCAGCCTTACCTATCCAGGTCTCTCAGAATTTGATGACGGCTTTTTCCTTCAGAAAATTGATGAGGAAACTCCTGTCATAGGCATTCTCCCGGACAAACTCACATCTAGCGACATCGAAAAGCTCATCAAACTTTCCGAAACCTTGGAAAAAGTGGCGGTCCGGCCATCAGAAGACCATAACAAAATAGTTTCGGCAATAATAAGACGCATTGCCCCCCGGGGATAATCTCAGCAACTAAACCAGTCTCATCATCTCAGGATCCCTTATGATGGACGACTGCTGTAGACACGGGTTTGGTACTTCGCAGAACCATAGTTATCGATAGGTCAATCCATGCCCTCATTTGTGGCGAAATGCCTTGATTGTGACGCTCGCATACCATACCACCCACTCACCAAATCCTGTCCTGAATGCGGCAGTGATTGGATGGAAGCTTGCTATGATATTGACGCCGGTCAATTCCGGGGATCAACCTTCTCGGATCGACCCGCTAGCTTGTGGAGATATCGCGAACTGCTCCCTCTGCAAAATCCATCCATCTATCCCTCAATCGGAGAGGGTTGGACGCCACTCTTCCCAGCTCACCAACTCGGGATGCTGCTTGGCCTCCCCAATCTCTACATCAAAGATGAGCGCCAGAACCCGACGGGATCTTTCAAAGACCGTCAAGCTGCGGTAACGGTTGCAGCTTTACTGGAACATAACATTAACGAGGCGGTCATCTGCTCAACAGGAAATGTCGCCATCGCCTTCTCGGCTGCATTTGCACGCGCGGGTTTGAAACTGTGGGCATTCATTACCAGCTTAGTTCCCCCTGAAAAAATGCACGAGGTGGCTATCTACGGCTCTCAAGTAATCAAAGTGACAGGGACATATGACCAGGTAAAGAAATTGGCCTCTCAATTCTCATTGGAGCGAGGCCTCTTTCTGGACCGCGGAGCACGCAGCATCACAGCGTTGGAATCGATGAAGACTATCGCTTTCGAAATCGCCGAGCAGCTGGCCGGGTTGCAGCTGCCGAGCAACGCTGAAATTGAAAGACAAAGCACCTGGAGCTCTCCAGATTGGTATATCCAAGCCGTCAGCGGCGCAATCGGTCCTCTTGGGGTATTGAAGGGCTTCCAAGAGATGCATGCTGCGGGGCTTGTCGACAACATCCCTGCCCTGGCATGCATCCAGAGTGCAGGCTGTGCGCCCATGGCGACGGCATGGGAAGCAAATCTTGATGTCGTTGATCCGGTGCTGTCTCCTAAAACTCACATCACCACGCTCACAACAGGCGATCCTGGTAGGGCCTACACCCTGCTTCGCCAGAGGATGCTTGAATCAGGCGGGGGAACGATTGATAGTGTCTCTGATGAGGATGCCTTCCGCGCGCTGAGCCTTATAGCCAAGGTAGAGGGGCTTTCGATCGAGCCCGCTGCAGCCGTGGCGTTTGCAGGCTTGATCAAACTTGTAAGGCAAGGAGTCATACTCCCAGATGATGTAATCGTTATCAATTGTTCCGGCCACACGATGCCCGTGGAGAGCCATCTACTGGGTCCCGCTTGGTCGAAGGATATCTCTGTTGATGACTTTACGTTTCCCGCTCATCCAAGAGAGGGCATTGTCGCTGCTCTTACCCAGATCGATCAATCGCAAATGCGGAATGTGCTTATTATCGATGACCAAGTTGATGCTCGCCGTTTAATCCGCCGACTCCTCGAAGCGCAAGGGACCTTCCTGGTCAACGAAGCAGAATCTGGGTCGGTCGCGCTGCAAATCCTGAAACAATCGGTTCCAGATTTAATCATCCTAGATCTAATGATGCCTGATATGGATGGTTTTGCACTTCTCGATCGACTCCGAGCACAAATGCCCACACAAGGTATTCCAATTGTCGTGATCACTGCAAAAGAACTCACGTCATCCGAGTGGAAACGCCTTGATGGTCACATCGAACAACTGATGACCAAAGGGGACTTCTTTGTTGATGATCTCATTGAGGAGATCGAGCTAGCACTGCGCCAGGAGCGCTAACCTTGGACCGAAAAGTAACGAAGAAGAACACCGGTATTTATTTTGCAGTCGTGTCCGCCATTCTTCTTGGCACATCTCCCATTTTCGGCAAGCAAGCAATCCTGGCTGGTCTTGACCCGACATCAGTAGTTGCGGCAAGAACCGCTGGCGCAGCCTTGTTATTGTCCATCGTTATCCTAATTTTTAAACGAGAGTATCTATACATCTTCCCTCTCGGTCTACTGGGTTGCGCAATCGCTGGTTTCTTGAATGGTCTGGGGTCTCTGCTTTACTATGCATCGCTTGTCAGTTTAGATGCCAGCCTGGGTCAGTTCCTATTTACCCTCTATCCTATATTTATTGCCGGATTTCTTTACCTTGATGGAAGCCGACCCACCAATCTCACAATCATCCGCCTCCTACTCAGCATCCCCGGTGTGTACCTTCTCACACAGACAGGCGACGGCGCTGTTGATGTACGCGGGGTTCTCCTAATGCTGTGCGCCTCATGTCTATACGCACTCCACATCCCCATCAACCAACGTGTACTTTATGAGGTTCCAGCGCCAACAGTCACACTTTATACGCTTCTGGCAATGACCGTCGTTACTGTCCCCGCTTTCTTAATCTTCTCTAGGCCTTACTCCATCCCGCCTGAAGCCGCAATCCTTCCCATTATCTACTTAACCGTTGTCACCTTCTTGTCACGCCTCACGCTTTTTGCAGGCGTACAATTAATTGGTGGAATCCAAACATCCCTTTTCGGGCTCGCTGAACTTCTCGTTACGGTCTCTTTGGCAAATGTCATATTAAGCGAAACCCTGACACCGGTGCAGTGGATCGGATCTGCGGTTCTCATCATCGCTCTCCTGCTAGCGGCGTATGATCGGTTAGACCCCCCCTCTAGAAGGACTGGTGGCTGGCTGTATTGGCTACGCCCCCCATTGCAGCACTGACCCTAGAACATCGACAACATCAAGACGTCCAAATTAGTCTAATGATTTGGCCCGCGATTCCCCTTCCAAGCCTAAACTCTCTTTTGGTCCTATGCTATACTCCTCTGAAGGATACGATCTACCTCAAACGGTGATAAAAGAAGCCGATGAATTAGCGACAGAAACGGGAAGCAAGATAATGCACTCACACGATCCCTTCGCTGCAGTAAAAGGCGCTGATATCATCTATACAAAAACTTGGACCAGCATGGGACGTGAAGACAACGCAATAAAACACAGTGAAGATTTCGCACCCTACCATGTGAATGAGAAATTGGTCGATTTTGCAGCGAATGACGTCATCGCTATGCACTGCCTCCCTGCCCATCATGGAGTGGAGATCCCCAATGAGATCGCGGATGGCTCGCACACGGAAATCTCCCAACAAGCCGAAAATCGCTTGCACGCCCAGAAGGCAATTCTGGCAAAACTCTTTTCTTCCTCATGATGTGGATTTCATGTTTGTTTTCATACGTGCTTACTTTGAGAAGCTGTTTCCCTGGAGAGTGATTCATGCATATCGGCGTACCTAAAGAACGAAGACCCTTTGAGTTCCGCGTCGGTCTCCCACCTGCGGGTGTGAACCTGTTCACAAAACATGGTCACACAGTCTATATTGAGACTGAAGCTGGAGAAGGCGCAGGTTTTACTGACGACGATTATTCATCAGCCGGTGGTCAAATCGTCTACAACCAGGAGGAGGTATTCGGCCGCCCGGACCTCATTATGAAATTCGCGCGACCGCTGCGAGATGAAATTGAGATGATGCGTCCCGAAACATGCATCACCGGATTCCTGCACCTTGCCGCGTCGCGACAGGATAAAATCGAAGCGCTATTGGAAAAAAAGATAACATCCATAGCTTACGAGCAAGTTGAAGAGGATAACGAATATAAACCAATCATGACGCCTCTAAGCCAAATTGGAGGCCGTATGGCGATCCAGGTCGCGGCTCGTTTCATGCAGAATGATCAAGGGGGGCGAGGGATCTTGCTCGGCGGCGCAGCGGGGGTCCCTCCCGCCGAGGTGGTTATCATCGGTGCCGGCGTGGTCGGAAGTACTGCAGCTGATAGTTTCACTCGAATCGGTGCACATGTTACATTACTGGACACCGATCTCCAACGTCTGCGAAAAATACAGGAGCGCCTTCCCTTTCCTATCGTGACCATGCTTTCAACTCCCTATAATGTCTCACGTGCTTGTCTATTCGCCGATGTTCTCATCGGCGCTGTTCTCGTTCCAGGCTCAAAAGCACCACTTGTGGTAACAAGAGAGACTGTCAAATCCATGAAGCCTCGTGCGCTGATCATCGACATGAGCATCGACCAAGGGGGATGTGTGGAGACTTCACGCCCGACTAATCACGGCAGTCCGA
Organism: uncultured Anaerolineaceae bacterium; assembly: GCA_964385355.1. Lineage (GTDB taxonomy): Bacteria > Chloroflexota > Anaerolineae > Anaerolineales > E44-bin32 > E44-bin32. The sequence goes on from CAYLOO010000062.1 coordinate 9,280, forward strand.
TTTACGAGGAGGATCGAATCATCCATTACTGCGTTCCAAATATGTCAGGCGTATTGGGACGGACCGCGTCACATGCGTTATTCCTTGGTGCATATCCCTACCTCGAGGCGATTGCGCTCAAGGGTCTTGACGGCGCACTCGCCGATATGCCACCCCTTCAGCGCGGGCTCAACACACGATCTGGCAAAGTTGTCAATTTGAAGCGTTTAGGTGGTGTGGGGGAACACATCTAATGGCTTGGTTGAAAAAATACGAGTCACGCTTGATGAATGCGGATGAAGCGGTCAAAGCAATCGAATCGAACTGGCGCGTCTTTATAACGGGCAACTGCTCCGTTCCTCAAAAACTCCTAGATGCGCTTGTGAAACGAGCCAAGACGCTTGAAAACGTTGAAGTCACCCAAGTATTGACAATTGGACCTGCACCGCATGTTGATCCTGAGATGGAAGGTCACATCCGGGTGAACACCCTGTTCATCAGCCATAACGTCAGAAAGGCTGTTCATGAAGGACGTGCGGACTTCACGCCAACATTCTTATCAGAAGTTCCGCTTCTCTTCCGTGATGGCTATCTTCCGCTGGACGCCATCCTATTACAAGTCAGCCCTCCTGACGAGCATGGCTTCTGCAGTCTTGGCATCGAAGCTGGTTTGGTCAAAAGCGCTGCGCAGAATGCACATGTCGTCATCGCCGAAATTAATGAGCAGATGCCGCGGACGCTTGGTGATTCCTTCATCCACTTCTCTAAAATCGATTTCGCCGTTTCTGTAAATTATCCGCTGGCTGAGCTCTTGATGGGTGACGCGACGGACTTGAGCATGAAAATCGGTCGCAATATCGCCAACCTTATCGAAGACGGTTCGACGATGCAAATGGGTATTGGCGCTATTCCAGATGCTGTCTTGAAATACTTAGATGATAAAAAAGATCTGGGGGTGCACACCGAACTCTTCTCAGATGGCGTGATCAAATTAATCGAAGCCGGGGTGCTCACAAACGAGAAGAAAACCCTGCACCCTGGAAAGATTATTGCGGGATTTATTCTTGGCTCTAAGAAGCTCTATGATTTTGTCGACGATAATCCCATCATCGAACTCCATCCTACTGAGTATGTTAACGATCCCTTTGTCATCTCTAAGAATGAGAAGATGGTCTCCATCAATTCTGCAATCGAGATCGACCTAACCGGTCAAGTTTGCGCAGACAGCATCGGTCCGAAACTCTACTCCGGCGTCGGTGGTCAATTGGATTTTGTCTATGGAGCCTCGCGGAGTAAAGGGGGAAAACCGATCATCGCCCTTCCCTCAACGGCCACACCCGGCGGCGGCGCTCCAATCAGCCGCATTGTTTCCATGCTCAAACAGGGCGCTGGAGTTGTGACAACACGCAATCATGTCCACTACGTCGTCACAGAATTCGGTGTTGCCAACCTTTACGCAAAAACGATCAAGCAGCGGGCGCGGGCGCTCATTGAAATCGCTCACCCGGATTATCGTGATACCCTAGAACAGGAAGCCAAGGAACTGAACTATCTATGACCCGCAAAGCAAAGATCATCGCCACAGTTGGACCTGCCTCGAGCAGCCGTGCTTTGCTCAAACGCCTTCTTGAAGTAGGCGTGGATGTAATCCGCTTGAACTTCTCGCATGGAAATTACGATGACCACGCGAAAGTTATTAAGGAGATTCGCTCGCTCGCAAAGGAAGAAGCGAGATCGCTTGCAATCCTGCAGGACTTGCAGGGCCCAAAGCTGCGCACCGGTATGCTCAAGGACGGCGAGGCGATCCTCCTTTCTCCCGGTGAGCAGATCACCCTTACGACACACGACGTCATCGGGACAAAGGACTCAATCCAGGTTAAGTACGATTCCTTTGCGCAAAACATAAATAAAGGCGACCGGATCCTGCTGGATGATGGCCGCATCGAACTGCGCGTTACCTCGATAGCTGGCGATGATGTTTCGACGAAAGTTGTATTCGGCGGTAAGCTGGGAAACAAGAAAGGGATCAACCTCCCTGGCGTTAATTTAACGGCACCTTCTCTCACAAAGAAAGATCTTCAAGATATCGAGTTTGGACTCGCTCATGGCGTTGATGCAATCGCGCTTTCGTTCGTGCGCCGCGCAGAGGATATCGTACGCCTCAGAGAGGCTATCTCCTCATCAGTTCACGACTTTGTCACCCCAATGATAGTCGCAAAGCTTGAGAAACCGGAAGCTATCGATAATCTGGATCAGATCCTCACCGTTTGCGACGGCGTGATGGTCGCACGCGGTGACCTGGGCGTGGAGGTCACACCGGAGCGCGTTCCATCCATACAGAAACACATCATCCAACATGCAAATGCAGCACAACGATTCGTAATTACCGCCACGCAAATGCTGGATTCGATGATCGAACACCCGCGTCCTTCTCGAGCTGAAGCGTCGGATGTTGCTAATGCTGTTTTTGACGGAAGTGATGGTTTAATGCTCTCCGGTGAAACGGCTATCGGCAAATACCCTATCGCAACCGTTGAAACCATGGACAGGATCATCCGCGACGCAGAGAGTCACGCCCTTCAGTGGAGTTGTGTCCTCGCAGATAAGGATTTGACCACAGATGATGATGCCGTCGCGACCACGCAGGCTGCACGAGCACTTGCCCGTGATCGTGATGTTGCAGCCATTGCTGTCTTCACACTTTCTGGCCGGACCGCCCGTTTGATGTCCTACACTCGCCCAACAGTCCCGATCGTGGCATTCACACCTGAGGCGAAAACCTACCATCAACTCTCGCTTGCATGGGGTGTGATTCCTAACCTTGTTAAAAAGGCGAATTCCGTCGAAGAGATGATCGAGATCGTACGCAATGCTTGTCTAGCAAGCGGCATCCTAAACCTTGGCCAGCAAATTGTGCTAGTTGCTAGCCTGCCGATCGGTGAGATGGGACCCCCGAATTTCACCCTACTCCACACGATAGAGTAGGCCCACAAATCGGAGATACTCAAGGGGGATAGAATATGAAATTCAAGAACAAGTTTAGAATTGAGTCTGCGCGACTTCAGACCTGGGACTACGCTTCACCAGGTTGGTATTTCGTGACGTTGTGTACGAAACAATTGAAACCATTTTTTGGAAAGGTCGATAAAGGGTTCACCATCATGAATGATTTAGGCCAAATCGTTTATCAATATTGGTCTGATATCCCTCAACATCATGACAATACAGCAATCGACGAATTCATTGTAATGCCTAATCATATTCATGGAATCATCATCATCCTAGAGACATTGGATCTCGATACATCGCATGTAGAGACGTTGCATGCAACGTCTTTACCTCCTTTGATAAGACCCTCAATTTCCCCTCAGAAAGGGTCCTTAGGCGTTATTATTAGATCTTTCAAATCAGCCATCACACGTTGGGCGCGGATAAACGGCTATCCCAATTACGCCTGGCAGCCTCGATTCCTGGACCACATCATCCGGAACGAAGATGCCCTGTACCGAAACCATTAAAAAAAGCACGCCTGGGCGAGCTTTTTCATGCACATACGCCCCATCTAAAATATCGTCAGGTAAGAATTCCCTGCAAACGTTTCGCGATTTCCCTGGCTACCTCTTCGGGTGATCCCCTAAGGAATTCCTTACGGCGTTCACGAATTTCTGCCTCACGCAAACCTGATACGACAGTTGGCGAACCTGTCATCCCAATATATCCATCCTCAACATCTACATCATCATGACCCCATATCACGACTTCAGCTTCCTCAAACGCCCAGGGCTTGCGGTGGAAATCAATAAATCTTGGCTCGTTCGAAGCAGTCTTCACAGAGATCACCGCAGGGAGATCAACCTCTTGGATTTCATACCCGCCTGTAATTTCACGCCTTACTCGTGCGCTTCGCTTCTTACTATCAACAGATAATTCAGTAGCCAGGGTTACCTGAGACATATCCAACCATTCCGCCAGACCAGGAGGAACTTGACCCGTAGCTCCATCCGCTGATTCCTCTCCACAGAAAATGAGATCAATATCACCGATTTTTTCAATCCCTTTAGCAAGCGTGTACGTGGTAGCCAATGTATCTGCGCCAGCAAACTCGCGATCGCTCATCAAGAAGAAACGTTCTGCTCCCATCGCCAAGCCCACACGCAGAATAGGTTCGAAGAATGGCGGTCCCATCGAGAGGATGCTTATGCGCACAGGCTGGTCTTCCTTCAGTGATAGTGCCATCTCAAGCGCATTCATATCTGGAGGGTTTATCTCCGAACGTACTCCAGTGCGCTCTAAAAGTAGCGATTCCTTATCAACCCGAATCTCCTCCGATTTCGGCACGACCTTCATGCACACAACGATCTCGAGATCAGACATGAGCTGACTCACGTTCGCTTTTTAACATTTTGATTAGTGCAGGAAGGATTTTATGCGCATTCTCGACAATGCAGTAGTCAGCATGGTTAAAAATTGGGGCTTCCGGATCCGTATTAATGGCGATAATCGTTTCAGAATCCTGGATCCCAACGATGAAGTGGAACGCCCCACTGATGCCAAAATTTAACGCCACTTTCGGCCGACAAACGACGCCTGTTTGACCTACCTGCCTCTCTCGCTCAATATGCCCTTCATCAACTGGAGGTCTTGTAGCGCCGACTTCACCATCTACCAATGCTGCCAGTTCACGCAAACTTTCAAAATTACCATCAATCCCTCGCCCACCACAGATCAGCACTGGTGCTTGCGTAAGATCAACCCCTTCGCCCACATGCCGCTCGACAATACGTGAGCGGATATCTGCTTCCTTGAGCTTCACTTTCATCTCCACCAGATCCCCTTGTCTGCTGGGATCAGGATCGTTCGCAATGAATACCCCAGGACGAACAGTGGACATCTGCGGACAATGCTCTGACGATTCAAGTAGCGCGATCACCCCACCGCCGAAACCTGTTACCTCGCTGATAAGCACACCACGATCCTCGTCTAATATTAGATCCGTGCAGTCCGCATTCAATCCTGTCCTCAGCCGAACTGCAAGCCGCCCTGCCAGATCACGTCCATTCGCTGTAGCGCCAAGCAAGAATACACTGGGTTTCCCTTCTTTAATCGCCTGCATTGTGGCGTGGGAATAACCACAGACATCAAATTGCTCCAGCAATGGGTGATCAAGAAGCCAGACCTCATCAGCGCCGTATGAATAGGCTTGATTTACCCGATCCGAAACATCGCTGCCCAACAGCAAACCACAAAGTGTCCACCCCGCTCTATCCGCTAGATCGCGGCCTTTTGACAAAAGCTCAACGGATACGCTTGCTAAACCATCACCTTCTATCTCCAGGAATACCCATAGAGCTTTATTCGCTTCAGACGGAGCATACAGCGAGGCGACCACTAGATACTACTCCTCCACCACATCATTCTTCGACTCTTGACCCAAAGCCATTTGCGCTATCTCCGCAATATCACGCACCTTTAGCTTCGTAATCCCCATGCTCCCGATTGAATCCTCCAAGCAGGAGATGCACAGAGGACATGCGGTCGCGATGATATCAGCGCCAACGTCAAGCGCTTCCTGGATCCGTAAATCGGAGAAGCGCTCACCAGGTGGAGTCTCCATCCACATTCGTCCCCCACCGCCACCGCAGCAGAGCGTGTCAGGCCCGGAGTGCGGCATCTCTATAACATGTGCGTCTGGAACGGTTCCTAAAATCGCCCTAGGGGGATCGGTGATCCCATTCACCCGCCCAAGCAAGCACGGATCGTGAAAGGATATTTTCGAGGAAAGACTCCCTTCTAATACTAGACGATCTGCTTTAATTAGGTCAGCGATGTATTCGGTGTAGTGTAGCGGCTCAAAGGATTGATTTATTAGTGGATAGTGATTCTTGAACACATCGTGGCAATGTGGGGATAGCGTGACCAATTTGCGTACATCAAATTTTTTGAAGATATCTACGGCATGCTGGGCTACATCTTGGAAATACGGGGAGTGTCCGAGCCGTAGAACAGCTTCCCCGCAGCATGGCTCTTCCTCTCCCAATATACCGAAACTCACATCTGCAGCTCTCAACACCTCCACAATCGCTCGTGCAACAGATTGTGCCCTGCTATCATAGGAAGCCGTACAACCGAAATAAAGCAAGATCTCATGTTTCGCAGAGTCATATATCTGGAGATCGAGGCCGTCCGCCCAATCCATCCGTTGTGACGGCGGTTGTGACAGTGGATTGTTATTCCAATAAACCGACCAGAGAACAGGGGGTAATCCTGCAGGGGTCGCACGTCTCTCCCAGAGAAGTTGTCGAAGGCTCTGAAAGACCTCCACGATTGGCACTCCCCTCGGGCAGTAGATTTCACACTGCCCGCAAGCGGTGCAGAGCCAGATCGCTTCCTCGGCCTCCAACAGCCCCAACTGCGCTCCGCGCATAATGGATCGCACTGATAATGGCTCGTCTCGCACTAATCCCCAAGGACAGATCGCTGTGCAAACCCCACACTGATAACATGGGGCGGCTTTGCCATCCGTTATCTCGATCAGCTCTTCCCACAGAGCATCATCGATTTCGATTGGTCCCTTGTCATCCATCATGGATTAAATCGTTCCTAACGAGAGGATTGCAATCCCGATCTCTCGTTCAATCTGCTCCTTCAGTGGTGAGAGTCTCTGAAAACTTGTGTATGACCTCATCCATTTCTGCTATCTTCTCCGCGAACTCTTTCCCTTCTGCTGCAGAAATCCATTGCAACTGCAGCCGGTCGGGTTGAATCCCCTTCCTTTCGTATTTCCTCTGCCAGTGTTTGAAACGTTTCCATGTCAATCGGTTAGCGAAGTTGTAATGACAATCAGATCCGGTATCGGTAAGGCGGCAACCTGTTATAAGTACTGCCCCTGCCCCCTGCTCGAATGCACGAGCGA
>CAYLOO010000063.1:0-16143 GCA_964385355.1 uncultured Anaerolineaceae bacterium
CTCAGTGGTGCCATGGCACGGGTCATGCTTTGTTGATGGCCCAGGCTAAAAAAGATATGCAGGCTGTCATCTGGAGAATGCAAACCATCAACCGGATAGAGAGATGTAATCGGGCGGGATTGCAGCAGGTAGATTTGTCCGTCCGCGATCGCCCATTCGATATCCTGGGGAATGCCGTAATGTGATTCGATCTGACAGCCCATCTTTGCTAAAGCTAGGATTTGATCATCCGCCAGAACAGACTGCTCTCGTAGGGCAGAGCTGAGCGTCTCTTGACGGGTACCGCCGTCTTTCACTGGGAAGATGGCAATTTTTTTGTCGGCAATCTGGCGGTCAAGGATGGTGCGGGTCCGTTTATCCACCCGGTAGGCATCGGGGGAAACCAATCCGCTGACGAGGGCTTCACCCAGGCCGAAACTGGCGTCAATGGTGAGGGTATGCCGATGACCTGTGAGCGGGTCGGCTGTGAACAGGATGCCGGAGATCTCAGACATAACCATCTTTTGCACCACGACAGAGAGTTCCACTTCGCGGTGCGAAAAGTTATTCTGGCATCGGTATAAGATGGCGCGGTCGGTGAACAGTGACACCCAACAGCGACGAATGGCGTCTAGCATGGCGGCTTCGCCGATTATGTTGAGAAAGGTATCCTGTTGACCCGCGAAGGATGCATCGGGCAAATCTTCTGCTGTGGCACTGGAACGAACTGCGTAGGCATGGTCAGCGCCAATCTCTTGCCAGGATTGCCTGACTGCATCGGCCACATCGTTAGGAATGGGAACTTCCAGCAGCGCTTGGCGTACACGCAGCCCCACGATGCGTACGTTTTCCACGTCATCGGTGGTTATGGTGTCCAATAACGTGTAGATGTCATCAGCCTCAGCGTAAGACTCGATAAATTGCTGGAAGGCAGCTGTTGTCAAACAAAATCCGAAGGGGATGGGAAAGCCGGCATGGGTCATTTCACCTAAATTGGCACCTTTTCCTCCCACCAAGGGAGTGTCCACGGCGCTAATATCAGAAAATGGCAGGATGAGCACTTCTTTTTGTGTCATCGCAATTCCGTAATTCCTTTGGTCAGGAAGAGTAGACCAAAGACTAACGGAGCCAAAATCCCAATTGTACGGCTGTGACGGTTCAAGGTTTGCTTGATTGAATTTAGCAGGTCTTTTGCATGTTTAGGAAATGCGACGTAGATGATGACAGGGATGATCACGGATAGGCAGAATACCAGCGCGGCCAGCAAGGTGATCACGATCTTTTCGGTGATGTGCAAATCGCTCAGGATAACGACCGATAAAGCAGTTAAAAAAAGCGCCAGGTTTTTAAAATTGACCACCGAGACCATTGCACCAAACCCAAAGGCTTTTGGTGGGGTGATTTTGTCTACGATGGAGAAAAAACGCGGTTCTTCTTGGTTTTCAGAGACAGGTTTGCGCCAGTTGCGCAGGCTAAGCCACAGAAGCAGGGTTCCAAATACCATCAGGAGGATGGGCAGAAGCAGGCCCGGTTTAACGGCGTTGTTCCCTGTGGCGCGGTACCCCAATACGACGGCTGAAACCCCGATCACGGTGTAGGCGGTTGTATATCCCAGCGCGTAACCCAGTCCGTTTTGCCAACCTCGATCTGAAATCAGCAGCAAAATTACCAGGGTGATGGACCCGGCCGAGAGCAGGCCAGCAGAGGCTAAGACAAGGGCTTGAATAAGTACCGGTAACAATTGTTCCTCCTAGAATCTCTCCGCTCTCTTGTTAGCGTCTACTTTCGAAAATAATACCATCGGTTTATTGTAAGTCAATACTAACATATGATAATATGGGTGCAAATCTACAAGATGTAATGGGGTTAGTAATGCCTAAAATCATCGAGGATGAAAAGATATTTCGCGCGGTTATGCAGGTTGTGTCCGAGCGCGGTTATGCAGGCGCAACCACCAGACAAATGGCAAAGACTGCCAATGTCAGCGAAGTGACCTTATTCCGAAAATATGAGAACAAGCTCCAACTGGTAAAACGGGCGATTGCACTTATCGTGAAGAAATCTGATTTCGCCTCGGCTGCGCAATATACAGGCAATATAGATGCAGATCTACTCAGAGTGGTACAGGCGTACCAGGATTCGGCTGTGAAGCATGGCCTTTTCTTCTTCGCCCTTTTTTTCGACGTTTCTCGCCATCCCGAACTGGTCGATTCAGTGGGGGAGCCTCTCAGAATATTCCGAGCCATCGGTGAATTGATCGCCCGCTATCAGGCGGATGGCACCCTGCGACAAGAGCCTCCATCGCTAGCTGTGGCCGCTCTTCTGGGCCCCTTGTTGTATGCGTCTATAATGAACAGCGCGATGGCAGATGACCCGTTGCCGCCACTTGATCTCTCCCTTCATGTAACTCACTTCTTAGCGGGACGCCGCACCTGATAAATTCAGCGCTTCAATCCGCCCTTGTATTTGTTTCCGCCTAGTCATCAAAAGCATCCTAAGTAAAAAGGTTTCGGATGCCTACGTTTTCTGGACCATGTTAGCCGGATATTCTTGCTTCTTTAAGATGGGAATGGAAATCCTTGATTGGGGCTGGCAGGATGATAAGGTCCGCGGTAGGGTTTTTAGACCACTGGGTTCACATCCGTGAGGTCGATGGTTCGAGTCCATTCGCGCCCACCATAGATCTCGCGGTTATGTGATGTATCTAATCGGTTGGAAATATTTTCCACTGAAGCGCTTGAATAAAGGCGGATCAAGAAAATTGATCAAACAGAAACCATCTTAAAATGATTTCAGTTCAATAACAACATCAATCAAGCATCAATCCCCCGTGTCGGATAATGTCCCTGTACAAGGTCGCGCTGTGTTTCGGGATCCGCTCCAGTGTCTCGAAATCCACGTAAACGAGCCCAAAGCGCTTGCTGAAGCCAAAGGCCCACTCGAAATTATCCAGGAATGACCAGACGAAATATCCTTTTAGGGGAACGCCTTTTTCAATGGCTCGCCCACAAGCTCGTACATGCCCCTTGAGATAATCGATTCGCTTGGTGTCGTTCACCTGCCGGTTCTTATCCAACGCATCGTCATAAGCAGCGCCGTTTTCCGTCACGAGTAGCTCCGGAAAAGAATAATCTACGTGCACACGCTCTAGAATGTCGGCTAGCCCATCGGCATGGACCTCCCATCCCATTTCGGTAAACTCATCGTTATGGAATACCTCTCTGGGTTCGTTCTCCTCCTCCGGTATCGATTCGCTACGAGCAATGCTCCGAAAATAGTAGTTGACACCCATGAAATCAATCGGCGCTGTAATAATCTCCATATCATCTGGTTGGACATACTCTTCACCGTGATCATAATGCTCCCGAATATCCTCCGGGTAACCGCGCCCAGCGAGAGGATCGAGATACCAACGGTTAACAATTCCATCTCCTATTCTGGCCTGGTCGGCATCCTCTTTGCTAGGCGATGCAGGGACAAATGGGCTCAGATTAAGAACAACACCCACATTAGCTTCACCCACATTCTCCCGGATAGGCTGAACAGACCATCCATGTGCCAACAGGAGATGATGTGCGGCTGAAAGCATCTCATCGATATTTCGGTGACCCGGAGCATGCCGGCCCTCCAGATATCCGATGTAGGCGCTCACATACGGTTCATTTAATGTAATCCAATTCTTCACTCTATCGCCAAGCTGGCGTGTTACTTCATCTGTATACGCCACGAAGGCCTCTGCGGTGGATCTCGCTGGCCATCCTCCCTCCTCCTGAAGACGCTGGGGTAGATCCCAATGATAGAGCGTGATGTAGGGCGTAATCCCAGCATCCAGCAATCCGTCTACGAGCCTGCTATAGAAATCCAATCCCGGCTGGTTGATTTGACCACTTCCCTCAGGAAAGATCCGCGGCCAAGAGAGCGAGAATCGGTATGCCTGCACATTCAGAGATTTCATCAGGGCGATGTCCTCTGGCCATCGATGATAATGATCACACGCGACATCACCGTTCTCGTTATTCTGGATTTTTCCCGGCGTGTGACTGAAACGATCCCAGATGGACTCGCCTTTCCCCTCAGTATTCCAGGCGCCTTCAATCTGATAAGAGGCCGTTGCGACGCCCCAGGTAAAATCCTTCGGAAAGCTAATTGAACTCATCTATTCCTCCAAACACACTGTAAGAATGGGTACTCACCACCGTAGATGCAATTCACGCAAAGTTCAAGATGAGGAAATTGGAATCGCCGGACATGAACACAGTCTTATCCACACAATCCTATCTTCAGCTATTTAGATTTATCGGTAAACGAGAATTCATCCATGATCTTCTCGTGCTCATCGTCCAAGCAGGGCGTCGATCTCCTTCATTGCAGAGGCGCTTAGGGGGCCATACTCCATCGCCTTACAATTTTCTTCAGTCTGAGCGACGGTCCTGAACCCTGGAATAGGGATCGTCCGCTTACTGCGTGCCCACAGCCAGGCCAGCGCTCCCTGAGCAACTGTTCGTCCCTTGCTGGTTAAGATTTCACGAACCGCATCTCTTCGCATGAGCCATTCTGGATCAGGCTTTCCGTCTTTGAAATAGCTCATCCATTCCGGGCTTTTCTTGCCGCGTACGTCATTAGCCGCAAGATCGGTGTTGGCATCATATTTCCCAGTTAACAAACCCATGGCGAGTGGTCCGCGATTGATGCTCGCAAGGTTAAGCGCTTCGCACACGGAAATCATCGATCCGGCATCGTCCAGTACGTTCATCTGATGCTGGATGGCAGCACAATGAGACCCTTCGGCGAATACGCGGGCGCGATCCGTGAAGTCTGTGCTCCATCCGTAATATCGTATCTTGCCTTTGGCTACCAGATCCTCCAGGACATCGCGAACCTCCGCCCCCATCTCCGCGTTATAATCATTCCAATGAAATTGGTAGAGATCGATGTAATCAGTCTCTAATCGACGCAAGGAGGCCTCACATGCCTTCCAGATGTAATCCGTATTAGCATTCGGTCCCGTTACCTGCTTGGTATCTTCGTGAAAGGTATTTCCAAATTTGGTGGCTATGACGACTCGATCTCGTCGTCCTGCGAAAGCACGCGCCAATACCCGTTCGCTGTGACCAGCGCCGTACACATCGGCGGTATCAAAAAAATTAACCCAAGATCCATCGCGCACTGAATCTCTCGCAGGGATTCATCATCATTCACCTCACCCCACCCAAGCGGGGTCTCCCCATCCCAAAACGGACCTCCAATTGCCCAGCAGCCCAAACCCATCGCGCTCACTGCCATTCCAGATCTTCCAAGTTTTCGTTCTTTCATGGTTTCAACAACTCTCCAATCTGCTACAAGCGGTGATCAGCTGATCCTACCAAAGCACGTGCAATAGCGAAGTAGGTGGACACGTCTCTCATAGAACTTCCACACCTCTTGATGCGGAAGAGACAGTAAATTCAGCAACCCTACCGGTTTTCTCCAAATAGGCTTTGTGAATGATTTCTGAGAAGGCCTGGGTGGAATCATCACGGACCAGGGCTACCACACAGCCCCCAAAACCGGCACCTGTCATTCGGGCTCCAAAGCAGACGTCGAGTTGTTGAGCATTCGCCGCGATAGTGTCCAGCGCTGCATTTGAGACCTCGAAATCGTCTTTCAGGCTAAGATGACTAGCGTTCATTAATCGTCCCATTCCGACGGCATCATTTTGATGCATTGCTTTGGCGGCCTGTAATGTTCGTGCGTTTTCGGTGATTACATGTCTGGCGCGCCGCCTGGTGATTCCGTCGAGCTGGTCTGCACGGACATCATAGTCACTTAGGCTCAGGTCACGTAAGGCAGGTACGTCAAAGAAATTCGCGGCTGCCTCACATTGCTCCCGGCGTTCGTTATAGGCCGAGTCACGCAAATCCCTCCGGGTTAAGCTGTCTATGATAACCACGGCAGTTTTAGATGGAAGCGGGACGACTTCAATGTCCAGCGAACGGCAATCAATCAGTAGCGCGTGTCCCTCGATCCCACAAGCCGAGATCATCTGATCCATAATCCCACAATTAACGCCAACCCACTCCCTTTCCGCTTTTTGGGCAAGTTTAGCCATCCGGGATGCTTCCCATGGGAGATCCGACACTGTTGTGAATGCGCGGGCAGATGCCAATTCCAGGGCTGCTGATGATGAAAGTCCGGCGCCTATCGGCAAGTCCCCAACTAGCACGCCATCCCACCCTCTCAATAGCATGCCCGATTCTTGTAAAACCCATGCGACCCCTTTTACATATTCGATCCAACCTGCTTTCAAATTTCGCAGATCATCCAGCGCAAAGCTGGCCGTCTCTTGGTAGTCTATGGAGTGAACGGTAACACGCTGATCCTTACGTGGTTTGATTCCTAGCCACAGCGCCTGATGGATTGCCATGGGTAATACGAAGCCATCGTTATAATCAGTGTGCTCACCGATCAAATTAACCCGCCCTGGAGCGCGCACGAAGAAACTAGGGGAGGCACCATAGAGTCGTTCGAATTCCATGTGGACTCGGTCTTGTAGACTCATCGCAAATCACAAATCAGAATCAGGAAAATCAAAGCAAGATAGTGCGCAAGGCGGATAAATCCTCGAGAAGTCAATCGGGGCCTTCAGACGCCAATCTATAATGTACCTCAGAGAGCTCACGTAGTTTGGACGAAGCACTTTCTGCTGTAAGATCGCGTTGTGGTTCAGCCAACATCTCATAGCCGACCATGAACTTCTTCACACTGGCCGAGCGTAAAAGTGGTGGATAGAAATGAGCATGAAGTTGCCAATGCTCCTGATTATGCTCTCGATACGGTGCACCATGCCACCCCATCGAGTAGGGGAAGGAGATCTCGAAGAGATTGTCGTACTTAGTAAGCAATCGCTTCAGAATATCTGCCAGTGCCGCGCGTTCATCTTGTGATAAATGTGCAAGCTGCATGACATGCCTGCGAGGTATCAATAAAGTTTCATATGGCCAGATCGCCCAGAATGGTACGACGACAAACCAGTGAGCATTCACAACGACTACCCTGGTTTTCTCCCGCTCTTCGGTTTCCAGATAGTCGCAAAGTAAGGGAGAATGGTGACGGGTGAAATACTGTAACTGGTTTGCATCTTCTTTCGCCGGCTCGTTCGGCAGGCTATTCAAAGCCCAGATCTGACCATGGGGATGTGGATTGGAGCAACCCATCAAGGAACCTTTATTCTCGAACACCTGCACCCAAGTGTATTTCCGACCGAGCTCCTCTGTCTGCTCAGCCCAGACATCAATCACTCGATGGATCTCTTCGAGCCTCATCTCTGGCAATGTCAGGTCGTGTCGATGTGAATAGCAGACAACACGGCAAGTTCCAAGAATGAATTCAGAGCTGAGAAGCTGATTCTCTGCAGGAGATGGAGCCATCTCATTTGGTAAAAGAGCTGAAAAGTCATTTGTGAATATATGCGTTCCGATATAGTCCGGGTTCGTCAACCCACCGGCTCGAAGGTTACCAGGGCAGAGGTAACAATCCGGATCGTAACGGGGTTGCTTATCATGTTCCAGCTTTTCAACTTGTCCTTGCCAGGGTCGCTTCATCCGATGCGGCGATACTAGCACCCACTCGTCTATCAGCGGGTTGTATCTGCGATGTGGAAGATCCTGAAGAAGATCTACCATTTACAGAAACTCCGGCAGCATTTCACCATGCGCATCAATCAATTCGTCAACGAGGGTGACAATCTGCTCAAGGTCCAACTCTGCCGCGGTATGTGGGTCGAGCATGGCCGCGTGATATATATGCTCGCGCTTTCCTGTCAGTGCTGCTTCGACTGTTAGCGCCTGAACGTTGATGTTCGTCTGCATCAAGGCGGCGAGCTGAGGGGGCAGCGAGCCGATTGGTTGCGGATGCACTCCTTGCCCATCAATCTTGCATGGAACCTCTACACAGCAACCATGGGGCAGGTTGTCGATGAGACCAAGATTTGGGACATTTCCATGGATCACGCGCGGCTGATCTGTTTCTCTACCTAGGATGATATCTGCCGCGTATTCATAGCTGCGTTCGATTTTGAACTCCTCCGTGGGGTCTTTAAATCTCTCACGCAGCTCTTCCCATTCTGTGATTTGCTCTTCGCAGCGGCGAAGGTATTCGTCGAGCGGAATGTTATATCGATCAAGCAAGTCAGGCCTATCTCGCTTGATGAACCAGGGAACATACTCGCTGAAATGCTCGCTGGATTCGGTCACGAAGTAGCCGAGATGCCGGAATACCTCATAGCGAACCCTGTCATCAACCGGCACACGATCTTCCTCGATGACTCGTTGGACAAGCGGATAAAGATCTTCGCCTTCTCGTTCGAGCCTTAGAAAGAATGCCATGTGGTTAATGCCTGCACACAGACTATCGATTTCTTCCACCGGAACGCTTATATCTCTGGAAAGGGTTTTTAGCGTTCCCTGGACGCTGTGGCATAAGCCTATGGAATTGATAATGGTGGTTTTGCTCAATGCCCAACAATTCATCGCCATGGGATTCACATAATTCAAAAACCATGCATCTGGACAGAGTGATTCCATATCTCTACAAATATCCATGAGCACTGGGATTGTCCGCAAAGCACGCATGATGCCCCCAATACCCACCGTATCCGCAATCGTTTGTCGAAGACCATAGCGTTTGGGGATTTCAAAATCGATAATCGTGCTTGGCTCATAACCCCCTACCTGGATCATACAGATCACATAGTCGGCGCCATTAAGCGCTTCCTTACGATCTGTAAAGCTCTCGATCTTGGCCTCATTCGAAGATAGTTGTGAGATTCTCCGGGCAACGATCTCCGAAGTCTTTAGGCGTTCTGTATCGATATCCTGCAGTCGAATCGTAGATCGGCTTAATTCAGGGCAGCTGAGAATGTCACCGATCAAGGACTTTGCAAAGACAGTACTGCCTGCGCCGATAAAGGTAATCGTTGGCATTATGATGGGTTTATTAAACGAAGACGACCAGCTATCTTCTTGGGGATACATTTGCCTTCTCTGGAGTACTTACTCATGTACCACGCTCGAATTTTTTTCCTGTGGCAAGCTCGACACACTTATAGGCGCCATCATAAATGCCGATGCTCTTGTTTTTTACTATGCAATTACAATACATTTCGAGCAAATCGCTTTCAAATGTCAGTAGATCAATCGCCTGGAGTAAGTGAGGAGTTGTGCGCACCTCGATTGTTCCATCGCCGAGCTCCGCCCCCCGAATCGCCCCCCACATTTCATGTCCGCCAACCCGCTCGTTAAAGATCTTTGGTACTGGGTAAAAGGCAAGCTCGCTGGGTTTTGTGATCATGACATCCACGACGCGCATCAAATAATTGGTGGAGTAGACCCCATGAAATATGTTGTCATGTAAAAATACATGCAAGCCGTAGGCTTGTCCACTGCGGATTTCATCCGAAAAGGATTTCGTGTCGTCCCAGGTAAAGTGTGTCTGGATGAGGTCCTTATGATCATTCAGCTCGGCTTCCAACCAAACCCAATTTTCGCTATGATCCCCCAGATTGACGAATAGGGTCAGCTTCTCTTCCCTAATCAAAGGGATGCAGTGCTCGATCACAGCCTTGAATAGTTCCTTTTGTGCGCCCGTACCGCCCATTGTGATCAAAAACCGTCTCGGTTCGTTATTGCGCATGCGTTGAATGCGAGCCTGGCAATCGATTTCGATATTTTCAACCAACTCGTGATCGATGTGATGCCCAGTGTAAAACAAAGCCTCCGCCGGCACCGGATTCATGACCTTGTCCTTTTCATCGAATCCTCGCATAGTTCTGAAACCAAAATATCCCGAAGGGGATTGCACACCGTGCTTGGCACCTTCTGTCAACTGAAATGCCATGGGCCAATTGTCGAACATCATGTCCACGACATTCGTCATGCCCCCTGCGACAGCGCCCATGCAATTCCACATGTGAGACGTAAGCATGGGAATATCGGATGGGAGCGCTTCATGGATACGCTTGAGCAACGCGCTCATCTTGTAGTCCCTAACATTCGCCTTTAGAAATCTCCAAGGCCATCCTAGGACCCAGGAGTTTAGAAGTTGCTGGAGTACGGGGAGGGTGGGTTCACCTGTTGTGATTGATTCCCAAACGTATTTATTAAAGAATTTATTCCGCTGGGATAGGCGTGAGTATTTACTGTATAAAGTGTTGCACCAATTGATGACATCACTCGTAATTCCAGGAATTCTCAACAAGTCTAACCAATAAGGGTTAAAGCCCATCGCTCGGGCGCATGAGACACCGGCCATGGCAATTCTGTAATGGCCAAAGCCCATTCTTACCGTGCTTACAACGACGGCATTCTCTCCTTTAAGCTCTTCTCCTTGATCATGCCGGACGATATCTTTCAGGCCAAAGATCGTTCCGAGGTACTCATTGTCTACAAGGCTGAGTTTGTACTCCTCCTCTGGATCGTAATTGAACTTACGAATAAGACGGTTCTCCCACCTAAGGGCTTTTTTTGAATCAGATTTCTTTAAGGCGTTTCCATAGAGGATGAATTGGCCATTCTCCATTCTCATTTCCTAACTCCTTAGATGCAGTGATGATCTCGATTTGACGGCACCCAAATATGACAAGCATTCATCGAGATCACTTTTTCGCAATATTAAAAGGCCTCAGATGGATCTGTGAAGTAAAGAGACTGGATGTACCTCTCGCGTTGACGGTCTACATAAGTCATAGGTAAATTCAGCACTGCGTTCGATCGAGAGCCTTACGTCATGTAGATGTCGTGCGTCGATTGACCTACAAGCCTCCGGCCAATGCTCGGGATAATAACAAACACCCAGTTTCACTTCGTAGAACCTAGTGTGAGACCTTCAATGAAGTATCTCTGCAAGAAGAGGAAAGCCAATAATGTAGGCACGGTGCCCATCAATGCACCGGCAACGATGACTGGCCAGTCTGTGACAAACTGCCCCTGGAGTGTCGCCAGCCCAGCTGTAATCGGTTTAAGGCTATCGCTTCGGAGGAGAACAATCGCCCAGAGATAATCGTTGAAGATCCAGGTAAATTCCAGCGTCGCAATTGCTGCAATTGCGGGCATTGTGAGTGGGAGCATAATCTGAGCCCAAATACGCAACTCACTGCTGCCGTCCATTCTCGCAGCTTCGATGATCTCTCCCGGGACCGTTCGCATGTAATTACGCAGCATGAACGTACAAAAGCCCAACTGAAATGCGGTGTGGATGCCTATTAATCCCCAATACGTATCGTAAAGCCCCAATCGATCGGTCAAACGAAAGACGGGGAGCATCAACACTTGGAAAGGCAGCAGCATACCGCCCACAAAGGTATAGAACAGGAGACGATTACCCTTGAATTTAAACCTTGCCAATGCGTAGGCGCCAAAGGAAGAAAGCAGAAGTGTTAAGAATAAAGAGGGTAGGGTGATGATGAAACTGTTGGGTAGGTAATGTTTTAAACCTCCACGCTCCCATGCAGTAATGAAGTTTACAAACGTAATTTTTTCAGGTAGTGACATGAAGCCATTGACAAGAATATCATCGAAGGTTCTGACAGATGTGATCAATGCTGTAAGAATGGGTACAAGCCATAAGAATGTTGAAAGGATCAGCGCAATATAGACGATCACGCGCCAGGGGGATTTGAAGTATCCTGACTTCATGACTAATACTCCATTTCGTCCTGCATGACTCGCCAGAGATAAACGAGAATGAACGCCAGGCTGAGGAAGAACATAACCACAGCAATTGCGGCTCCATAACCCATCTTATAGTTGTTAAATGATTCGATGTACATGAAATTCGCTAATACAGAAGAGGCATTCGCTGGCCCGCCTCTGGTCATGATGGAAACTAAATCAAAAGCCCTGAGTGAATCAATCACGCTGATCACCATCACGATGGTGGTGACGGGTGCAAGCAAAGGTAGTATGACGCTCCAAAATGTGCGCCAGTAGCTGGCGCCATCGATGTGCGCGGCTTCTATAAGTTGAGGATTGATGCTTTTCAGCCCAGCAAGATATAACACCATCACGTACCCCACCTGACGCCAGATTGCGACAATAATGATCGACCAGAGCACGATATCGCGGTCACTTAACCAACCCGGTCCTTTTTCAACAATATGTGTGGTCTCGAGAATGAAATTGATCAAACCGCCCCTGGGATGGTACAACCACCCCCAGATTAACCCACTGACGACCGTGGCTAAAACCATCGGCATGTAAAAACTCATCTTAAATATTTTTTCACCTGGTATCGCCTGATTTAGCACCATGGCGAGTCCTAATCCCAGAACCACCGGGATTGTGGTGAAGGCGAGCAGCCATTTCAAGTTATTTATGAGAGATAGAACAAACACCTTGTCCCTGAAGAGCCTCTCGAAATTCTCGAGGCCTATGAAGGAAGGTGTAACTAACCCATTCCAGTCTGTCAGGCTGAGGTAGAAAGTGTACATCATGGGTCCGATGATCCAGATCAAGTATACAATCACCGGAATCAACAGAAATAGATATGGAACGAGGTTTCGGCGCTTACTTAGCAAGTCAACACCTCTTCCATTCAAAGGATAATGAAAGGGGTTCGTGATAAGTGGCCACAAACCCCAATTTTAGGAACCGGAATTATTCGATCGTGCAGATCTCCTGGCGCGCAGCCTCAAGATCAGCAAGCAGGTCAGCAATGCTATCCGGGTCATCCCAGAAAGCCATGAAGGCATTCATACCTTCGTCAGCCAACTCTGGTGTCGTGTCGCGATCGTAGAATTGAGCCACGAAGTCGGCTCCATCGATCAGTTCCATGCCCTTCTGCTGTTGAGCTGTGAACATGGTGCGGTCCACGCCACTGTTCGTAGGCAGACGTCCGAGATCCTCAGCGAACAAGGTCTGGTAATCCACCCCACCCAGGTAAGCCAGGAACGCCTTTGCGGCTTCAGGGTGCTGGGAGTTTGCGGCGATGAAGAAACCATCCGTTGGGGCGTCTTCACCGACCGGTACGCTGGGGTCAATGATCGGAAAGCGGAAGAAGTCGAGATCCGCTTCGATTTCATCCGGTAGACTGTCGCGAATAAAATCGCCCATGAGGTACATAGCAGCATCGCCAGCGATAAACGGCTCCAATGCTTCCGACCAGGAATATGCGGCAGCATCTTCTAGGAAATAGCCATTTTCCAGCAGATCACCCCAGTATTCAAATACTTTGGCAACGCGTGCATCATCGTAGCTTTCCTTGCACAGCATCAGATCGATGTGGAATTGCGGTCCGTTTATCCGCATATTCAGGTAATCGAACCATGCGGCAGCTGTCCAGCGATATTTTGTTCCTATGGCAAGCGGAGTGATACCATTTTCTTTGAGGGTCTCATTCACTTCCAAGAACTCTTCCCAGGTTTCAGGCGGTTCAAGGTTCAGTTCTGCGAAGATCGAGGGCCTGTAATAAACCGCCCACCAGTACCAGCTGGTTGGTAGGAAGTATTGGTTGCCATCAACGGTGCTCAAGGCCCGAAAGCCCTTGGGATAGGACTCGTTCCAGCCTTCGCTCTCCCACACATCGCTGATGTCCATGATTAGATCGTTGTCGATGAAGAAACGGGCGCGGTTGCCCGCGAACCAGGTCATAACATCCGGGGGTGTAGAAGCGGTCAGGTACGCTCGGATGGCTTGTTTGAAGTCCTCGTGGGCCACTGTGCTGTGCACGATTTCATAATCCGGATGATCTTCCTGGAAAATTTGCACAGCATCAGCATCCGCAACGCGTGGGTCTGGATCACTCATGTATGAATTGTAGATCAAGACCCTCTTGTCTACAGGGACTTCAACTTCGGATATTTTCTCCACAATCTCGGTGACCTTGACCTCCGTCGTGACAAATTCTGTCTGCGGTTGGCAGGCAGACATTATGATCACCAATATCATGGCTAGACTGATCAAGACCCAAAATCCTTTGCGATTCATATCTCATCTCCTCTAGTATATCTATCTTAGGAAATATTTGCCGTGATGAGTTGTTGACCCTCACCTCCTTCATGCAGGGTTGTAGAATTTCGAAGAACCAATTGGGGAGATATCTTCACATGCTCCCTTTGATGATTAGGGTTTCCGATTGTGTCGATAAGCAATCGAGTGGCTTCCCGACCAATCGCAACCAAGTCCTGTTTCATCGTCGTTAGCTTCGGATCAAAATAGGAGGCCAGAGGGATATCATCAATTCCAATCACCGATAGCTCGGATGGGATTCTGATATTCTCTTCTCGGGCCGCGCGCATCACGCCGACCGCCATCAGATCATTTTGCGCAAAGACTGCTGTGGGCTGAAGACCACCAGAAAGCAATGATTTATAGGCTACATATCCCGAAGTCGCTGACCAATCTCCAGTACGAATATTCCTTTCCTCGTCAGGCAATCCAGCCTTCTCGAGCGCAAGTCTGTAACCAGCGATCCGATCCTGTGTGCAATCCTCATTGCGGGGCCCGGTAACCATCGAGATCTTTCGATACCCCAAATCGAGTAGATGCTGAGTAGCTGCTCTCCCTGCCTCGAAGTCATCTAATGCCACTGAAGATATCGAAGTGTTCTTAGAACGGGAGCCTACATAGACGACAGGAAAACCTTTGGGAACTAACATGTGGCGAGCGTCTACATAGGGATTAATTATGATCATTCCGTCCACACGGCTGGTAGGAATGAGCTGATCAATGAGTGCAGAGAACACATCCTCATCCGGGGCGGAAGAAGACACGAGCATGTACTCAAACCCTCGCGCTTCTGCTTCCGCGCCTTCAAGAATGCCGGCAAATGTTAGATCAACAAGGTTAGGGGAGATGCATACGAACGTGCATGAACGTCCTATTGCCAAGGATCGCGCAACTGCGTGAGGTCGATAATCTAATTCCTTAATCACAGATTTAACGCGTGCTCTAGTAACGGGGCTTACTTGGTCGCTGTTATTAATGACTCGAGATACTGTCTGGTGTGATACACGAGCATTAGTAGCGACATCGCGGATGGTCTTGCGAGATTGTGCCAAATTTCCCTCGTGAAGACGAGATTATGCAGATAATGTGACCGGTCACATTATCATAGCACAATCACAGTTAGTATGTCAAATCGGAGGACATTTTTCCATTTACTTTACATCTATGGAGGGATTTGGTGTCACAAGCAAGATGGTTCGAGTCGATTCACGCCCACTTGAAAGGTCATCGAATAAATCTAATAATCTCATCAAATCAAAGGTGGCGAATTGGTTGACCGATCTTGTAAATCCATCGCGGTATCCACATCAATGTAGTACCTGTATAAGCCACTTAGTCAACAAATTTTAAAAAGGCCCCCCAATTTCTTGGATTAGATCCAATGATCTTCTGGTTATGAGTTTAACGGTCACCATTACAATATACTTAGTGACCACAGCTCTGATAAGATGCATTACCCGGAACGAAAATCCGGGTGAAAAATTGAACCAGAGAGGGGTTTAAAACCCAACCGTAGTCCACACGGCTACCTACTTTGAGGTTGACCACACGGTTCGCGAAATCAAGGATCCGTGAGGTCCGCGGTAGGGGTTTTAGACCACTGGGTTCACATCCGTGAGGTCTCTGGTTTAAATCTGATTCGGCTTCTACTATGGCTATCCGATAAATGATGATTATCGGCAACAAGATACCCAAGAAGGACGACATGAAAGACATAAAACCTCCTGAGAATGTCGGGACAAACGGAGACTATCGGTCTAAGATTCGAACCATGGACCTGGAGGTTACGAGCCCGAATCCGAATTGAGTACCCTACCCCTTTTCAAATTCCAAGAAACTATAAAACATTAAATAAATTCGATCGTACGGACCAATACCCCCTAGGTACTTAGTCCTATTCCTAGAATCCATTCCTAAACATTGTTTCTTTACGACAGAAAACGCCCTCTCGGGCGCTTCGACCTCAGGTAGTCGGGCTCAGATTCCGCAGTCCCCGGAACATCGTGGAGGGGGGCATGTCCAGAGCGAAGCGTAGGAGACTGAGGACCTTCAGGTTAGGAAGCGTATCCTTCGTCCTCGCTACCCGGATTTTGGAAATAGATGCACCAAGAATGGCTAGACCGGTTTCGATTCGCGGACGTCGACAACTCGCTCGACAATGGGTTCAATAGCCTCGCGCAAAACC
>CAYLOO010000064.1:0-15636 GCA_964385355.1 uncultured Anaerolineaceae bacterium
AGAACTACCTGCGCGAGAATCTGGAGATGGCTTCCGAGATCGAAGCGGGGATTAGAGAGGATGCGGGATTAGACCAGGTCCAAAACGAAGATGGAGAATTAGACGAAGATAACCTCCAGCAGGATTTGAACGAAGCGGAGAAAATCGTTGGCGATTAGATTGGCAATTGGTGATCACTATAAACTTAATAAGCTTTCTTCTTGGGCGAACGGAAACTAGAGGAACTCTTGTCAGGGATAGGGATAGGAGTCGATCAAGATACAGCTTTGGGTCTTGGCTATTATTTCGAGCAGCAGGGATAATCAGCACACCGATGCGAAAACAAGGAATGTCCTTTGGACTAGTCACGATCTGTGCCTTCAGTCTACTGGTTGTTGGATGCGCTTCTGAGGCAGAGAATGCTGCGACTCGAGACTGGACACCTTTACCGACGATCTCCTCTCCACCCAGACCGAGCCCGACTGCCATCGGTGCAGCGCCTACTCCCGCACCTCGAGGGGAGTGCGTAAACGACGCCGAATTTGTCGATGATTTGACGATCCCAGATCGAAGCAACGTCGAACCGGGCGCTGAATTAGTTAAACGTTGGGAAGTGCGAAACAGCGGCTCATGCGACTGGAAGAATGGTTACCTGCTGGTGCGTATCGGGGGCGATCGCTTTATTGGAGAGAATGAGATTGCGCTTTACCCCGCACGTGCGGGGAAGAACGCAATCTGGCAAGTCGTGCTCACCGTTCCCTTCGATCCGGGGGAATACATCGGTCGTTGGCAGGCGCTATCCCCGGAAGGTCAATTATTTGGAGAGGAGGTATATATCTGGGTTTACGTTCCAACGCCAACCCCTGAACCCACTCCTACAGCAACGGCGACAAACTAGTCAGACAACTAGCATGTTCTTATGCGTTGCGGCATTTTCATTAAACGAGGTTCTCTAACAAATTGTGTGAATACTCAAGCGAATTTAGGTTACCCTGCTCCAAACATTAATAAGCTGCAGGGGACGACCCGTGTGTCGGTCCACTGCCATCAATAATCCAGCTATACACCAACCTCCCACAGGTCGTAAACCTGCGGGAGGTTTGATAAGTACTGAGCCTGGAGGTTTAGCTCCGGGCAGTGAAGCGAAGACGAAATTCTCTTGATCACCCATACTATATACAGACATACAATAAAATTATGGGCTGCCTGTTAACTAATCAGGCAGCCCATTTTTGCTAAATCATTTGCTGCTCACCGGAATTATGTGCCCTCTTCCCAAGAGGCGAGGTACTTCTTTTGTTCCTCAGTCAGGACGTCGATTTCTACACCCACCGCTTCGAGTTTAAGGCGGGCAATCTCGCGATCGATGTCCTCGGGTATGGTATAGACTCTTTTCTCAAGCTCCGCAGCTTTCTCGAGAAGGTATTCGATTGAGAGCGCCTGGTTGGCGAAGGACATATCCATTACGCTTGCCGGGTGTCCCTCTGCGGCGGCAAGGTTGATCAATCGCCCTTCACCTAATAAGTTAATACTTCGCCCATCTTTCAAAATGTACTGGTCGATGAACTCTCGAGGCTTTCGTTTTTCGGCGGCCATTTCTTCTAGAGCCGGGATGTTGATCTCGACATTGAAATGCCCCGAGTTAGCAATAATGGCGCCATCTTTCATCCGTTCAAAATCATCGCGATCAATAACGTTGAGATCGCCGGTTAGGGTGCAGAAGATGTCACCGATTTCTGAGGCTTCTTCCATCGGCATCACCCGGAAACCATCCATAATGGCTTCGAGCGCAGCCAAAGGTTCGACTTCGGTCACGGTCACGTTTGCCCCCATTCCGCGCGCACGCATTGCCAGCCCGCGCCCACACCAGCCGTAGCCGGCGACGACGAATACCTTCCCTGCCAGCAGGATGTTCGTTGCCCGGACGATCCCATCGATCGTTGACTGCCCGGTGCCGTAACGGTTGTCGAAGAAGTGCTTGGTCATGGCGTCGTTTACGGCGAGGACTGGGAATTCCAGCGCACCGTCGGCAGCCATGGCACGTAGGCGGATAACACCGGTAGTAGTTTCCTCGGTTCCACCACGCATATTCTCCAAGAGCTCACGTCGATCTTTGTGGAGCGTGCTTACGAGATCGGCGCCATCGTCCATTGTGAAGTGAGGATCGATGTCGAGCGCGGCGTGGATATGTTTGTAGTAGGTTTTGTTATCCTCGCCCTTGATCGCATACACAGGGATCTCATCATGCGTCACAAGCGAAGCCGCTACATCGTCCTGAGTCGAGAGGGGATTAGATGCAGTCAGGATTACATCTGCGCCACCATCCCGTAATGTCCGCATCAGGTTGGCCGTCTCTGTTGTCACGTGCAGACAGGCAGCAATCCTGGTTCCTTTTAAAGGCTGCTCTTTCACAAAACGGGCTTGTATTTGCCTAAGAACCGGCATCTCCTGTTCCGCCCACTGAATTCTCCGCCGACCACCTTCGGCAAGCGACATATCTTTGACATCGTATTCAACACTCATTGGCATCTCCATTGCTGAAATTTGTTTTCCGATTTAATAAGCTTGGCTTACCAGGCATACGCTTCTGGCGCGGGACCACCTGGACCAGGCCAGATTGTATCTAATTTTGTGAGGAATTCAGGATCAAGCTCGATCTCGAGCGCGTGCAGGCTGCCCGTTAATTGATCCATTGTTCTCGGACCGATGATTGGCGCAGTCACAGTCGGATTGCCCAGGAGCCAGGCGAGGGCGATGTCAGCGGGATCTTCACCAAGTTCGCGGCATAGCGTTTCATAAGCCTCGAGCTGTTCACCATATTCGTCAAGTTGTTTCTGAGCATGCTCCTTCGCTCGGCGACCCTTCTTCGCCTTCTCCATCGCCCCTGCGAGTAAGCCTCCCGAAAGTGGACTCCAGGGGATCAAGCCAAGTCCGTAGGACTCGCAAGCGGGGATTACCTCCAATTCAATGGAACGTGCAGCGAGATTATAAAGGCTTTGCTCGGAGACCAATCCCATGAAGTGTCGCTCTTTTGCCGCGCTTTGAGCCTGGGCGATATGCCAGCCAGCAAAATTGCTGCTACCGACGTAAAGCACTTTACCCTCAGCCACCAATTGCTCCATCGCTTGCCATACCTCTTCCCAGGGTGTTTCGCGATCGATATGGTGCATTTGGTAGAGGTCGATATGATCCGTCTGCAGGCGGCGAAGGCTTTCTTCACATGCCCGTCGAATGTGGTATGCAGACAGACGGCCTTCATTCGGAGCTTCGCCCATGCGTCCATATACTTTCGTGGCAAGCACGATCTTCTCCCGCCGCCCGCTACTCTGAGCCAACCATCTTCCGATGATTTGTTCTGTGATGCCCTCACCGAGTCCCCAGCCGTAAACATTCGCCGTATCAAAGAAATTAATGTCTATGTCGAGCGCAGCATCCATGATTTGGAAGCTGGTCTTCTCATCCGTCTCGGGCCCAAAATTCATGGTCCCCAAGCACAGTCGACTGACTTTCAAGCCCGTTCGACCCAGTGTTGTGTAGTCCATGATACTAACCTCCTCATACTCCAATGATATCTATTTTCTCAGTTCTCCGTTTATGCTAAGCCGTAGCGCCTAATTCGCCAAGACCTTCATGATAACCGCAATGGATCTGGAACCCTAGATCCTGATATAAACGCACGCCAGCGAAATTTTCCTTGGCGACGTTAAGTACGATCGTTTCGATCCCCATGCTTCTCAATTCGAGTATCACTTGAGCGCTGACACTGCGTCCAAAGCCCAGCCCTCGATGTGCGGGATGGGTGAACACGTTCCCAAGGGCGGCCATACTGACGCTTTCGGATAGAACGTGGACACCGGCAATGGCGACGAGTTCACCCTCGAGGTAGGCGCCGTAAAATGGACCCTCCTCGAGTTGCCGTCGGTGGAAAGAGTCCGGCCTGTCAGCGTGATCCGCGAAGAGTATTATCACGGCATCAATGTCCTTATTTGACAGACGATGGACATCTGGACCCAGGTTTATCTCAGTGATATCACCCTTATAGTTCATACGCCACATTTGCAGCTCAGATTGGAACGAGAGCATGGGCTCAAGGGAAAACCTATGTTCGGGGAGAAGTGTGAATTGATACTCGCCAGGGGGGACCTGGGTCGTGAGGGCCACAACATCTTCTGTCTGTCCAGCTGCGAAGAGGACCGGTGGGGATAAGCCGATGTATGCCAACACAACTCCCTCCGCCGAGTGATACCACTGGCAAAAAGCTGCATGCTGCGGGGCAAGGTCCGCCAGGGCGTAAGCTGACCAGATGGGATCTGCCTTGAGTATCGTTCGGATTTTTGACTCTGGCATGGCGTTGTTAGCGCAGGCGATCGAGTTCGCCGGAGTCATCAAAATTCTGGCGGTAGCGCTCGATAAAGCTGTCTAATGTGAAGGAGTGACTCTGTGGACCTTCTGCCTCGATGCAGAATGTCGCTGCCATCGCGCCCATCTGCGCACAGAGGAGGAGAGGTAGGTTATTTAGATATCCCTTCAAAAAACCACCCCGGAAAGCGTCCCCAATGCCAGTGGGGTCGGCGATCCTCGCTGGCAATGCCGCGGGCACATGGTTCTTTCCTTCCGTAGTGAAGAGGTCAGCCCCATTCTCGCCACGAGTAATGACGATAAATGCTGTATTCTTCAGGATCCCATCGAGATCGAGACCCGTTTTCTCCTCGATCAGGCAGAACTCGTAATCGTTGGTGAAGAGGGAATTTGCGCCGCTGATCCCTTCGCTCAATTCATCTGAGGATAGGCGTACGATTTGCTGGCTGGGGTCGTAGACATAGGGTATGCTTAATTCGGAGCACTCCTTGACGTACTTGATCATCGCCTGAGGGTCATTTGGGGAGATCACAGCCATATCAGGTATCGGATCGATTTCTTTAAATGTTAGTTCTGAAGCTTTGGCCATGGCGCCCGGATAGAAGCTGGCGATCTGGGCGTTGGCTTGGTCCGTGTTTACGAAGAACGATGCGGTAAAGAGGTCGGGGATGACTTTGATTGCGGAAGTATCCACGCCCTTTGATTCCAGCCATAGTCGATGCTCTTCAAAGTCAGGGCCAACGGTCGCCATGACGAGCGGGCGTTCACCAAGCAGTGCGAGTGTATAGGCGATATTTGCAGCGATCCCGCCGGGACGGTGGATAAGATTATCAACCAGGAAAGAGAGGCTTATGTCCTCTATCCGGTCCGGGAGAATGTGTTCGCTGAAACGCCCGGGAAAGGTCATTAAATAATCGAAGGCGATAGAGCCAGTGAGTACAATTTTCATTCTTCATCCTCGTGATGGAATGCGTGTGAGATCGCTACGCCATCGTATGTTTCAAGCGATAGAAATTCAAAATCAGTCGGGAGGCGTGGTTGGTCTATCATTCGTAATGCTGGACCCCGAGGGTCCCAGCTGATCGTCCGCACGATCACCTCACATAAAAATGCGCCCTCGTTGGAGAGCGCGGCGAGTGTCCAAGTTAGAGTCTAGCATGGAGGAGGGCAGCCCGCAAGATTGACCCTGATGATCAGGTCGAATATGATCGAGTTTGTGAGCAGGACCACAGCGAAATTAGGGTTAGTCGTTTTATTTGTAATCCTCTCGATCCTGAGTTGCCGACTTCCGAGTGCCGAGCCACCGGAACCGACAGCCACAGCGAGTCATACCCCTGCGCCTACAGCAACTTCGACGCCTACGCCAACCCCGGCACCATTGCCATTAACGATGATTGAGAACGGTGAACGGGCACGTTTCAATGGCGATTGGGAACGAGCGTTAAATATTTTTCAAGAGGCGCAATCTTTTACAAGCGACCCGAGTTTATCAGCCGCTGCGCAGCTGGGCATTGGCAAGACGCTGCTCGAGGCCGGTCGTTTTGAAGAGGCAGTTGCTGCGCTCGATGACTACTTGTTGGAATTTCCGGATCGGGAGGGTGTAGCTGATGCAACCTTCCTGCGCGCTGAGGGGAAAATGGCTTTGGGCCGGTACCCGGAAGCGGCTGAGGATTATGGCGATTGCATCAATCTGGGATTGAATTCTCTTGACGCGTATGTCCTTGAGCTTCAGGGCGATGCCTGGATAGCCGCCGGGGAAATCGAACGTGCACAAGACGCGTACAGCATTGCGCTGCAAACACTCAGCCCGGAGACGGATCTATCAATTGAGATTAAACTTGCACGTGCTATCGCTGCCTCTAGCAATTATTCCCTTGCGATTGAGCATTACCAATCGATATATTCAAGGACTGACAATGAATATTCACGAGCGCTGTTAAATCTCTTGACGGGGCAAGCTTTTCTAGCCTTGGGAGATGCAGAACATGCTTACCAACGGTTTCTCGATTCGGTAGAGAACTACCCAAGAGCGTATGATTCATATACCGGGCTGGTTGCTTTGGTTAATGATGGCGTGCCGGTGAATGAACTCGATCGAGGTCTTGTCGATTACTACGCAGGCCAATACAGCGTGGCGATTGCAGCCTTTGATCGTTATATGGCTTTTGCTTCAGAGGCTCAAGATGGGACGGCTCACTTTTTCAAAGGTCTATCGCAACGCGCGCTGGGTGATTACTCAGGGGCTTTGCAGGAATGGCAGATTCTGATCGATGACTACCCCAACGATCAATACTTCTCACAGGCCTGGGATGAGCGCGTCGACACGTTGTGGGCATACCTCGGCCAGTTTGACCTCGCCGTGCAAGCGAGTCTTGCTTTTCCGCAGAATTACCCCGAGCACCCTCAGGCGCCAGATTTTCTTTTCGCTGCGGCCCGTATAGCTGAACGGAATAACGATCTTGAGCAGTCAGCACAACTTTGGCTGCAGCTCACCACGGATTACCCGAACGCTCCGCAGGCTTTCCGGGCAGCATTCCTGGCTGGGATACAATACTTCCGTCTTGGGGAGAACCACCAAGCAGGAACAGCTTTTGAGAGAGCATTAGAACTGTCGTTATCAGGTGAGGATCAAGCGGCAGCCCAGCTATGGATTGGTAAGTCGCGCCAGGCAAGCGGTGATATTGACGCTGCGCAGCAGGCGTTCAAGGCCGCCGAGGCAGCTGACCCGAATGGCTATTATTCGCTCCGGGCAGCGGATGTTCTTAAAGGAAGGCACCCTTTTCAGTCCCAAGGGGTCTTCATCTTCCCTTCCGAGGAGGAGATGGCTTCGGCTAGAGATGAAGCGGATCGGTGGATGCGCGAGACCTTCGGTATCACCTCAACAATGCCGCTGACAGAACTCGATGAGAATCTGCGATCTGACCCGCGCGCGCAGAGAGGGGAGGAGCTCTGGCGGCTAGGCAGGTACGGCGAAGCAAAAGCTGAGTTGGAGTCGCTTAGAAAGGATTACCTGCACAACGCAGAGGCGACGTATCGCCTCATGAATTGGTTCTTGGATCTGGGTCTCTACCAGCCAGCGATCTACAATGTCCGTGAGGTAATCCGCCTTGCTGGTTTAGATGAGGCAAACTTACACCTGGCGCCTGAGTACCTTCGGTATGTCCGCTTCGGTCCTTATTTTGGAGAGCTATTCATGCCGGAAGCATTGTCGCAGGGGATAGATGGGCTCTTTCTGCTCTCCGTCTCCCGGCAGGAGAGTTTGTTTGAGAGCTTCGCTACCTCATACGCTGCGGCGCGGGGTTTGATGCAGATCATTCCGAGCACTGGTGAATATGTAGCCGCGCGTGAGGGATGGCCTCCAGGATTTACCGCGGACGATTTGTATCGTCCCATTGTTAGTGTTCGCTTGGGAGCGAGCTATTTGGCCGATCAACGTGATTTGTTTAATGGAGACCTGTACGCTGCACTGGCAGCCTATAACGCGGGTCCTGGGAATTCATCTATCTGGAAAGAGCTATCTCAGGAAGATACAGACTTATTCCTAGAAATCATTCGACTCCAGCAGCCACAGGATTACATCCGCAGCATCGCCTGGGCTTTCTCGGAATACCAGGCGCTCTATGTCGTTGATGGCTGACCCCTTAATTTAGGTTCCCCTCGCAATACTTATCTGATATCTCTATGCTATGGATATGAGGAATAATTCCATTCATGATGAGATCAGCACTAAACCCTCCCGTAGATTGAAGCTTACCCCCAAAAACAATCTAAAATTTAGATTCACAGGCCTTGAATGATATGGTAGAATAATAGGTTGCAGTCAAATTCTTGAGGTTTTCCAAAGGGCGTTTAGCTGTGCCGAGTTAAGTAATAAGTACTTTAAGGAGCTGATCTTGCTGATCGGCGGTTTGCTGCTTGGTACAGAATTCCCCTGGATGTTAATCGCCGAGAAACAATCGCGCAATAACAGCATACAGGAGTTAGGGTATGGCATCAACCAGAGATCAAAAGTGGTATTCACGAATACCTGAGGTTTATAGCTTACCAAACCTCATTGACGTTCAACTTGAATCATTTAATTGGCTCGAGGAAACCGGGCTTTCTGAGCTTTTTAATGAGATCTCTCCCATCGTCTCATACAACAGCGGGATGAAGCTCTTTTTCCCGGGGGACACGCCGGAGGCTAAAGAGTTCAAGCTTAAGTACTGGTTTGAAGACCCCAAGCACGGAATCGAGGAATGTGTTGAGCGTGATCTGACTTACGCCGCGCCGATGTACGTTTCTGTTCTCTTGGCGGGATCCGAAGTTCCTGAACCTATTAAACAAGATATCTTCTTGGGTGATTTTCCACTTATGACCGAGAAGGGCACGTTTATTATTAATGGCACAGAGCGTGTTGTTGTATCTCAACTTATCCGCTCGCCGGGTGTCTATTTTGAGGCGCCAGAGGATCGAACGACGGGCCGTCGTCTAGCTGCCGCCAAGCTCATCCCTGATCGTGGCGCCTGGATGGAATTCGAGACTCGTAAAAGTGATTATTTAACACTGAAATTCAACCGCAAACGCACGGTGCCCGTAACTATTTTGCTGCGCGCGTTAGCAGCGATTGATGATGGTCTTGGCTCGTCACCCCTCTCGGATGGATCAGACGAGGAATTGCTTGAGCTTTTCGCCGATGCCGACAACAACCCAGATCATCCCTTTATCGCAACGACGATTCGACAGGAACCCACCTGGGAAATTACGGATAAGCATACGATAGCTGAAGAGGCCCTAATTGAGTTTTACCGCAGAATGCGCCCAGGCGACCCGGCCACGCTGGACAATGCCCGCGAGTACATGATTGAGCAGCTCTTCGACCAGCGCCGCTACGACCTGGAGCGTGTGGGGCGATACAAATTAAATCAGAAATTAGATCTTGATAAAACCGTCCCCCTCGATCATCGTCGAGTGACGACCTGGGACATGGTGCGTCTCATTGAGCGTCTCATCCTCATTAATAACGGCGTAAAGCAGCCGGATGATATAGATCACCTCGGCAATCGCAGGGTGAAGACTGTTGGCGAACTCATACAGGGCAAGCTGCGCGTAGGCCTGCGCCGTATGGAGCGGGTCATCCTGGAACGGATGTCGATTCGCGACCAAGACAATATCTCGCCAATCTCGCTGATAAATATTAGGCCTGTCGTCGCAGCGATACGCGAGTTCTTTGGATCGAGCCAGCTTTCCCAATTCATGGATCAGACAAACCCGTTGGCAGAGCTGCGCCATAAACGAACGCTTTCTGCGTTAGGCCCCGGTGGCTTGCGTCGGGAGCGAGCGGGTTTCGATGTTCGCGATGTTCACCATTCTCACTATGGCCGCATATGCCCAATTGAAACGCCAGAAGGCCCGAATATCGGCCTCATCGGGCGTTTGGCATCCTACGCCCGCGTCAACAGCTATGGATTCATTGAGACTCCCTATCGCAAGGTCTTGCCTGAGCTCGAAGCGACGGACCCGCGCCTTGTAGGACGCAAAGCTCGAGGCGATTTAACATTGCCGCGAGGAAGAAAACCTGTTGTAACGGATGGAGAAGAGATAACCGAGAGCATTGCCAAGAAGCTGGAAAAATATAATGGCGCGATTCCGATTGTGCCGTTTGTCTCTAAGGATATCAATTACCTCTCGGCGTACGATGAGGACGAATTCGTCATAGCGCAGGCGAATGCGCCCCTGAACGCATCCTTTGAATTCGTTAGGACCCGTGCCTCGTGCCGGACGCATGGTGATTTCCAATTCTTCACCCCGACTAACATCGATTATATGGACGTCTCCCCCCGACAGATCGTCGGCGTGAGTGCGGCGCTCATCCCTTTCCTCGAGCATGATGATGCGAACCGCGCGCTCATGGGTTCGAACATGATGACCCAAGCTGTCCCGCTCATCCGACCCGAGACGCCTCTTGTTTCAACGGGGATGGAGCGCTACGCGGCGATAGATTCGGGTCAGGTCATCGTAACTGAAGTTGATGGGGAGGTTGAGTCGGTAACCGGGAATCAGATTGTCATCCGATCAGGTCGTAATCGAGTGGTATACAAACTCCGTAAATACAACCGCTCGAATCAGAGCACATGCATCGATCAGCGTCCCGCCGTGGTTAAAGGCCAGCGAGTGCAGAAGGGGGATCCGATAGCAGATTCCTCCTCCACTGCGAATGGCGAACTCGCCCTGGGTCAGAATATCTTGACCGCATTCATGTCTTGGGAGGGCGGGGACTTTGAGGATGCGATTCTAATCTCTGAACGTTTGGTTCAAGGCGACCTTTACACTTCTGTTCACATAGAAAAACATGAGGTGGAAGCGAGAGATACCAAGCTGGGACCTGAAGAGATAACCTACGATATTCCCAATGTGGGCGATGACGCTCTCCGAGATCTTAATGATGACGGCATCATCCGAGTTGGAGCAGAAGTGGGACCGAACGACATCCTTGTCGGCAAGATCACGCCCAAAGGAGAGAAGGAACTGACGCCGGAGGAGAAACTCCTTCGTGCTATTTTTGGCGAGAAGGCGCGTGAGGTGAAGGATACTTCTTTACGCATTCCTCACGGTGAGAGGGGCAAAGTTGTTGATGTGAAGGTATTCACACGAGAAGAACACCGAGATCTCCCGGCCGGTGTTGAGAAAATGGTACGTGTCTCTGTCGCCCAGAAACGTAAAGCAACAGAAGGCGACAAGATGGCGGGCCGGCATGGCAACAAAGGTGTCATCTCCAAAGTGGTTCCCATAGCGGACATGCCTTATCTAAAGGATGGCACTCCTGTCGATTTGATTCTGAATCCACTCGGCGTCCCGGGGCGGATGAATATCGGCCAGATCCTTGAGGCCCACCTTGGTTGGGCCGCCGACCGTCTGGATTTCCGGGCGGTGACACCTGCATTCGACGGTGCGAACGAGGAGGAGATCGAGGCGGAACTAGCTCGTGCCTGGATGACAGACCACGCCTGGCAGTTAACTGCAGATAAAGGCTGGGATTGGGTGAAAGAAATGGGCTATTACGAGGAAGAGGCGTTTGAGGACGACGATGAAGTAAGGCGCCTTTACCTCGAGAATTGGCTGGGAGGTAAAGGGTACGAACTGGATCTGCTGGCAACCGACATCCGTTACGCTCGCCGAGCAGCACTGCGCGAATGGCTGCGGGATAATGGCTACAACCCAGATGATCTGTTGGTGTACGAGGATAGTCCTATTCCAGCTATTGAGCATTCCTCTTATGATCAGTTGGCGATAGAAGCTTGCCTGCGTCTTTGGGCTGAATCGCTCGATCGGAAAACGGGGAATATCAAGAGTCTGGAATCTCTACGGATTTTCACCGACGAACTGATGCTAGAAACTGGCGATCCTGTGCCCATCCTGGGCAAGCAGATTCTCCATGATGGCAAAACAGGAATCGCTTATGACCGACCAGTTACGGTGGGGAAGGTGCTCATGATGAAACTCCACCACCTGGTGGAGGATAAAGTTCACGCTCGATCCACTGGACCTTACTCTCTGGTCACACAGCAACCTCTGGGTGGAAAGGCACAATTCGGTGGGCAACGCTTCGGGGAAATGGAAGTTTGGGCACTCGAGGCCTACGGCGCAGCGCATACGCTCCAGGAGATGCTGACGATCAAATCCGATGATGTCCAGGGTCGGGTGAAGACCTACGAAGCTATCGTCAAGGGTGAGCATGTAAACGAACCTGGTATCCCTGCTTCTTTCCGTGTCCTGGTTAAAGAACTACAAAGCCTGGGTCTATCCGTTGAGGCGATCACTGATGAAGGTGAGATGATCCGCTTTGGTAAAGAGGATGAGCGTTCGCGACCACCCCGCCTGGGTCTTGGGTTGCTGGATATGAACCCGAAATTCTAGTGATAAATAACTGGGGTTACGCTTAGCCTTATTCCTTGACGCTCTTTTGAGCGCATGGTAAAATTCTAAGTCATTGGTTTTAGACACAGGCAGATGGTTTGGAACTGTCTGAATTGAATACAGGAGTTATCAGGCGAGGCCATCGCGCACGTCCGATGGCCTCCCTTACTGGCAGGTAAGCTGGGGCATCTAGCCCCATCATTGTCTGGAGGCAGGCTGTGCCTACGATAAATCAGTTGGTCCGAAGAGGGCGCAAAGAGAAGCGTTCGAAGAGTAAGTCGCCGGCGCTGCAGTATATCTATAATTCGACGAAGCAGCGACGCATCCTGCTACCGAAGGGCGCACCCCAGAAACGCGGCGTTTGTACACAGGTACGTACACAAACTCCGAAAAAGCCCAACTCCGCGTTGCGGAAGGTCGCAAGAGTGCGGCTCACGAATGGCATTGAGGTATCCGCTTATATCCCCGGTGAAGGCCATTCACTTCAGGAACACTCCGTTGTACTCGTGCGCGGAGGCAGGGTCAAAGATCTGCCAGGTGTGCGTTATCACATTATACGCGGGACTCTTGACAGTGTTGGCGTTGAAGATCGCAGGCGGGGACGCTCGAAGTACGGTGGGAAGAAACCGAGCGAATAAGTTCTTAGTAGATCGGACACAGATTCTTCGATATCCGAATTCATAATCAGGGAAAGCGCACAGGGAAAGCGATGAGACGTTCGAAACCAGAAAAGCGGAAAATTGAACCTGATGTTCGTTACAACAGCACGCTTATCACCGGGATGATCAACCGGTTGATGAAGAAGGGGAAGAAGAGTATCAGTATACGGATACTATATGATGCCCTTGATCTTATTGAAGAGCGTACTAAACGTCCGGCACTTGAGGTTTTCGAGGAAGCAATTCAGAACGTCACTCCAATGCTTGAGGTAAAACCTCGTCGAGTGGGTGGAGCAACGTATCAGGTCCCTGTAGAAGTTAGGCATTCGCGGCGCACCGCATTAGCGATGCGATGGATTCTTGGGGCAGCCACAGAACGGCCCGGCAAAACGATGGCTGAGAAGCTCGCTGGGGAATTGATGGACGCTGCGAGCAAGACCGGAGCGGCGATCAAGAAGCGCGAGGACACACACCGTATGGCAGAGGCGAATCGTGCTTTTGCCCATTATCGTTGGTAAGTGAGGATAACATCCAGGAAGACCCTGGATCACTGTAGATTATGGCACGCGAGTATCCGTTAGAACACTACCGAAATATTGGCATCATCGCACATATCGATGCCGGAAAGACGACGACGACCGAACGGGTCCTATTCTATACCGGTCGGACGCACCGTCTTGGTTCGGTTGACGACGGGACTACCGTTACCGATTGGATGGAGCAAGAACGAGAGCGTGGTATCACGATTGTCTCTGCAGCTGTTACAGCCCATTGGCGGGATTATGTGATTAATCTCATCGACACGCCAGGCCATATCGACTTCACTGCGGAGGTGCAGCGATCGTTGCGCGTGCTTGACGGTGGCGTAGTGGTATTCGACGCTGTCCAAGGAGTCGAACCGCAGTCGGAGACTGTCTGGCGGCAGGCGGATTTATACCGTGTGCCGCGGATTTGCTTCGTTAATAAAATGGATCGTGTTGGGGCGTCCTTTGAACGCACAATAGAGATGATCCGCGAGCGCCTCGCTGCCAATCCGATCGCTGTGCAAATGCCGGTAGGGGAGGAAGCGAAATTCAAGGGTGTGGTCGATCTGATTGAAGAATCGCTCATCCTTTGGACGGACGAACTGGGCGCATCTCGAGATGTATCAGATGTGCCCGATGAACTTAAGCAAGAGGTTGCGACACGCCGTCAGGCGATGATCGAGCAAATCGCTGAAACCAGCGAATCGCTTACAGGCAAATTCATCGAAGGTGGGGAAATCAGCGCGGATGAATTGAAAGCCGCTCTTCGAGAGGCTGTGCTTGAGAGTAAAGCAACCCCGGTATATTGTGGCTCTGCTTTGAAGAATAAAGGTATCCAACCGCTGCTCGACTCGATTGTGGACTACCTCCCATCGCCAATGGATATCCCTGATGTTGTGGGAGTCAAGCCGGGGACTGAGGAAAAAATATCCCGTCCACCAGAAGACGAAGAACCTCTGAGTGCGTTGGTGTTCAAGATAGTAACGGATCCCTATGTTGGACGTTTGGCTTATTTCCGTGTGTACTCCGGGAAGATTAAGAAGGGGTCAACAGTATACAATAGCTCGGCCGGGAAGAAGGAACGCGTCGGCCGACTGCTTAGGATGTACGCCGACCACAGGGAGGATCTTGACGAAGTACCAGCAGGTGATATTGGCGCAGTTCTAGGAATGAAGAATACGTTTACCGGCGATACATTATGTGACGCAGCCAACCAGATCCAACTTGAAACTATAACTTTCCCAGATCCAGTCATCTTTGTTGCCATCGAACCGAAGACACTTGCTGACCAGGATCGACTATCCGAGGCGCTGCACAAGCTGTCAGAAGAGGATCCAACCTTCCGTGTAGGTACGGATGAGAATACGGGTCAGACCTTGATTTGGGGCATGGGGGAGCTGCATCTAGAAGTCCTCGTCGACCGCATGAAACGCGAATTTAATGTTCATGCAAAAATCGGGCGCCCGCGTGTGGCCTATCGTGAATCTATCCAACGGGAAGTACCCGAGGTTGAATATCGGTATGTCAAGCAAACAGGCGGTCGCGGACAATTCGGCCATGTTGTTCTGGCGATAGAGCCGGCCGATCCAGGTTCAGATATTGTTTTCGAAGATAAAACTAGGGGGGGTGTGATTCCCCGAGAATACATACCGGCAGTTGAGAAAGGTGTCCGCGAGGCAGCTGAGGGGGGCGTCCTCGCTGGATATCCTTTGATTGACATCAAGGTGACGCTTCTTGATGGCTCCTTCCATGAAGTGGATTCGAGTGATATGGCCTTCAAGATGGCAGGGTCTATGGCTTTCAAGGAAGGGGTTCAACTTGCGGATCCGGTACTGCTTGAGCCCGTTATGTTGTCTGAGGTGGTTGTCCCAGAGGCACACGTGGGCGATATTACCGGAGATCTCGCCTCGAGGCGAGCTGAAATTGAGGGCGTTGAGATGCGCCCCGGAGGAGTTCAAGCCATCACGGCCATGGTTCCGCTTGGCGAGATGTTCGGTTATGCCACCGTCTTACGTTCCCTCACGCAAGGCAGGGGCGTATTCACGATGGAGTTTGATCATTACGCCAAGGTGGCCGCAGAGGTCACCGATCGGCTTTTAGTA
Organism: uncultured Anaerolineaceae bacterium; assembly: GCA_964385355.1. GTDB lineage: Bacteria > Chloroflexota > Anaerolineae > Anaerolineales > E44-bin32 > E44-bin32. Next base: position 15,520 of record CAYLOO010000064.1, read on the forward strand.
GGAGTCCGCTGAGGACCCTGAGGAAATTAATTGATCTAGTTATTATTTTATTAAGGAGCGGGAAAGATCATGGCGAAGGAGAAATTTGAGCGGACGAAGCCGCACATGAACGTAGGG
>CAYLOO010000065.1:0-15509 GCA_964385355.1 uncultured Anaerolineaceae bacterium
TTTCCAAAGTAGAGGTGACCGGTTTAGAAGCCCGTCATTATGACTTTTTCATGAATCTTATCACCGGCGGCACGTACCCTTTCTTCATCCACCGGGCTGTGCGGGAAATGCATATCCAGCCCGATGATGAAATCCTGGTGCTCGGCTCTGGCACTGGACGCAATATTTCTCTGATGAATAAGGACCTCTCGGAGCAGGGTCGTGTGTTGGGGCTTGACATCGGCCCGGAGATGCTGGAACAGTCCAAACGGCGCACCGAGCATCTCCCTTACATTACGATCGAAAATCGGAGGGTTGACGAACATCTTCCCTTTAAGGCTGAATTCGATAAGGTCTTCATCTCCTTTGTTCTGCATGGATTTGTTCAAGAGGACCGGCTGAAGATTATCAAGAATGCACAACGCGCCCTACGGCCCGGCGGCGAGTTCATTATCCTGGATTACAACGGATTCGATCTGGAGAAGTCACCGTGGTTAGTGCGTTTTGTCTTCAAGATGGAATGTCCTTTGGCTACTGATTTTGTGGGTCGAGACTTAGAAGCAATCCTGCGTCAACAAGGGTTTGATCAATTCCGTACTCACCCGCATTACTTAGGGTACGTACGACTGATGGCAGCGCGAAAGGCGGGGAATTAAACTATGGTGCGAATATTGATCTGGGGCCTTATGTTGCTTGGCGGCAGCGCGTTGGGTATCTGGCTGGATAGTCGCTGGTTCCATGAGTTGTTTGTTAACCCAATTTTCCATCTGGCGACTCTTGTCGTTGGGATACTATTGCTGCGCTTCGTTATGCGCGTCAGCCGCTATACGGGTCGTTTGCTGGCAAGCATGGGGCGTGAAGGCGATCTTCCCCGCATGGATACCAACAAATTGGTCACCGCAGGGGTTTATGGCTGTATGCGCCATCCCATGCACCTGGGATTATTGTTTTTCCCCTTGTCGACGGCGTTGATCCTCGGTTCACCAACCTTTATCCTGGTCATCGCCCCGCTGGAGATGCTCTTTATGCTGGTGTTGATCAAGTTCGTGGAGGAGGCGGAAGCGATTCAGAAATTCGGTGATGCTTATCGGCAATATCAGAAACGGGTACCCATGTTCAACCTTCGCCCCTCCTGTTGGGGGCAAATGCTGAGCGAATGAGTTTCTTGGAGCAATCATGACAGCCTCTATCGATATTTTTTCCACCGCAGCGATGTCTGATGATGCAATGGTGCGACAGAAAGGGATTGGGTTCATCGATGCCTCGATTTCAGGCTACGCCTTATTGCTTGGAGACGACGCCACTCAAGTTTCGGAGATAGTCGCATCGCTAATCAAAAAACAGATCCTTGTCTTTGTCATTGAAGATGCCACGCAAGATGCGCTGCGGGATGCGGGTGTGTCAATGGGATGGAATGCGGGCGTTGTCCCGAAAAGTATGACCAACGCTTTGGGTTTCATCATCCGTGTGTCACAGGTTTTCGGCAATGGCGATGATCAAGATGCTGTGCTGGATTACGCGAATAAACGATTGCGCGGCTTTACTCTGATAATGGGCGAACCGAATCCTGACAGGTTGATGCAGGCGCAGGCTGCTCGCACTTTAGGCTGCCCCTTATTGAGCACAGCCGAGCTGCCACCCTCAATGGAACCCTGGGACATTTCGGTTGGATTCCCGGCTGCGATCGGTGGGGTTGATCCCTCCAATATCATTCAGCAGGGCATCGAAGAACGGGGATTGCAGATTCATGTCCCTTTACCGGAACTGCCATTGGCGTATAGCCCTGACTTCTCCGGCCAAGTCGTGCGTGATGATGCTTGCGGTGCGTGTCTCACCGGTGTTGAACTGACTGTAACAGGAGAAGATATACTCGATGGGCGGATAACAGTTATCGGACCAGACTTGGATTCCGGTTTGCGTGGGGACCGGCCCTACGCGCTGCTGATTGAAGTCAGCGGGCGGGAGATGCAAGCAGACTTCGAGCCAGTGCTAGAGCGCCAAATTGAGACGATGCTCAATGATCTTGATGGGGTCGTCCATCGTGGGCAGCGTACGATGGCCACGATGCGCATCGCCCAAAAAGCCGTTGACAACGGTCTGAATTTGCACCATCTGGGAGAAATTCTTCACGCCCGTTACCACAACGAATATGGAATGATCTTGAGTCGCGTTCAGATCACCATTTATACTGAACCGGCTCAAATAAAAACCATCAGAGAGAGAGCACAAGCCATCTACGAACAGCGGGATAAACGCTTGAGCAGCCTGGTGGATGAAGACGTTGAAACCTTCTACACTTGTAACCTTTGCCAAACGATTGCAGCCGGCCACCTATGTGTCATCAGCCCGGAACATCCAGGCGTTTGCGGTGCGGTGGACTGGATGGATGCGCGCGCCGCAATCAGCATCCGTGCGGTCGGGCCGAACAAAGCCATCGACAAGGACGGTCTTATCGACAGCAGGCTTGGCCAGTGGGAGAGTGTAAATCGGATGGTTCAGCAGGAATCGGGTGGGGCAAGAACAGCATACAGCCTGTACAGCCTGATGCAAGACCCTGGTTCAGCATGCGGCGACTTCGAGTGCATCACGGTCATGCTCCCGGCTTGCAACGGTGTGATGATCGTGGAGCGAGACTATGAGGGCATGACACCGAGCGGGATGAACTGGGACATGCTCTACGAATTGGTCGCAGCTGGAGCTCCCATTCCCGGTTTCATGGGTCATAGTAAACGTGTACTGCACAGGGATAAATTTATATCGGCCGAAGGAGGTTGGCAGCGCATAGTATGGATGAATCACATGCTGCGAGAAGAGCTGCGCCCTGTTCTGGAGGCGCTAGCGGTTGATGCGGGTTTGGACGGGTTCGTAGACAGTATCGCCACCGAAAAAGTCGGTCTGACGGATGAAGCGATCCTGGATTGGATGCAGACCTGTGCCCATCCTGCGCTGGCGATGGATCCGATGATCTAGGACATTTTCCCGATGGGTGTGTGACGTTTCCCTTGAGCAAATCTGTCCAAAATTGAGCAAGTCGATGTTGCCATGGATGTGCTAGTGAAGAAGTTTAAAAAGCATGGACCCGGGATCGATCTCAACGGAATAGCGAAGAGGCCTTGAAGACATGAAAACAGCGCGTATTATAGAATTGGAAGAAAAGATTGAAGATTTGAAAAAACGCTGGCCTGCACATTCGGTGTCACCATTGATGTTTCAGGAGTTGGAGGATCTGGAGGAAGAGTTAGAGCGAGAACTTGCACGGGTTCAGAGGGGGTTTGATAAAGACTCGCCCACTCCATCCATTTGATCGCTTGTGCTGACCGGCCTTATCCCCTGGATAATGATCGTACTGTTCAAGACGGGTGTTGCAGTGGCACACTTGCGAGCGCAAGATGGTCCTTCCCTAAGTCGCAGCAATCCATCACCTGCACACATTTAAAAGTTGAGATAATAGATTGTGCGATCCGTTATGATACATTGCATAGATTGGGCAGTGAACATAGAATTGGTGATGTAAATTCTGTCGATTCGGTGCAGGAAATCAGTTCCTGAGCTCTCGTCCTGAGACTCTACAAGGGATAATTTGATGTCCAAAATCAATCCAGATCTAGAAAGAATACTGCTCACGAAGGATGAAATTAGCCTTCGTGTGTCAGAGCTGGCGCAGCAGATCTCCGATGATTATCGTGGCCAAGATAACCTGTACTTGGTGGGGATTCTTAAAGGGTCGTTCATTTTCCTGGCGGATCTCGTGCGCGAACTAACCATTCCTCACATCGTCGATTTCATGGCGCTTTCAAGTTATGGGGATACAACCACTTCCAGCGGCGCAGTACGGATTTTGATGGATCTTCGTGCGCCAATCGAGAATCTGGATATCCTGCTCGTCGAGGATATTGTCGATACGGGTCAAACAATTTCCTATTTGCATAAGACGTTGCAAGGTCGCCGACCGAGGTCATTGAAATCCTGTGTTTTGGTGCAGAAAGAGGGGGACAGGCCACATGAACCGATCGATTATCTCGGGTTCACCATTCCTGACGTATGGGTTGTCGGTTACGGGTTAGACTACGCGGAATCCTATCGCACGCTTCCCTACCTCGCCGAACTCAAACGCAGCGTTTACACGAAGGGTGGATTGTGATTTTACCTTACCTATCCGCTGGACATCTCATCGCTGACTCCCGATCGCTCTAACAGGGCAAATTGGGTATATACTGATAGAACCTTCAGGAAAATGTAGGGGTGACAAATGATCACTTTTCCGCAAGTTCTTGATAACCTTGAGCGTGTTGCCGACCAGCTTAAATCCACAGAAGAACTGGAGGCAACGATAAGTGCATTGAGGGAGGACCTGAAGGGGTTTATCGCACTGCTGGAATACTCCCATCAGAAAGACTTCCAAGATGTGAAGCAAGCGCTGAGTTACACCGACAATGTTCTGATTCCACAACTGCATGGTATTCGCGACTCGCTGGAAGCGGGTGTGACGGAGCCAATAAAACGGTTACGACTCGCAACGAATCAAGCGGATCGATTGGTGATACAGGTACGCATGGTGATTGACGGGGATGGGGAGGATTTCTTTATTTAGATTTCTATCGGCACCACTTGAAACGATGCTTACAGCGATCCCGGAACCTCGTCTGCCAGGTACCCCGGGGTCAGCTTTTTCAAGGAGAAGGCATCACGCCTCAGGTTTCATTCTGAGTGGACCACAACGCCGATAGGGGCTTGATGAGTTACGAGAGGACCAAGAAAGCAGATCTGCATCGACCTGAACCAATTACTGCATAGCGATAGCTCATGTTATTCTCTCCTATATCTAGGAAAGGTCTTTATCCATGAGAGTCAATGTGGCCGCAAATCGCTCTAAGCTAGCCCCGCTCGGAATGATCCTCCCAATTTTCAATGCTTATTAATTCTGACATCTCTTGCAGGTGTTGAAAAGGGCATTCGAGTATAATCTCTGCGAGTTTAATGCGGCATCTTTCCTGCAACATTCACTATGGAGATTTTGTTTTTGTGGATGATTTATGGCTAAGAATAGGCGGTTGGCAGAAGAGCTGACAATTGCTGAGTTAGAGGCATTGCTGGCTCGAAAAAAGATGGAGGCTCGGCAAGTGCGCTTGAAACAATTCCAGCGCAGCGGCCGAGTTCTCCCTGTTCCCGTATCTCAGACCACGCCAGATGCTGCGTCGAATAACCAGGTGAATTCGTTCGCAGCCGACGAAGATGAGACAGGTTCCCAACCCAATCAGCCCCTGAAGCGTTTCCTAAATCGTGCGCTCGTTGTAGTCGAAGTCGCTGCAGCAGTTGGATTTCTTTATGTTCTTCTCAGTGGAGCGGGAGCGTTGAAACGCCTGAACGCGGAGGTCGCCGAAGCTCTTTCACTTGGAGAGCCGGTGCCAACGCCCTTAATCACGGCCGTTGTGCTTCCCTCTGGACACACGCCACCGACCTCGCCAGGGGGCGCTCAACCAAACGAAGCCGAGATCCCTGAGAACCTGCGTCCATTGGTTCAGTCGCTACCCTTCGTTGCCATACCGACACCAGGACCGCAACAGGCACACAATATATTCATTCCAAAGATTTGGAACGATATAGCTCCCGTAGTCCAGGGGGTTGGGTGGGATCAGCTGCGGAAGGGAGTTGGACAATACATTGGCAGCGGGAACCCGGGTGAGAACGGCAATCTTGTTCTCTCTGCCCATAACGATATTTTTGGAGAACTCTTCCGGGATCTGGATCAGCTTAAGCCGGGGGATGAGATTATTATTTCGACATCGACGCAGGAATTTACATACCGTGTGACTGGCTTCCGCATTGTTTCCCCTACCGAGGTCAGTGTCCTCGAGCCGACATCCAAACCTACGATTACCTTGATTTCTTGCTACCCGTACCTTGTGGATAATCAGCGCATCGTTGTATTCGGCGAGCTGGATGCTGGTTAGGAAACTGTAAAGTTAAAGTTTTCCAAAGGCGTATATAGTTAAAGGTAGCGTGACGGAAATACTCGTGGAGTGTTCTTAACGCTGCTGTTGCATTCTTTCTGGTCGCCGAAAGTTGCACATGGGTTTTTCTTAAGGACATCTTGTGCTTGAAAACGAACAACCTCGTGTTCGGTTTAGCCTGCGATGGAAGATCACTCTTCCGTTTATCGTTCTTGCGCTCGGTCTCGGGCTTGGCGTGGGGTTCTTAGTAAACCAGCAATTGAGCAAGGCGGAAGAGGTCAGTTTCCTGCGGCAGCTTCGTGACAGCGGTCAACAAGCCGCTGATGAAGTAGTCCGAATTGAGGAGCGTCTCATTGAGGTACAACGTGCGATTTCAAACACAGAAGGAGTCCCGGAGGCAGTTGCGCTAAGCAGAGCGGAGGAATTACGGGCGCGTATCCTGCAGACAGTAGTGACCACAGAAACGGATGTCGCTGTGGTCCTGGATAGAGAGGGAACCAGCCTGTTGGCGATACGGCGGAGCGAACCGGATGCTCCTGCGGGTGATTATCTTACGCTGCGCGGAGAGGGATATTATCAATCCTGGCCTTTCGTGCGCACGATTCTCGGCCTGGAGTCAGATCCATTGGGGGAGGATGCGGAAGGCGAAAAGCAAGCCGGAATGCACGCGATTCAACTCGGTGAGCTGGAGGTCCAGGTCCTGTTTGTCGGTGGTCCCATGACGGACCAGTACGGGAATGTTTTTGGGGCTGTGTTAATCGGAAAGTATCTGGAAAATGTAACACGTGATCTCGGTGAAATCGCCGGAGCGCACATTAGTACCTTTGACTCTGAGTCAGGCACGCTAGTCCATACAGATTTCTCAAAAGGGGATCCATGGAACCCTCCAGGGCTATCCCTTAATTCCCAACTGGTTCAAGCAGCGCTGGATGCAGAAAGCAGGGAAGCGCCATACCGGACGATACAGATTGCTGGGCAGACATACGGCGAGGTGCTCACGCCATTCCAGATCCGAAACGGTACAGTGCAACTGGGTTTAATGGGCATCTCGCTTCTTGGTGGTGAAGGTGCCGATGTTCTTTACCAGCAGTACCGCCAGCAGGCATCGAATCTCCTTTTATTCGGGGTATTAGCCCTTGTGCTTGTCATCGGAACCGGTCTGCTTGTGTCAAGTTGGATTATCCGCCCATTGGTGGATCTGACGGAAGCAACGCAAGTAGCAGCGATGGGGAATTTGGAGACCATCGCTACTGAGGGAACTAATGACGAGTTCGGTGCACTTGCGCAGACCTTCAACAGGATGCTAGCGGGCATACGTGAGGAGACCCTATATAGGGATCTGTTGGGTCAGGATCCAACGCCACAAGACAAGGAATACTTGAGGAAAACCCTGGTGGAGGGCGGCCGGCTTGCAGAGGGGCAGACGGTGAAAGCCACAGTGCTTCATGCTGAGATCAACGGATTTTCGACCGATGCTAAAAAAGCTGATCCATCACGAGTGGTCCGAACGCTGAACGATGCTCTCACCGGGATCATTCCGGTAATCTATCGCCATGGAGGTGTTCTTGATACGCTGGCTGGTGGGGAGGTAAAGGCATATTTTGGGGTTTTTCCCCGAGGGCTGCCAATGCAGGTGAGTTCATTGCAGGCGACCCATGCGGGGATGGAGCTGATCGACTATTTTAATGCCTTGAATGAGGACCGGGTGTCCACAGGCTTGCCGCCGCTGGATGTGAGCGTTGGCATCGCCTCTGGCTGGGGCATCGCCGGTGGAATTGGCGTGCAGGGGAGCCTGCATTACACGGTCCTGGGTAGCACAGTAGCCACAGCGCGGCGCATTCAAAAGGCTGCGAAATCGATGCATAGTGGGACCGTGTTAATCAGCGAAGAGACGCACGAGTATCTTTCTGGAGCGCGCTCGCAATTTAAAATCGGTCGTTATGGCCGCTTGCAGTCGGAAGAAGGGGGGCAAGAAATCGGCATATATCAAGTCGAAGGACGCACCGAGCGCTTGATCGATATGTCGGACTCTAGCAAGGAATAGAGATTAGCCGGAGATGTAGAACCTTTGTGCTTAGAGAGTGCGAAAGCTTTCGTGGGAGCTAAGAACGGCTTGATACTTAATACATAAGCAGGTAACTTGATACAACGAGCAGGCTCATTGAGCGTTGGAGTGTCCTCCCTGGGAATGAATTATATTGAAGATCGTTCGGTCAACATGGATCAGGGTAGATTGCTATGAAGAAAAATCGATGGGTATTCCGTGCATTTGGTGTGTTCCTCTCTATCGTAGCGGTGACGGTTGCAGCAGCAATCGTATTAAACTCCGCGGCAGCGGAGTCTTTGCCGTTCTCGTTGGCATTGCGCTCGAAGCTCTCCGCTGATTATTCTCAGGAGGGATCACAGGGGGTCCTGGGAGCCTTTCGTCTTTCGATCATCGGCGACGCGCTCCGTGATCTGGGGTTGACTCCGAAGGAAGCTGACCAGCAAACTGCGAGCATCAAGATCGCGCTGGATGATCCCGTTCCCACAGCGACTGCGTTGAATTTCGAGGGAGATGATCCTTACACAGCGACGCCGACAGCGACGCCGACTTTTACAAACACCCCAACGAATACCCCAACGAGCACTCCAACTAGGACACCTCGCCCGACAAAGACGCCACTGCCGACGAGCACGAAGAAACCCAGCCCGAGTAAGACGCCCATCCCGACAGTGGATAATACAAGCCCAAGCATTTGCTGTCTAACGTTAGCCCCCACAGCGGGAAGTTCTCCTCGTGGCACAGCCCTCACTTCCTGCACGATCGATGTGCTTGATCTTCATATCTTCGATCCTGCGTTCTCCGCGGGTGTCAGCGACTCCAATGTGCAGTTTAAGTATCGATCAGCCAGCGTTGGATGGACCCCAGTAGCGTTAAACCTCATTACGGGAGGCTGGGTATCGGGTCCGGGTTCGGACTGGGACGCACATTATGGGAAGACTATTACATTGTCAGGCGTGAAGAGTGGCGAAGTGATAGAAGTGGAAGGTCGAGTGGAGGATAACGCTGGTACAGGTTGGCGATACACGAGTATCTATTATTACGACTATACTGGACCCGATTGTTAGATGAGATGTTGTATCATTAAATATATGAGGAAAAAAAGCGCCCAGCTCGAGCGCTTTTTTTATGTGAAGACTGGATTGTTTATTTCCACCACTTCTTCTTGACCATCGCTAGCATCGTCAGACCGACGAGAAGGCTGAACCCAGGGCAGATTGACCTAACATTGTCTGAAATTACTGGAGGGGAAACGAAACCATCCGTCTCATCATCAACAGTGGTTTCGTCCTCCTCGACTTGTGCTTCGGGCACGACTATTCGATCCCCGGGGTCATCTGCCCCAACGACTTCATAGGCAACACCGTCCACAACGATGATCACATTCTGCCCGAGTGCGAACGCGTCGCCCAGTTCGGAACGCGAGTCCGCCAGTGTGAAGTAATCAGTGGACAGGAAGGGAACCCGCAGTGTCGTCATTGCCTCCGGATCGTAGGATGTATCGATCCAAATTCCATCAATCAGGCTGAAGGTTCTCGATCCGATCAGGCGCACAACATCGGCGCTGGATGGGTCTAGTTGGGGGGCGACATCAGCGGAGCGGATATCGGATTCTGCGGCCGCACGACCAACGGCTTTCTCGCCGCTGACTTCCATTGGGGCAGCCAGCATCTCCTCAAAGGCATGATCAGCGATGCCTTCCTGCGCATTGGCACCGAGCGCCATCGGTTCCGTCACCAGATAGGATGTGTACGGTGTGACAATCCCGTAGCGGATGCTCAATTGGACGATCTGGGCGACGGTCTCCTCATCCGGACCTTGAAGGCGGACCTGGTTCAGCAGGACGCCGATCTTGCGCGTCGCCCATAGGCGAGGCAGGAAGTCTTCACCCCCGGAGGAACGGAAGCGCTGTCCTTTGTATTCGAAGGTCAAATCATCTTCGTTGGCCACGCCGCTCAAGCTGACTGTCTCGTAGCCAGAGCCGCGATAGCGCCCGACCAGTATTATTTGACTGCCTGCGAATAAGTCGGGGAGCGGTTGCGGGTAGAGGTCGAAGGTGACGATGTCACCAAAGTCGATTTCAATGTCGGTGAGGACCGGCATGCTCACTTTAGTGTAAAAGGCGGAGACCGTCTCATCGATCGCCTGGTCTGGTGTGACGTACGTTGTCGTCCCCCGATTTTCTTGTGCGAGTGAATCCAGCAGGTACGTGTCCACGTCGTATCCGACGCCGAAGGCAAACAGTCGGATGGTCTTGAAGGTCTCACGGTCCACATTTTGAAGGATCATCTGCCGGTCCGTTACGCCTTCCGTGGGCAGGCCATCGGTCATAAAGAGGAGGATGGTGGGTCGTTCATGGCTGGCCATATCGATCGCTTCGAGCAGGGCTCGATTGATATCCGTAGATCCTGCAGCGGAGAGCGAATCTACCCAACGGATTGCTTCATCTGCCTCAGCCGCGGGTTGGAGCTCTTGAGCGAAGGAATCGGTCCCCGTGCTGAAGGCGATGATATTAAAACGGTCTTGGTGATTGAGGTGATTCAAGACGTAGCGGAGCGCATCCTGCGCTTGACGAAATTTCTCCCCATCCATGCTTCCAGATTTATCGAGCACGAGAAGAACATCCTTAGCCACACTCTCGTTCTGTTCGCTTAGGAAATTCGGTGCAGCGAGCAGAAGGAAAAAGCCATGCGGATCGTCGCTCTCGGGTTCCTTGAAAGTCAGCAGGTTAAGCCCAATATCCTCGCTCGAAATGGAGTAGTACAGATCGAAGTCTTTGTCAGGGGTGATGTCGAATTCTTCATATCCGACAGTGAAGCGGTGCGAACCCTCCCGGTCGACCGCTACTTCATGCGACGGGGAATAAACTGCGCGCACGGACTGCGGCGATTCAACATCGACGTTGATGACGACTTCTTCCAATGGCAAGGTCGAGAATTTCTCCGTGTTCAGTGGGTAGCGGTAATGAATCAGACCGTTATCGGCCTCCAGGATCTCGCTGTATTCCAGCTCGATCCTGCTTTCCCCACCCGGGGGGATGGGGAAGATCGAGGCTTGCACAGCTTCCCGGTCGATATACTCCAGCAAAGCGGGATCGCGCATATCGCGCACGATCTGCTCATAGGTATGTCGGGCTTCTTCTTTGGTTAAAACTTTCCCGTCCACGGGTTCACCATCGATCCACAGTGTGAACGCGTCTACCGTTGCACCCTTTGGAAGTGGGAAAACATAGATGCCTTCGATTGTCCAATCGTTATCATTTCGGAAGACTTGATCTACATGTGTTACCGCAACCTGATCATGAATTTCGACATCAACATGGTGGTATTCGATCGCCAGTTGTGAAATCGGAATCGGCCGCGGGCAAGGTCCGGGGTGGCAGATCGGTGGCTGGGGGATGATAATGCCATCGGCATAGGCAGGCACCGCGGATAGCAGAAGCCCAATCAGCAAAAGAATATTTGTGAGAAGGAACATCTTTTGACGCATGATTAACCTCCATTTGTTTACTTTCGGTTCTACATGCATGACGTCTTTTAATCCCAGTTGGTTCCCTGGTGTTTGTGAAGGTTTGCTGGAATATACTTTCGCTTAGGAGAAGTGCCGCTGTGTCTGCGTGGTACAATACAGAAAGCCCTCCCACAGAAAGCCGTGGGAGTTTATTATGTGTTGAAGATGAGAGATAAATTAGCTGGAATTAAAGCGAGGTTCGACGAGATTCAACAAGAACTCACCCAGGTCGGTGAAGACTATCAGCGCGCGGCCGAACTAGGTCGTGAAAGAGCGGAATTGGAACCCATCGTTGAGATCTATCAAGAGTTTAATTCCGTTATAGAACAAATTGATCAAGCACGGAATCTTCACGTCTCCGATGATCCCGACATGCGTGCACTTGCAGTTGAGGAATTGGAGATGTTGGAGCCGAAGTTAGAGGAACTCGAGGGGGAACTGAAGACCATGCTGCTGCCGAGCGATTCCCGCGATCGGCGAAATGTCATAATTGAAATCCGCGCCGGAACGGGCGGGAATGAGGCCACGCTCTTCGCTGCTGATCTTTTTCGGATGTACAGCCACTATGCCGAAGCTATGAGTTGGTCTGTCGAAATCCTCTCCCAGAACGAAACGGGTGTGGGGGGCTTCAAAGAGATCGTCTTTCTTGCTAAAGGCAAGGGGGCATATTCTCGTTTGAAATACGAATCGGGGGTTCATCGCGTGCAGCGTGTACCTGTCACCGAGTCACAGGGGCGCATTCACACTTCCACAGCGACTGTCGCTGTGCTGGCGGAGGCGGATGAGGTTGAGATACAGATCCCGGACAAGGATGTTAAGATGGACGTCTATCGCTCCGCTGGTGCCGGGGGTCAGAGCGTCCAGAAGAACTCCACGGCGGTCAGGCTGACGCATCTCCCGACCGGCATGGTTGTCCAGTGTCAGGATGAGCGTTCTCAACTTCAAAATAGGATGCGGGCAATGAGCATCATGCGCGCCCGGTTATTTGATATCGCTATCCAAGAACAGCACGCGAAGGAAGACGCAAAACGCAAAGCGCAGGTTGGCTCTGGAGGGCGCTCCGAGAAGATCCGAACCTATAATTTCCCCCAATCGCGTGTAACCGATCATCGCATCGGCCTCACCTCACATAATCTGCCATCCGTGCTCGACGGAGATCTCGATGCCTTCATTGACGAGCTCGCCACCCGTGAGGAGGCTGAGCGTTTGCAGGCTGCGAGCAACTGAGTTTGAGCCATTCCACAGTAGGCGAGGCGCTGAAACAGGGTCGTCAGGCTCTCGCTTCTATTTCTGAAACCCCCTACCTCGATGCACAGCTGCTCCTGGCCTACGCGCTCAAACGCAAAAAGGAGTGGGTGCTAGCCCATCCCGAAAATCATCTTTCAACCAGCGAATTAACGACTTTCGAAGATAACCTTGGCCGGTTGGTCTCCGGTGAAGCGCTAGCCTATCTGCTCGGATCGTGGGAGTTTTATGGACGTTCGTTTCAAGTGACCACGGATGTTCTCATTCCGCGGCCGGAGACAGAGTTGTTGGTTGAAAATGCGCTCGGTTTCCTTCGTTCTCACCCAAAGGCGAGGCTCTGTGCTGATATTGGGACCGGTTCGGGCTGTATTGCCGCCTCGCTCGCGTTGGAGATCCCTGATCTGCATGTTATTGCCGTCGATGTTTCTCCATCCGCGATCGAAGTAGCGCGGGTTAATACAAGAAAGCATGGGGTTGATGATCGAGTCACACTGATTGTCGCGGACCTCATGCGCCCGTTCGATTTTCGCTTCGACTTGATTTGCGCGAATTTACCCTATATTCCATCGGAGCGTTTGCGGCGGTTGGCTGTTGCGGAACGTGAACCTACTCTCGCTTTGGAAGGCGGGATGGATGGACTGGAAGTGATCCGGCGGTTTGCGCATGAAATGCCTGAATGGCTGGCCCCGGGAGGAAGGGCCCTCCTGGAGGTGGATTCTTCTCAAGCTCACGTGTTGGCAGGAGAACTTACCCCGTTGTATTCTTCAGTAAGGGTTGACGTCTTGAAAGATTTATCTGGACGAGATCGAGTGGTCATGCTTGATAAAATGGACTCGCAAGAATCATAATGGAAGTCGTGAAAGCGATCGGTTCTGAGTGGAAAAGGCAAGCGATCGAAGTGCTCGAACGAGGGGAATTGGTCGCTTTTCCAACGGATACTGTCTATGGCCTCGGAGCGGATGCTTGCAACGATCTGGCGGTTCGGAAGCTTTTTCTGGCGAAGGGTCGCAGCCAGGAGAAAGCTATCCCGGTTCTCGTCGCGAATCTTGAGCAATTCATCGATATCGTCGACCGGACAACTCTCCCGGCGATGCGTTTGGTCGAAAAGTTCTGGCCGGGACCCTTGACGATTGTCCTGGGGCAGGCTTCCGATCTTGCCGATGCGATCAGTGTCTATGGGACAGTCGGCGTTCGAATTCCTGACCATCCGATTGCACAGGAGCTAATTCGTGCAGCAGGACCATTGGCTGTGACATCTGCGAACCGTTCAGGGGATCCGGAAGCATGCACTGCGGAAGAGATCGAAACGAGTTTGGGTGCGCAAGTGCATTTGATTGTTGACGGGGGCAGAACGCCTGGCGGTCAACCCTCGACCGTAGTGGATTGCACACAGGATCCACCCAGGATACTGCGAGTGGGACCCATTAATGAAGAGGAGATCCGCTCAGTCCTTCTTGGCTAAGATTGTCAACACTTAAGAAACATTAAGCTTTCTTTCATTTGGTACTAATCTAAAAATGTATGATAAAGATTGCATTCTCCTCATTAAAGCCGTGCTATGGAGTCACAAGCCCAGGGCACGGCTTTGATCTTTAACCCTTTAGGTCAAGTTCTTCTGAGGCAGTTCGGGCAAAGCGCCCTCAGCGCAATCCTCGAGGAGTTGTGTAGCGTTGAAGAATCTCGATCTGCTCTTGTGATAGCTACTTTATGGGAACTTCGAGATTCTTCGCCTCCTGTTCTTCGGTTCAGAATGACAACCCATTAAAAAAGCACTATGAATTAATATCCGTCAATGATGCGTTTGAGCTTCCACGCTTCGAGGGATGACGCGTTCATCCAATGAGTGGCGTACCAGTGCAGGTAGGAGGCAATATGTGCGCGCCAGTAATCGGACGTGTGATCGCCGGGGTTGATATGCACGATTGCTTCCAGGTCATTTTGTGAGAACAGGATAAGGAGAGTTTGGGCGCTAGGCAGCAACGAGTCATGGTCGCCAATATCCAGCCATACATCCGGACGTTGCTCAGATGGGATAGTCAGCAGCCACTGAAGGATGAGCCCTTCGGCATTAAGTGTTGCCGGGCTGTGGAGCCCGAGGATGGAAAACATATCGGCATTAGTGAAGGCGATCTGCAGGGCTTGCCCTGCGCCTCTTGAAATACCGCCGATCGCTCGCCATTCCGGTTTTGATCGAGTGCGATAGGTCTGGTCGATGTATGGGATGAGCACATCGACGACTGCAGTCTCTATTTCAATACCGGTTCGCTGCCAGGGCATGATGATTAGAAAGGGTGGCAGGATGCCGCGCTCGATCATGGCGTTTGCGGCTTCGTCGATTCCCAACTCATCCCATTGCGCGTCCGTTCCTAGTAAACCGTGCAGCAGATAGAGCGCTGGATAAAATTGATCAGGCTGCTCATCGTAGCATGGAGGAAGATAGACTCTGAAGGGCAGGGCTCTGGGGAGTGAGGGATGCTCGATCTTTGCCAGTATTATTTGCCCCTCTGATCCAGAACAGGTTGTGGCTGTTGCGGATGTCAACAAAGGAACCTGGGGGGGGCTTTCAGTCTTTAGAACTTCCGGGGCGGGATGCGTTCTTGCTGGGGTAACTGTAGGTGATATGAAAGTTGGAGAGGGATTGGGTGGAGTGGAACACCCATTGGAAGTTAGTGAGAGAAGCGTTCCTATCAGGAAGACGCGAAGCACCCCGCCGATCTGCATATTATTCGCAGACCAGCGGGGGCGCCTGTTACCAATAGGATATGTTGGATAACTCCGGA
>CAYLOO010000066.1:0-15447 GCA_964385355.1 uncultured Anaerolineaceae bacterium
AACGTCCGCAGAGGACTTTCACCTCCAAGCTATCGCCCATGCCGGGCGTACGACAGAAAGCGCCCTCTCGGGCGCTTCGTTCTCAGGTAGCGGGGCTCAGATTCGAACTGAGGACCTTCAGGTTATGAGATGGACTCCCAAAACAGGGACCTTGGACCGTCAGGCTGGGCTTCTAAGGGTGGCCTTGCGATTTTCGACTACTCGGAACCCAGCGAGCATTAGTTTCAATTATCCTACACGCAGAGAGTCAACCTAGATTGAATTCGTTTTGTGAAATGCACCCATGAGCATTAATACAAGTAATACACCAAAGGCAATAGATGGCCGAACGCCTAGAACAAAATGGGAAAGCGCGAAAATGCTCGCGAGGCACTCTCGTATTCTGGTCAACTGGTTAATGAAGAAATGCCTAACCGACTTCGTTTTCTCTCCTAAATAATTATTTAATACATTTACGGACGCACAACCTGCCAAATATTTCCCAGGTCGCATTCATCAAATTCGGGAAGACTGTGGCATTGCCATCGTTTACCACCATCACCCGTATTAAATAGTACGTCACCTTCCCAGTGGGTGTGTCCTAATACCCACACATTCAAGTTGTCTATAGCCACTACGGAAGTAATCCGAGCAATGGATTCATCGCCAGTGATTACCAATCTCCACGTTTTTCCAGAATCATCGGAAAGGTAGACGCTCGCTCGGTGGGTAGCCCATCCATGCAAATCATTAACAAAGAACACACTGATAAAACCATCGTCCAGTGGCGCAAAATCCATATGCGTCCAGCTTCTTCCTCCATCTCTCGATATGAGGGGCCAGCTCCGCCCAAGTGTCATCCACGCGTTTTTATCTGACGCCGCGCCAATGCCACCCAAGTAACCGCTTATTGAGAGATCATCATTACGGGGGTCGCTATCCAGACGAACATCACCTACAAGCTCCCAACTACCGCCCCCATCGGTCGAGAGGTACACCATCTTTTGACCTAACGCGCCGGTTCCGTAGTCACCACAAGCAAATAAAAGCTGGTCATCTTCAGCGATCGCGAAGCCATAAACTCGACTTGCGCCAATCGGACAATCGAGGGATGTCTCTACCCAATTTAGCCCACCATCCGTGGTGAGCAATAACAACGGTTCACTTACAAACTCTTCTTCAATAGTCGCCTGTATCCAAAGGGTATCTGTGTTGATTGGATGAAGGCTGCCACCATAGAATTCTTTAGGTATCTCTAAGGAGTGCGAAATACCCCCACCAGGAGAAAGCTCATGTAACAAATAACGGCACTCAATAGGATCCATATATTGAACACCTTCACTGCATGAGACACGTTCAAGAGCTCTAGTAACACCGTTGGATGTAGCCAAACTTACTACGTTTCCAGATGGGCTTATATCAATCCAGGATTCCCCACCATCGTTGGTCGCGAAAAGGCTTGGCCCAAATGCCCAGCCATCTTGGGGTGAAATGAAATGTAGCCATCGCACAGCGCGGGGCGGGGCGATTTCATCATCTGTTGAATAAACCTCCCGCATTTCTGCGATTAGAGCATCAGGCCCCGGTGATCCCTCCCATGTGCGCCCGCCGTCGGCTGTGATCCCAATAACAATTCTTCTGTTGTTTTTCCCAAGAAGCCACCCGTGCAATTTATCAAAAAAGTAAACCTGCGCGATCTCTGCGGGGACAAGAGAAGCCTGATGCGTGGTTGGGCTTCTAGGCATTGGGGCAGGCCACTCTGGCTCTAAAGGAACAGTGGCTATAGAAGGGTTGGCTGTTACCCAAATAGGCTCCGCTTTGTGGGACATATAAGGCAGTTCGGATCCGATTAATTCGGGCTCGAATGCTGGCGCCCAAGCAACATATAGATCAGCTAGTTTTGTCTCCTTCTTAACGAAGAAATAAATTGACTCACTGTCCCTGCTCCAGATTGGATCAACGACGAGTTCTGAAGAGATCTCTTTAGGTGGCTCGGATGGAGTGCCAATCCAAAGACCAGGATCATCCATTTGACTAGTGATAGCCCAACGTAGACCAGATGGAGAAACAAGCAATGCGGGAGGAAAAGGTGTTTGAAATCTGCTTATTTCCCCATCGAGACTCACGGCGAGCAAGCTATCTCTTGAGAGAACAAAGAAGCGGTTTGCTTCTGTAGACCATGCCATACTCCACCAATACCCACAGTTTGAAAAGTCTTCTGAAATCTTCTTGATATTCCCGTCAACTGCGGATACGAAATACAAACCGGGATCATGATTGAGAGCAAAGTTCGGATCCCTTTCATCTGATATCGAAACCAATATTGTCCCACTCTCTGTGTCGATTGCGCGATCTGAGTAATTATCAGCCCATAATGAGACGACCTCTCCGGTGTCAAAGTCTATCTTCTTTAGATCGGAGAAACGACACCGCCAATCGTAAACATCGGAGATAAACTCCGAATCTGAAATCCATCCCAGAGTAACTCCCCCTCGAGGTGCTGAACCTAGAATATGTTGCTGGTATATGACTTCTACTCCAGAACCATCTGTAGATACGTTCCAATATGTGAAGTCGGATTGTTTTCTACCGCCAGGTCGGGTTTTTCCACCAACAAGGATCCTTTTGTCGTCGTGAGACCAAAAGATGGCGCTAATATCGTCAAGCCCCTCAAGAAGCGTTAGCATCTCACCGTCAATGATTGAAAGTGAAAAAAGCGAGTAAGAGTCGGGTTTACGCTGAATAACAGCTAGTCGGGAACCGTCATGTGACCACACAACAGGTTTGAGGATTAATACTTCAGGGTAGTCTGATACTTCTGCTGAAGGAAAATCGATCAGATGGAGACCAGATGTCGCAGGTTTACTAGTGAATGTGGTTGCAGTTTTGACTGCGATAGGACCACCCGATTCGGGAATAGTTAAACCAAATCCCTCACTAATTCCGCTGAACATTACAAGGTCTTCTCCCTCCTCATGAAGCGCCCAAATTCCATTGGTCATCGGTAAGAGCAACCAAGAACCTTCGACCGAGAAAATGCTATCATGTTGAGGTGTAGTAGTGGGATAGGTAGCAGAAATTGGGGTTAGATAAGGGGTTGTGGTAAATTCAGCAGAGGACGATCCGGTATGAGTCGTATCATATACTTCCGTAGCTTGAGGAAGATCGGTCGATGGAATCCTGGAGCATGATGCTAACAAAGTAGCAAAGAAAAATAGTTTGTATATGAAAGTTCGAGATCGCGAAAATATAAACATCATCTTCATTATTAATATTCTACGCTGTCTACTGGTGTGCTGGCTACTTAACTCATCCGTCCAATCCTTCGATACGTATGCAAACCTGTTGCCTTCATCCTAATGGGATACCATACTACCTGATTTTTTACTTCCGCGACGTTGGGTAGATATACATAATGGTTCTATTCAGGAGATTATGCTGCGTAAACCCTGCAGGATTGACTCTTGCTTGATTCAGCTCGCCATTGCGTATGGCCCGCGATGATTCAAGTCTGATCGCTCTCAGACAGCGCAGTGAAGGACGCTCGCAAAGCGGGGTAGAGCTCCTGGTATACAGGATACATCCTCTGATAGGTCGGCACAGATTCTCCTGGGGGCGTGCGCCCAGTGATATCGATAACACTCCGACAAGCGGTGGGAACATCCGGAAAGACGCCTGTGCCTACAGCGGCCAATAAGGCTGCACCAAAGGCAGCACCTTCTTCAGAGTTGACAGTCACCATCTCTGCCTCGAGGACATCCGCCAGTATTTGCCGCCATAGGCCGCTCTTCGCTCCACCTCCGGTAACGCGGACCTGAGAGATTTGGGTCAGCCCTGCGCTTTTTATCAACTCGAAGCTGTCACGCAGGCCGAAGGCCACCCCTTCGAGCACGGCATGGGTCATGTGGGGGAGGCTATGCCGTACAGTGAGTCCGACGAAAGCACCACGCGCAAGAGGGTCGGGATACGGCGTTCGCTCTCCCGTAAGATAAGGAAGGAATAGCAATCCATCGCTCCCCGCAGGGATATCAGCAGCGGGCTTAAGCAAGGTATCGAAATCGATTCCGGTTGCAAAGGTATCGCGATGCCAACGCAGGCTCCCAGCGGCGGAGAGCATCACACCCATCAGGTGCCACTTTCCGGGGACGGCGTGACAGAATGCGTGCAGGCGCCCTTCGGGCTCAATAACGGGATAATCTGTGGTCGCGAAAACAACCCCCGAAGTTCCGAGGCTGAGCGAGACGACACCTTCTTCGACGGCACCCGTACCAACCGCTGCGGCGGCTTGATCACCACCGCCGCCAAACACAGGAATACCTGGCGTCAAACCCGTAGCCTCCGCAGCAGATTGCGAAACGGTCGATGTCACCTCAGTCCCCTCAAAGGTCGGTGGCATCCAATCGGGATCGATTTCCAATGCCTCCAGTACCTCCGGCGACCAGGTGCGTTCGCTCAGGTCGAACAGCAGCGTACCTGAGCCGCCCGCCCGGTCGAGGCCATATTCGCCGGTCAACTTGAAGCGAACGTAATCCTTCGGTAGCAGGATTTTGGATATGCGTTCGTAGACCTGCGGCTCTTCCTGCTGCACCCAGAGGATCTTGGGCGCTGTAAAGCCTGTTAATGCATCGTTGCCGGTGATTTGAATCAACCGCTCTTTCCCGATTCGGGCACGGATTTCATCACATTGTGCACCTGTCCGCTGATCGTTCCACAGGATCGCCGGGCGCAACACATCGCCATTTTCATCCAGTAAGACCAGACCGTGCATCTGCCCGGTGAGGCCAATGCCTTTGACCTCGTCGGCAGACACAGTGGAGGATTCAAGGACGGCGCGGATACTTTTTACGGTCGCTTCCCACCATAAACGGGGCTCTTGCTCGCTCCATAAAGACTGCGGGTTTTCAAAGGTGTATTCGGAAGAAGCGACACCCAACACCTGACCTTCCTCGTTAATCAGCAGGGCTTTAGTAGCAGTCGTTGATGTATCAACGCCAATGAAACCGGTCATCTTGGTTACTCCAATCCCAACTTTTCAACAAGTGTCTGTGTCGCGGCTTCACCCACAGGGAGGTTGACATCAGCGTAAAGCTCCCACCTCTCGGTATGCGCCACAGATTCGTCCGGAGCCAACGTGCCGATAGGGGCCAGGGTTTCCAGTTCGAGGAACTGGTCGTTGCAGTAGCACTCGCTCGAGCTTCCGAAATCGTAATATGCGGCCTGTGGGTCAAAATCTACCCGCTTGACGAACAAAGTTCCGGCCAGCCAGTAGGCCAGCCAGCCGCGCGGGTTCGGGAAGCCGACCTTGAAATCCGTCTGCATTTCAGCGCGGACGAGAATATAGCGGTTGCCCCAACTCACGAACGGATTGGCGATATCCGTGTAAGGCCATATCGCCAGTGAACGATTCGGCAGGAACCCGGGCTGTTCCCGTGACTGGGGCAGGATCGCCACCCCGCCCGTTTTGAACTGGGTTATTGCCCATGGCGTGCACTCCACAGGTCGCAGGCCGCGGTTAGTCAGCGTGTGATGGATGATGATCTGAGGTTTATCCTCCAGGAGGGAGATGTGGATGGTCTTCTCGATCCCTGTCTGGGCTTCGACCGGCTGCGTGACGGACAAGCCGTTACCCATCTGGACAATTTCCACAGGCGAGTCGTCAGGGGAATAGGTACGCTGCATATTTTCGGGCGCGTACCACAGCCGGTGCCCTCCATAAAAGTGAAATTTCTTCCCGTCAGGGCGCTCGGTCACAAAGTCGGGTAGTTCGGCAAACATGTTATCGCTGCCATTGAAGCGCATTGAGATTATTCGCGGTCCCACCGACTGGGTTACCAGCAGGCTGAGCGAGGTGTTCTGAAGAGATACACAATCGAAATCAAGGAACCTGGTTATCTGCATAGAAGGTTTCTTAGGCGGGTTAGAACTCCGCTCTGAATTGGCTTTCTAGCGAACACCCAGCACAAGGTCGATCGTCAATTGATCGAGACGCTCGTACTGGAGACCCCGCGAACTGATTGCATCCCTGTCGAAGAGCTGGGCCTTGAGTGATCCGGCTTTTTCAGCACTGTATTTGCCGAAATATTGATCCATGGAACCATCATCGGCATTGATCTCTTTGAGCAATACCTGGATCTCTTTGTCAGCGTTGAATTGCGCCGCTTTCTCCTTCAGGATCAGATAAGTACGCATGCAGCCGCGGGCAAAATCCTTCACTCCCTCGTAGTCCTCGGTGCGGTAGGCATGCGCGTCGAAATGACGTGGGTTTTCATAACCGACATCTTCAAGGAATTTCACCAGATAAAATGCGGCCTTGATGTCGCGTGAGCCGAAGCGCAGGTCTTGATCGTAACGGCCGGGATACTGGTCGTTCAGGTCAATGTGAAAGAGCTTTCCCGCTTCCCAGGCCTGTGCTACACCGTGCATGAAGTTGATACCCGCCATGTGCTCATGCGCCACTTCAGGGTTGACACCGACCATCTCGGGATGATCCAGGGTTTCGATAAAGGCCAGCATGTGACCGGTGGTGGGGTTGTAAATATCTGCGCGCGGTTCATTCGGTTTGGCTTCAAGGGCAAATCTCAGGTCGTAATTTTGATCCAGTACGTATTCACATAGAAAATTCATGGCTTCACGATTGCGCTTGATGGCCTCAGCCGCATTCTTGGAAGAATCCGTCTCCGTGCCCTCGCGCCCACCCCAGAAGACATAAGTCTTGGCACCGAATTCCACGCCTAGATCGATGGCACCCATTGTCTTTTGGAGAGCGTAGGCACGCACTCTGGGATCGTTACTGGAAAATGCGCCGTCTTTGAAGATCGGGTCGCTGAACAGGTTGGTTGTCGCCATCGGCACGACCAGTCCCGTGTCCGCCAGTGCCTTGCGAAACTCTTTCTTGATGGCTTCGGCTTCAGCCGGGGTGGCGTCGATCGGGATCAGGTCATTGTCATGGAAATTAACCCCATAAGCGCCCACTTCGCCAAGCAGGTAAACCAATTCGGCGGGGGTCTTCGGGTTGCGCGTCGGGCCGCCGAAGGGATCGCGGCCAATGTTGCCAACGGTCCACAGGCCGAAGGTGAATTTATACTCGGGTTTGGGGGTGTAGTCAGTCATAATGTACTCCTTGTTGAAAGGGTTTCCCTACGGCCCTCACTCTCACGATAGGGATGATGCGCTGCGGGAAAGAAAAGAAGAATATGGCCGCTTCAGGTTCTTTTCAGAAGTGTTTCAATTTCTTGCATCTGGTTACCTGTCAGCAGGCCAAATTGCAGCGCGCCGCAATTCTCCTCAACCTGCTTCACCGTACGGAAGCCGGGAATGGGGATTGTCTGCTCGCTGCGCGCCCACAGCCAGGCTAATGCGCCCTGCGGCAAGGTGCGCCCGTCGCTGGTGAGAATTTCGCGTACTGCTTCCATTTTGCTGAGCCATTCGGGGCTGGGCTTGCCGTCTTTAAAATAAGTCATCCATTCGGGACTTTTCTCGCCGCGCACATCATCCATAGATGGCTTGGTATTGGCCGTGTATTTGCCAGACAACAACCCCATCGCTAGCGGTCCGCGGTTGATGGCCGCCAGGTCGTGTTTTTCACACACGGCGATTACCGCCGCATTATCGTCGAGCACATTGAGTTGAAGTTGGATAGCGGTACAATTTTTACCCTTGGCGAAAACTTCCGCACGATCGGCGAAATCGGTACTCCACCCATAAGCGCGGATCTTGCCTTCTTTCACCAAGTCTTCAAGTGTTTCACGGACGGGTTCAGCCTTATCTGTGGGATAGCCATTATCGTGAAACTGGTACAAGTCGATATATTCGGTGTTTAGACGGCGCAACGACGCTTCGCAAGCCTGGCGAATATACGCGGGCGATGCATCTGTACCACTAACATGCTTGGTAGTTTCATCAAATACATTCGAAAACTTACTCGCAATGACCACTTCTGCCCGGCGGCCAGTAAAAGCACGCGCCAGCACTTCCTCGCTGTGGCCAGCACCATAGACATCTGCGGTGTCAAAGAAGTTGACCCCCAGATCCAACGCGGCATGGATGGCACGGATCGACTCTTCGTCATCCACTTTGCCCCAGCCGAGCGGAGTTTCTCCTGCCCAGAACGGGCCTCCAATTGCCCAGCACCCCATACCCAGCGCGCTTACCTCGATGCCAGAGCGCCCAAGTTTACGTGTAAAAGTCATAATCTCACCTCTCGAACTTCCACAGGGCAAACGAATACCCGCTCTCTGATGGGCATCTTGCCCTCACCAACAATTTCAAACTCACCCATCTGGCGGATATCCTCGCTGGAACTGCCGGCCATCACGAGAATCCTTCCGGGCTCGATGACAAGGTTGAGGTCAAGATCATAAAACGCTAATTGATCAACGGGCAGGTGGAAGGTGACTTCCCTGCTCTCGCCTGGCCGCAAAGCCACTCGTGCATACCCCTTCAATTCCTTCATCGGCCGCGGCACGCTGGCGAACTCATCACGGATGTAAAGCTGGACTACTTCGTCGCCCCGGATGTCGCCCGTATTGGTGACTTTCAGCGAGACGTCCACAGTCTCACCCCGCGCAGCCTGCTTCCGTTTAATGGACAGCTGGCTGTACTCAAAGGTGGTGTAGCTAAGCCCGTGCCCGAACGGGTAAAGCGGCGTAGCCTTCTCGGAGACGTAATCGCCGTACCAGTGCGACTTCATACCCGAGGGTTTGTGATTGTAGAAAATCGGCAGTTGTCCAACGTGGCGCGGGAAGGTAACCGGAAGCTTGCCGCCAGGACTGGTATCGCCAAAAAGAATATCCGCAACCGCTGCCCCTCCTTCTTCGCCAGGAAACCAGGCCTCGAGAATGGCATTTGCGCTCTCGTCAAGCCAGGGGATGGCGTAGGGGCGTCCATTGATCAGCACCGCACCGACAGGTTTGCCCGTTCCAAGGATGGCCTTTGCCAATTCTTCCTGCACGCCAGGCAGGCGCAGGTCGGCGCTGTCACGGAATTCTCCTGTAGTGCATTCTGGCGTCAACCCAGATCGATCACCAAGGACAAGGATCACCGCGTCAGCTCGTTCTGCAATTTCGAGCGCTTCATTAAAACCGCTCGTATCCGCCTCCAGATTGTCGCAGCCTCTGGCGTATAGCACTTTTGTCTTCGGGGAGACGGCTGTTTTGATGCCTTCAAGCACGGTGACCACTCGCACTTCATGTGATCCAATCGACTCGGCATCGATATTTACAAAGGCAGAATCAGCTGGATGCTGGAAAGTCATAAATTCTTTGGTGGCCGCATAGGAATAATCGCCCAGCAGGCTGCGGGCATGATCAGCATTAGGCCCAATAACAGCCAAAGTGCCGATGTTTTTCTTGAGTGGCAGCATACCGTTGTTCTTGAGTAAGACCATGCTCTGGCGGGCGATCTCCCGCGCCAGGTTGCGCTGCCTGGGCGTTTCGAACACTTCAAGCACACGCCCCTCATCTACGTAGGGATCGTCAAACAACCCAAGTTCGAGCTTCTTTTGCAGGTGACGGCACACAGCCGTATTAACAGTTTCGATGTCAAGATCACCTGCTTCAAGAGCAGCCTTGAGCGGATCGCCATAGCACACCACAGTCGGCAGTTCCACGTCAATACCCGCTTCGAGCGCCAAGCGTCCCGCCGTGGATTTGTCCACAGCGACGTTATGAAAGTTGTGGATCATAGTGATGGCTTCGTAGTCCGAGACGACCAAGCCGTCGAAGCCGAGTTCGTTCCGCAGCAGGTCGGTCAAGATGCGGCGTGAAGCAGCTACCACTTCCCCATCCAATTCAGGATAGGAATTCATGATGGCCGCCAGGCCTGCATCCCGTATCGCAGCCTGGAATGGAGCGAGGAATATCTCGTATAGCTCACGCCTGCCCACATGGACAGGACCGCAGTTAAGACCGCCCTGGGAGAGGCTGTGCCCAACGAAATGCTTGCCGGTCGCCATCACACCATTAATCAAATTTTTCCCTTGCAAACCCCGCACGTAAGCCATTCCGAAGTGACTGACCAGCATGGGATCTTCACCAAAGGTCTCTTCTGTGCGACCCCATCGCGGGTCACGCGAAACATCCAATACCGGGGCCAGCGACTGGCGTGCACCGATCGCCAGCAACTGAGAACGGATGGCACAAGCCATCTTCTCGGCTAATTCTGGCTGGAAGGTGCTGGCGAGACCGATTATTTGCGGGTACAGAGTTCCGCCCAGCAGCATGGCGCCGCAACAACTTTCCTCGTGCAGAATGGCCGGAATTCCCAACCGAGTCTCCTCAATCAGGAATTTTTGCAATTCGTTTCCAGCTTTTGCCGCAGCGACCGGGTCGAGAGTTGAAGCGCCGGCAACACGAGTGATCTGTCCAATGCCGTGGCCAAGCTTCCCCTTGATTTTTTCCGGGTCCAACAACCCATTCGTTTGTATTTCAAACACCCAGCAAGAACCAAGCTGGGCGAGTTTTTCATCCAGGGTCATTTGCGACAACAGGGTTTCAATACGTTGCTTGATTGATGTCATGGGACCTCTATATCAAAATTCTTATTCGTGCTTTGAATATCCGAGTGTTGGCTGCAAATTAGGGCCAGCACGTTGGATGAAGTCTGCTGACCATATCCAACAAGCAGAGAAATAAACACTACGGCAGAAAGTGCGTTATGCAACCGCATCCAGGCTATTTTCATGAATCACTTTCCGGTACCATTTCGCACTGGATTTTGGGATGCGTTGCTGTGTTTGGAAATCGACATATACGATCCCAAAACGTTTGGAATACCCATAACCCCATTCAAAGTTGTCGAGTAAAGACCAGGCAAAGTACCCTTTTACCGGAACGCCGATTTGGGTGGCTTTTTTCACCATTTCCAAATGGCGCTTGAGGTAGGATAGACGGTAAGGATCATCCACCTGTCCATCAGGGCTAATTTCATCCGCAAAGGCAGCACCATTTTCAGTGATATAGATCGCAGGGATTGCGTAGTCAAAATATAGACGTCCCAAAATATTATAGAGACCTTTCGGGTAAACCTCCCAGTCCATCTCGGTGATTTCGTCGCCAGGATAAACTGTGCGCGGTTCGTTGTCTGCATCGCTGATATCGTTAGATCGGACAATACCGCGTGTGTAATAATTGACGCCCAAGAAGTCAACAGGAACGGCAATCGTATCCAGATCCCCCGCTTGTACGAATTCCATCGCATGGCCAAAGCTGTTGACTATATCCTGTGGATAGCCACGGCCAACCAGGGGGTCCAGAAACCAGCGGTTGATATAACCATCCACCCATGTAGAGGCTTTCCTATCAGCAACGCTAGGGGAAGCCGGTTCTTGTGGAGTCAAATTCAGCGCAATACCCATATTTGCGTCTGGGCAATTGTTGCGGATAACCGACACGGCCCTTCCGTGTGAGAGCAATAGATGGTGAGAAGCAGCAATGGCCTCACCCTGATCGGTATATCCAGGAGCATGGCGACCCATACTATAACCGACGAACGCGCTGACCCACGGCTCATTCAACGTGGTCCAATTCTTGACTCGATCCCCCAGCGCGCGGCTGACGACATCTGCATACTCGGTAAAAGTATCCACAATCATACGCGCCGGCCAGCCACCCTCATCTTGTAATACCTGGGGCAGATCCCAGTGGTACAAGGTCACGAATGGCACAATTCCCACTTCCAGCAGCGCGTCCACGAGTTGACTGTAAAAATCGATCCCGACCTGATTAACCTCACCCCAACCGTCCGGCAAGATGCGCGGCCAGGCAATCGAGAAACGATAAGCCTTCAATCCGAGTTCCTTCATCAGAGCCACGTCGTCACGCCAGCGATGGTAATGATCACAGGCGACATCGCCCGTATCGCCATTATCCACCTTGCCGGGGGTATGGCTGAAGCGGTCCCAGATGCTTTCACCTTTGCCGTCCTCATCCCATGCGCCTTCAATTTGATAGGATGCAGTGGCAACGCCCCAGATAAAGTCTTTTGGAAAAGTATATATTTCCTCACTCACGATCAGATACTCCTATTGACCCAGCCAGGCAACAACCCGGCTTTTTTTCACTCCATCGGCAGGTTGTGGGATAACAGTCCCCCTTACAGGCTTCCCATCCACATCCAATTTAACTGCGTTCCCCTGGCCTTTTCGTTTGACCCTAATCTCGTATCGGACGCCTCGATAATTACGCACCGCTTCGAAACCATCCCAGGTTGACGGGATGACCGGTGCGACCTGCAAGCCATCATAGGTAGGGCGGATGCCCAGGATCCACTGCGTGATGGCGATGTAATTCCAGGCTGCGGTGCCTGTCAGCCAAGAATTCTTGGCCTCGCCATAGGTAGGCGCATCCTTGCCCGCGATCATCTGGGCGTAGACGTAAGGCTCGCACTTGTGCACATCGCTGATCTCCTCCCGCGCAGATGGGTTGATGCGCAGGTAATAATCGAACGCTTTATCCCCGCGCCCGACCATGGACTCGGCAATCATGATCCACGGGTTGGTATGACAGAAAATGCCGGCATTCTCTTTGTAGCCGGGAGGATAAGATGAGATCTCGCCCAGATGTAAATAATATTTACTGAAGGCTGGCTGCTGCAGGACAATGCCATGCGTTGTCGCCAAGTGTTTGTCCACCGAGTTCAATGCTTGCACAGCACGTCCGTCCTCCACACCCAGGCCTGCCATCACACAGATACCCTGCGGCTCAATGAAGATTTTCCCCTCATCGTTTTCTTTTGACCCTAGCGCCCGAGCAAAATCATCATACGCACGGCGGAACCATTCGCCATCCCATCCAGCGGACCAGATAGCTGCCACCATCTCTTGCACTGCTTTTGAATATGCTTCTGCATGTCCAGCTTTGCCAAGGTGGTCAGCTATCGCCATCATCTCCTTGGCCGCCAACACGAACAGCCCAGCGATAAAGACACTCTCTGCAACCTTGCCTTCTTTATTAGCTGTGGTCTGGAAAGATTGCCCCGGTGAATCTGAGAAGCAATTCAAATTCAGGCAGTCGTTCCAATCCGCTCGGCCGATCAGCGGTAATTCGTGCTGACCAAGACGGTCAAGCGTGTACTGGATCGAGCGCTGTAAATGCCCATAAAGCGGTTCTTCCGTGCCAGGTTGATTGTCGTAAGGTAAAGCTTCATCCAGAATGTCCCAATCACCCGTCTCTTTGAGATAGGCAGCCACCGATAGTATCAACCAGAGTGGGTCGTCGTTGAAGTTGCTACCGACATCATTATTGCCGCGCTTGGTCAGTGGTTGGTATTGGTGATAGGCTCCCCCATTGGGCAATTGCGTAGCTGCCAAATCTAGAATGCGCTCCCGTGCTCGCTTCGGCAGCAGGTGCATGAAACCGAGTAAATCCTGATTTGTGTCGCGAAAGCCCATGCCGCGTCCGATCCCCGACTCGAAATAAGAAGCTGAGCGCGACAGATTAAAGGTGATCATCACCTGATAGGCGTTCCAGATATTGACCATGCGGTTGGTATGCTTATTTGGCGTGGTCACTTGAAAGATGCTCAATAATTCATCCCAATACAAACGCAAAGATTGAAACGCGTTTTCGACCTCCTCAGGCTGGACGTATTTCCTAATTATGGGCAACACCGAACGTTTATTAATAGTTTGTGAATCCGGGGGATCAAATTTATCGTCAACCGGATTTTCATGATAGCCCAGGATAATGATGACCTTTTTCTTCTCCCCCGCGTTCAACTGGATTTTTACCTGCTGGGCGCCAATCGGCTGCCAGCCATGTGCGATCGAACCTGTCAATTGGCCTGCCTCTACTGCTGAGGGGGAATCCCAGCCCCGATAGAGCCCCAAGAAGGCCTCGCGCTGGGTATCAAACCCAACCACGGGTTCCGAACATGCAAGATAAGCGAAGTGATTACGACGCTCTCGATATTCTGTTTTGTGATAGATGATGCCATCCACAACTTCCACTTCGCCAATGGAAAGATTACGCTGAAAATTGGTGGCGTCGTCCATGGCGTCCCATAGATTAAACTCCACAGCCGAGAAAACCGATAATTGCACGGGTTCATCACGCAGATTGGAGAGAGTCAGTTCCCAGATTTCAAGATTTTCTCCCAGAGGGACAAAATACCTGGTGCTGGCTTCGATCCCGGCCAGCCTTGAGCGAATGGTGGTGTAGCCCATGCCATGCCGGCATTCGTATTCATCCAGGGGGAATCGGGTCGGCTGCCATGATGGTGACCAAAACAGAGGGACCGATGGATTTGTTGAGGGGCTATCTTCGCGCAGATAGATGAAACGCCCACTTGAATCCAGGGGTGAATTGTTATAACGGTATCGGATTAGACGGCGCAACCGGGGGTCCTTATAGAATGAATAGCCACCGGCTGTATTGGAGATAAGGCCAAAATAATCTTGTGAACCAAGGTAATTAATCCACGGCAAAGGTGTATCCGGGTGTTCAATTACATACTCCCGGTGTTCGTCGTCAAAATAGCCATAACGCATGATGCCTCGATGTATGTTGTTGCTATTCTTTTATTGCGCCCATTGCAATACCGCTGACGATATAGCGCGAGAAGATGGCATATACGATAAGAATGGGCACAATCGTGATGGCCAGCCCTAGGTAGATTGCACCATATTCGGTCCGGTAGACATCCCCCCGTAGAGTCTTCACCAGCATCGGCAAGGTATATTTATCAAAGGATGTGATCAGGATGAAGGCGTTGAAGAAGTTATTCCAGGCAGCGACAAAGGCGAAGATGCCCAGCGTAACGGCTCCTGGAACAGCCATAGGAAGCATGATCCTGTGGAAGATCCCGATTTCACTCGCACCATCAATTCTGGCAGCGTCGATCAGTTCCGTAATGACCATTGATTCCAGGTACTGTTTCCCAAAGAATACGCCACCAGCATTGGCTATGAGCGGTAAGATGAGGGAGGCGTAATTGTCTGTAAGCCCCAGCTTAGACATATATTGATAAAAGCCAATGATCGAAAGCTGCATGGGGATCATTACCAACACAATAACAAAGTTGGAAAACAACTGTTTACCTTTAAAATCGTAGACGACGATTCCATATGCGGTAAGCAAGGAGAAGTAGACAGTCACGAGTGTCGAACCAACCGCCACAAACAGGCTATTGGAGATGCCATGAACCATGTCGATGCCTTTGCTCAACAAGATCCTGTAGTTTTCGGCTAGATGAACGCTCGGCAAGATACTAAGACCCTGTTGTATCTCTGTCGTGGAACGCGTGGCGTTGACCAGGAGAAGCCAGATCGGGATTAACGTGATCACCAGCAGGATAACGCTTGAGGCATAGACGATCACACGCAAGAGATTGGTTTGGAGTTTATACATACTTTTCATCGTGATCACTCCTTCTCCCTAAGAAAGTAGAAAATCCCGAGCGCGCATAGGGTGGTCATGATGAAGATCAGAACGCCCACTGAAGATGCAGCCCCAAGATGACCTTTACTACTGC
>CAYLOO010000067.1:0-15353 GCA_964385355.1 uncultured Anaerolineaceae bacterium
AATCAAGTATAGTGTGCAGGGGGTAATAGGAATAGCTATCTTTCCCCCAGCGTTTACTGGATTTCGCCATGGACTTACAAGAACTCACACAACATATGCATGCATTTGTGCGCTCCAAAGGGTGGTACCGCTCAGATTCAGTAAAGCCCCAGACGCCAAAGAACCTTGCTGTCTCCTTGGTCCTTGAAGCGAATGAGGTCCTTGAGCTCTTTCAGTGGTCCGATGAATTGGATAGCAAGGATGAACTCGCCTCTGAGCTGGCGGATGTTATGCTTTATCTCATCCAATTGGCGAGTGTGAGCAAAATCGATCTCGAAGCGGCGGTGCTTTCAAAACTGGATGAGAATTATACCCGCACATGGTAATCCGACTCGGAATCACTGATGCGCTGAGGGCCATGATTTCGCTGAGAAATACTGTAGACATCATGCTCTACGTTCAAGGCACGGATCAGATGTGGTTTATTTCGCCTTATTGGACCCTGATCACATATCATTACCAGACTCGCAAGTGCCCTTCAGTGTAATCAACCTTTTCAGCGCTTCAGCGGTTCAACGCCTGGAACCACTGAGACGCTAAGGGGTATAATTTCGCTGAGAAATACTGTAGACATCATGCTCTACGTTCAAGGTACGGATCAGATGTGGTTTATTTCACCTTATTTGACCCTGATCACATCATTACCGGACTTGCAAGCGCCCTTCAGTGTAATCAACCTTTTCAGCGCTTCAGCGGTTCAAAGCCCAGAAATCCAGAGTCGCTGATGGTAATAATTTCGCTGAAAAAAACCTGTTGATTTTTCAATTGCGGTCGAATGAAGTTTAATCATTCAAGCATTCAGTTTATGCCGGGAACGATCCTTTTTTATGAGCATTCGAGCATGAAGCTTTCCACCAATACCACATTATCAGACAAGCAAGAATGGGATTGGCCTTTCAGCCTGGCTAACCTCACTGCGGGTTGCCGGCGTCATTTCAGGGATACTTCAATCCATGTTGAGCGGGTTGAGTCATACCCGCTTCCCGATCGCCGGCCGTCTATCGGCCGCATTCGAGGCATTAAAGTCCATTTTCGCACCTCTGCAGGAGAGGGGGAATGCATTCTCGTCGTGAAAGAACCGCATGGGACGACGCGTGCCGGTCTAGCAGGTGTTGGTCGCCGAGAAGTGGGCATTTACCACTCGCTGTCCGACCATCTGCCATTATCAACGCCCTCGATGATTTCAGGTTCCCCTACTGGGGATTGGCTTATCTTGGAGAATCTCCCCCCTGCTTCCGATCCAGGGCATTGGAGCAAAGAGGATTTTCTTCAAGCAATCGATGAGATGGCTGCACTTCACGACCGATTTTGGGGACTTGGAGAGGACCTCTATGCCTTCCCGTGGTTGAGCAGAGGGTTGGAGGGTGATTTCGAGGTTCACATTACTGCAGCGGCTCAAGCACTTGAGCGCATCGTGGAAATAAAGCGTCCAATCTTGATTGCCAATAAACCCCACCGAATTGAGTTGTTTACGCAGCTCATTGAGAAAGCGGATCGAGTTATCGCACCGTTGACCAGACAGCCCAGCACACTGCTGCATGGAGATTACTGGCCAGGTAACATCGCTGCTGTAAGGGACCATAAGCAGATTGTCTATGATTGGCAGTTGGCTGGAGTGGGGCCTGGAGTGCTAGATTTGATTGTTTTTATCAATAAGAGTGCCTGGTGGTTTGATGATCTACCCCTGTGCCAAGATGAGATGGTTGAGCATTATCGAGATAATATGCTGAGGCGAGCAGGGATTCAATGGGAGAAGGAGACTTGGTCCGAGATCTGGGATCACGCTTTAATGTGGCGGTTTCTTCAGGATTGGATCGACTTGCTGGCGGTAACTCCGGAACCACTCCTGCTAACAAGAGCAAAGCAGCTTGAATCCGTTTGGCTTATACCTGTTGAACGTGCGATTGAAAGGCGTCTTAATTGAGAGGATTGTATGCCTCAGACAGTCTTCTATTCAGCTTTTATGCTACTGAGACGGCACAAAAAGACCAGGGCCGTAAATCCTAGAGAGGATTTGATCTCCAAAACCCGCAATGCCTGCAGTTAACCCTGAGATCCTGAGCCGACGAATAGAGAGCGTCCTTATGCTCCTGGGAGAGCCAGAGCGGTTCGCGCGCGCCTGCAATGAGATGCTTGAATTCTACGCTGATCGCACAAAACGCAGTAATGCCACGACGGGACCGGTAGAAACAGCGCGTGTCCTCCGGGTCGCGCGCCCTGTTTTGAGGATGCTCTGCAACGAAATTAAGCATTTCGTGCATGAGGAGAAGGGGGACTGGTTGGAGGCGGCTGAAATAATGTGGAATACGGGTGTGCGTGAGGGGCGCTTTGTAGCTGCGTGCTTGTTGAGCAGGGCTGCGCAAGAGAATGTGCCCATCTATGCTGAAGCATGGGCGGAAGTCTGCGAGGATGTCGTTGCCTTGGAACGGCTTGCGGAGGATGGTTTGTCCGCGTGGAATGAACAGGATCCCGATTTTTCTTTTCAAGTAATTAAGAGATGGATTGATGACCAACGACTTCAAGTGCGCCATCTCGCGCTTCTTCTGATCGCGAGTGTGTCCCTGGACTCGACATTTGATAAATTTCTCCCCGAGACCTTCCAAATCCTTCACGGAATAAGCGCGAAGGTTCGCGGTGAGAGTGTCCAATCTCTCCATGGGTTAATGCGTCAGTTGGCAAAAAAATCCCCTGCAGAAACGACGAAATTCCTCTTGGACGAAAAGAGAGCAGGACATCCAGGCGTCAAACGCCTGATCCGGAACACGATGGAATCCCTGCCTGATAACCATCGTGAGGCAATCGATCGAGTTCTGTAAACTGGGAAGTGCTTCTGGTATAATTTGCCCATCGTGTGACTAGACTTGCCTGAGGTTTAGTATGGTCAACCATAGAACTTCGGGTTGAGTGACCTGCGGAGGAGCAGACGTCATGGCATTTACAAAAGAAGAAAAAAACCAGCTTATCGGTGAGTACCACCGTCATGAAAATGATACGGGCTCACCGGAAGTCCAAATCGCGATTTTATCTCGTCGAATTGGACAACTCACGGACCATCTGCGTCTTCATAAACATGATGAATCATCACGGCGAGGGCTATTGAAACTCGTTGGAAGGCGAAGGAAGCTGCTCAATTATTTGAAACGGAAGGATGCAGTCTCCTATCTGGCGATTACAGAGAGCTTAAGTATCCGCCGGAAATAATGTCGAGAACAGACGAGCAGGCGAGTTAGAAACTTGCTCGTCAATTTTCTATAAAGAGGTCGTCGATCGCAAACAACGACCCAGAAAAACAACCTAGGAAAGCGCATCTGACTATTGGCGTGGGTTGGGAATTGGAGAACGTCCATCAGTGAAGATATTTACAAACTGACGGTCATTCCCCAGTCCCTGACCCCCATAGGTTGAAGATGCGGGAGGGATATTTTTATG
The DNA here is from genome assembly GCA_964385355.1 of uncultured Anaerolineaceae bacterium. Classification (GTDB taxonomy): domain Bacteria; phylum Chloroflexota; class Anaerolineae; order Anaerolineales; family E44-bin32; genus E44-bin32. The sequence continues at coordinate 3,469 of CAYLOO010000067.1, forward strand.
TATGAAGAAAAGTCATTTAAAACAACTATAGGCGGCAAGACGATCACGCTCTCCACCGGCAAACTCGCCGGTCAGGCGGGCGGTGCCGTGACAGTGCGCCAAGGGGACAGTGTCCTCCTCGCTGCTGCGACGATGAGCAATAAACCTCGGGAAGGACTCGGGTTCTTCCCACTCACCGTTGATTATGAGGAGCGGCTTTACGCCGGAGGGCGCATTCCCGGTTCCTTCTTTCGCCGCGAGGGTCGACCGACTGAGGGCGCAATAATCACTGCAAGATTGACAGATCGGACGATCCGCCCGCTGTTTCCAAAGGATATGCGCAACGAGGTCCAAGTGATCCTTTACGCGCTCTCCTCCGATGGAGAAACCCCGCTGGATGTCCTTGGACTCCTGGGAGCGTCAGCCGCCCTCACGATTGCGGATGTCCCCTTCGCTGGACCAGTAGGCACTGTCCGGGTGGCTAAGCAGGACGGAAATTTCGTTATCAACCCATCCTTTGAAGTCATGGATGAGTCCGACCTAGATTTGGTGATCGCAGGTACAAGCGATGCGATCATGATGGTGGAGGCCGGAGCAAAGGAAATTGAAGAGGCAGAAATCGTCAAAGCATTTGCGATTGGACAAGAGGCGATTAAGTCACTCATCGATCTGCAAGCGCAAATGCAATCTGAAGTCGGTAAACCGAAACGCTCCTATCCATCCTTCCAACTCAGCGAGGAAGTCCAAACGAAAGTTACGGAATGGCTCGAGGGGCGCGTTCAGGAACTCGTTAGTAAACCAAAGAAGAAAGCCGAACAAGCCGAGGCATTGAACGCCTTGCGGGACGAAGCCATAGAGGCATTCGCGGACGAGGAAGAATGGGATGTCGCTGACATCCGTGAAGCTTTCGAAAAAGTGCACAAGTCTGCCGTGCGATCACTTATTCTCGAGACAAAGACTCGAACGGACGGTCGTGGTCCGAAGGATATTCGCGAGATTCATGCTGAGGTAGATTTCAGCCCGCGAACTCACGGCTCTGGGTTGTTCACTCGAGGTGAGACACAGGTGTTAACGCTGGCTACGGTCGGCACTCCGCGTGAGCGGCAGGAGCTTGATGGCCTATCCCCGCGGAATGAGAAGCGATATATGCACCATTACAATTTCCCACCCTTCTCGGTTGGGGAAACGAAGTTTCTACGCGGCGCCTCCCGGCGGGAGATCGGCCACGGTGCTTTAGCTGAACGTGCTTTGCTGCCCGTAATTCCTACGCAGGAAGAGTTCCCATATACGATGCGTCTTGTCTCTGAGGTGCTCTCATCGAACGGCTCCAGCTCGATGGCTTCAGTTTGCGGCTCAACACTCGCCTTGATGGATACAGGCGTGCCGATTCACGACCCAGTGGCGGGAGTTGCCATGGGGCTGATCAAGGAAGGCGATCAGGATGTGATCCTTACCGATATCCTGGGATTGGAAGATCATCTCGGTGATATGGACTTTAAGGTCGCTGGAACTCACAAGGGCATCACCGCGCTACAGATGGATATCAAGATCTCGGGTATTACCTCCGAATTAATGTCTGAGGCTCTAGAGCAAGCGCGCGAGGCGAGACTCTTCATACTTGAGAAGATCAAAGCTGCCATCGCTGCGCCGCGCGAAGAATTAAAGCCGCATGTCCCGCGGATGACCGTTGTCAAAGTCGATCCTGAAAAGATCGGGGCGATTATCGGTCCAGGCGGAAAAATGATCCGCAAAATACAAGAGACGACCGGTACACGCATCGACATAGAAGATGATGGGTTGGTATACATCTCAGCAGCTGATGGGGATAGCTCAAATGCTGCAAAAGCAATGGTTGAAAGCTTGGTGGAAGAAGCAGTTTTGGGTCGGATTTATACCGGCAAAGTCGTTCGAACAGTGGATTTCGGCGCATTCGTCGAGATCTTGCCGGGGACGGATGGACTAGTCCATATCTCACAGCTGGACAGTGAACACACGGAAAAGGTGGAGGACGTCGCTCGGGTGGGTGAAGAGATCACCGTTATGGTGACGAATGTCGGTCAGGATGGAAAAATCCGTCTCTCCCGCAAAGCTGTCCTGGAGGGGTGGACACTAGAGGAAGCAATAGAGAACGATCGCCGTCCTAGCGGCCGGCGGCCAAGTAAGGGTGGAGATCGTAGAAAGAGCGGAGGGAGTTCCAAATATCGAGGAAATAAAAACTGATCGCTGGACTCCTATAGGGGGTTGTAATCCTAGAGCTATGCAGACACACCCTCCAGGTTGGAGGGTGTGGTTTATAAATGAAGCCTCATGACCTCCCAATACGATGAGGAGATAGTAGATCGAGTATTCTCGACCGCCGTTTCATGGTGAAAACGAAAGGATATGAACCATACGTATATCCCGACCGTAGAGAACACGGAGAATACCGCAAGGATACGTCGAGGAGACACCACGCTAGATCCTTCAAAGCTTGAGGAAAAAGGGGTTTATTGTCAGGAGTTTGCAGGCATCTACCTATGCCCTTAGAGACTTGCGTTATCCGGGGGGGGAAACGGCGTAGGATGGCTGGCATCCAGTTGACTATCAATTTAACACTTTAATGTATTGGCACCTGGGTTAAGCAGCTATGATCTTTGAAGTAGAAACTTGAGTTGTAATCTATCACCGCTTTGAATAGAATCGTCTTCAGGTATGGATTGGAAACCGGGCTTCCACGCTTCAGCGCGAAGCTCGAACTAAAGCGCGAATCGGGTTGCTTATTGATGACAGATCAGAATCCTCAGAACCATTTAACATCCCCCTCTTGGCAGCCGGCTACCAGGCTGGTTGTGGCAATTTTTGGGGGTCTACTCGGCATCTTGCTCCTCTACCTTCTCAGGAGTCTGGTAACCCCCGTAATATTTGCCTTCCTCTTTGCCTACATGCTTCATCCCCTGACAAGTTGGGCGACGGCGAAAATGCGTATTCCAAGGGGTTTTGTAGCGTTTCTCGCGTTGCTCTTATCCGCGGTGCTTATTCTCGGCATCACGACGGGTTTGGGGGTAGTGTTTTCAAAGCGGATCGTCGCCCTCGCTTTATATTTATCGTCCATCGTGGAACAGCTTCCGGAAATGATCGAAACCCTGGCGAATCAATCTTTCTACATATGGCGTTTTGAGATTGATCTGAGGCAGATGAATATCTCACCACTGCTGACAAACATCGCTACATCTTTAAGCCCGCTACTCACAAGAGCAGGTTCATTAATTGGATCGTTTGCCGTCGCCGCTGTCTCTGGCGTCACCACTTTTCTCTTGATGATTGTAATGAGTTATTACTTTCTTGTTGATTTTAAAAAACTCAGGCCCGCCTTACATTCATTTATTCCCCCTTCCTATCGGCAGGATTTCGACCATCTCCTTACCCAGACAAACCGGATATGGCGCGCATTTCTCAGAGGGCAAGTGCTTCTAGGTGTGCTCGTCGGAGTGATCACCTGGGTATTGATGTCAATCGTCGACTTGGACTTTCCCATAGCAATTGGAGTAATTGCGGGTTTCATGGAGCTGATCCCCATGTTTGGTCCTGTCATTACCGGGGTGTTCGCAACGCTTATTGCCCTATTCCAGCCTTTGAATCCCTGGGGGTTGACCCCTCTTGGATATACAGTATTGATTATTGGGATATTCTTTGTCATTCAACAGGTGGAAAATTTATTTCTCGTCCCTCGTGTCATGGGTGAGAGCCTGGACATTCATCCCTTGGTGGTTTTTATTGCCGTATTAGCTGGCGGTATTCTGGCTGGTTTCTTCGGGGTTCTTCTGGCTTCACCAGTCGTGGCGACGATGCGGCTCGGTGGCGGGTATTTGTATAGTAAAGTACTTGAGGTAAAGCCTCCGCGAACGGAGGTTGTCAAACTTAGCGAACCGAGACATAAACCGGGGTTCTATAGAAGTTGGTTCAAACGTCTGCGATCCATGTTTCGCGCCACAGATAAAGATCCAGGAAATGAGGATGTTGAATGATTGAGAAGCAGGAAGCATCACCGAAATGGAGTGTTGCGACAAAGGCACTTGTTTCCCTGGCAGTGATGATGATCGTGGCCGGGATGCTGGTTCGATTCCAACATGTCATTCCGATTCTCGTCTTAGCCCCTATCCTGACCATAATCATTGTCCCAATTGTGCAATTCATGTGTGTGAGGATGAAGCTCCCCTGGGGATTGGCGGCGACCATTGCGATGTTGCTGTTCATCCTGCTCCTGATCGGAGCTTCGACTGTAATGGGTCTAGCAATCGTGCAGCAGCTCCAGGCATTATTCCTTATCCTTCAGCAACTCCTGCTAGATCTGCCCGACCAACTAGAACACCTGAGTCAGGTTACTTACCAACTTGGTCCCTGGGTGTTGGATTTTACTCAGTTTGATCTTGCTGCGGTCGGTGAGCAGGTGATCGCCACCATTCAACCGCTGCTCCGAGAGGTTAGCTCGTTGATCACATTTTTGGCCACGGGTGTGATTGAATCATTGACGCGAATCATCCTTGTCCTGGCGATCGCATACTTCCTGATTTTCGATTATCGACGTATCCGTGCTGTCTTGAAAAATATTACCATCCCGGGCTATAGAGAGGATATCCAACGGCTTATGCGAGAGCTCCTCAGGATCTGGCAGGCTTTCATGCGCGGCCAGCTCCTCATTGTCACCATTACAGGGTTTCTCACGTATTTGCTCATGCAGATCCTTGGCGTTCGCTTCCCGATCGGTCTGGGGGTTCTGGGTGGCATAGCGAAGTTTATCCCCATCGTTGGTCCTATAACAGCAGGACTTATCGCTGCACTGGTCGGTCTTTTCCAGCCATCGAATTGGTTTGGTTTAGTACCCCTGGCCTATGCCGCAATCATCGTGGTTTGCGTCGTTATCCTGGATCAATCAATCGATGTTTTCTTGGTCCCGCGTATCATGGGCACCACGTTGAATCTGCATCCTGCATTGATCCTGGTGGGGTTGGTGATAGGTGCCAGCCTGGCGGGGGTCATTGGTTTGCTGCTCTCCGCTCCTACAATAGCTTCATTCCTTCTTTTCGGGCGGTATGTTTACCGGAAGATGTCCGATCTTTCACCCTGGGATCCACCGATCGATGTCTTGGCAGAGCGTACTCCTGAGGATTCAATTCTCTCGAGAATCTGGAAAGCTATTAAGACCCGATGGAATCAAGGCAAGAGCTCGCAAGATTGAGAGAAACGCTCCTGTACTGGCCAATTTGCCCCCGCGATCAACCGCTGGCTCTCGAATTCTTGGAAGGCGATTGGGAAGATTGTGATCTAATTCCGCTCTCGCCTTTTTCAACAGCGGCTCGTATACTGAGGGAACCAGATCGCGCTACTTTGAAGCATCGAGGTATTCAAACGACATCCTTTAACTGGAGGTGTGCAGCGATGACAGATTCAGAAGAAATCTCAACGAAAATCATAGCGGAGACAACTAATTTCATCGTTTGGTCAGCAGAAGAACCAGATGGTGAAACTACATACCATGTCGAGCTCGGGACCGTGACGTTACATTTTTTCCGTGAGGAATGGGATGAATTTTTAGGGGCGGTTAAGGCTTTATAGAAACACACAAGAGATTTGCTGGCTCTTTTTCCACGTAGGGCATGGTTTGCCAATGCAGATCCCCCTTGGATCAAAATTGATTGCGCCTCCAAGAAAACAGCTGCATTTGTCAATGAAATTCACTGGTGCTACTATTCGCTACCGCGCGATTCTTGGTGAATTAGGATGCAACGACGCACAGAGCTGATCACCTGGGAAGAGGTTGAAAAGCTGATTGACCACCTCACCCCACAATTTCAGATAGAATTCGAGGCAATGGTGATCATCACTCGTGGTGGGATCATCCCCGGCGGATTGTTATGTGAGGCGCTCAATATTGAAAGTGTTCTCACCGCCGCAGTGGATTTTCCCTTCGCTTCCAAGATCGATACTGCGAAGCTCCTGGCGTGGCCGCAATTCATCCAATTTCCAGAAGACAATCAACTAGAAGACCGCAAGCTGCTTGTTGTCGACGATGTTTGGGGATCCGGTCGAACGATTACAGCTGTTCGCAGCCGGATCGTCGCGGCGAAGGGTGTGCCCCTTACTTGCGTCTTGCATTACAACCCATACCGAAATCTCTTCGGCCAGTTGCGACCTGATTATTTCGCTGCAAGCACAGACGCCCATATTGTTTACCCCTGGGAAGTGGACCAAGGGCCGGACCGAGTGCTTCTCGACGAACCAGAATAGATCCAGACTGTTGCATTTCACTGCGAGCAATCGAATTTATGTTATGTAGGGCATTGCCAGTATGGCGGACTCTGAAAGATGACTGAAGGGTGTCTATTATCATTTAAGTGTCCTTGTTGATCGCCTGAAAGCAGCGCTTGATTGACAATGACCAGATGGCTGAGTATAATGACACTGCGTTCGCAGGCCAGTGTCGAATTTGGTCTTTGCGAGATAATCAAAGGAGTGCGCCAGAGCGAGTATCCGATTAATTGATATCGTCGGATTAACATGTAAGCCTGGTCGGTCTGGGAATGCGCTGACCAGGTATTTTCATTTAACCGGGGAAAGTGAGAATGACCGACGCGGTGGATGATTTGAAAGCGCTGCTTGCGAGTGATGATCGGTTTTCAGCCCCTGAGCGAGGGGATTTGCTGCAAGGTACTGTGATCGCTCAAGATTCCCATGGGTTGATCATCGATTTGGGGCAGAAGCGTGATGGCGTTGTTCTCCAATCAGACCTTGAAAAAATACCTGAAGGGGATGGCCGATTGAAGGCCGGCGACCAGGTTTCTGTGATGGTCATTGATCCAGTTGATTCCGATGGCAATTTGCTTGTTTCAATTTCTCAAGCGCGTGAAAGCGGAGATTGGCTCGAGGCTCGACGTGTAATGTCAAATGACGAGCTCTTCAATGCAGAGGCAACCAGTTTCAATAAGGGTGGTCTCCTCGTGCCTTTTGGCCATATTACCGGCTTTGTCCCTGCTTCTCACCTGAGCGGATTGCCGCGTGGGCTAGATGACGAAGAACGGCTGAGCTATTTTAAGAAGATGATCGGAAAGCAGATACCGCTTAAGATAATTGAGGTTGATCCTCAACGCAGACGCCTCGTATTATCCGAACGCAAAGCGATCCGACAATGGCGGCAGGATCAGAAAGCGGATGTGATCAAAGCTCTAAAAGTGGGTGAGCAGCGAAACGGGGTTGTAACGAGCCTGCGCGAGTTCGGTGCATTCGTAGATATCGGCGGCGCGGATGGATTGATTCACATCTCTGAACTTTCCTGGACGCGCATCGAAGATCCTTCGGCGGTCCTGGAGATCGGGCAGGAAGTGGAAACACTCATAATTCGTCTGGACACCGCCAATAATCGCATTGGTCTTAGCCTTAAACGGCTCGAGCCGAACCCCTGGGAATCGGCCAAGGATCACATCGAAGCGGGGCAGGAATTGGAAGGCGAAGTTACCGTACTGAGCGCGCCCGGCGCCTTCGTTCTTGTAAAAGAGAATCTCGAGGGATTACTCAAGACGCCAAACGGTCCGGGAGATCTAACCCCGGGTTTGAAAGTGAAGGTTCGTGTCGTCGATTTCAACCTTGAACGCGAACGGCTCGACCTCGAATTAATAGATCAAACGAGCTGAACCAAAGAGCTCGAGCGGGAGGAGGTGAGAGAAAGTGCCGACAGTTGTTATTCGGCCTAACGAATCACAGGAGCAGTTGCTAAAACGCTTTCGCAAGAAGGTAGCGAAGAGCGGGGTACTGAGCGCGGTGCGGAGAAAGCGCTGGTTTATATCAAAGAGCGAGCTGCGAAGGATTCAACGAAAGAAAGCCATCCGGCGCTTAAAGCGCCGCCAGAGAAAGACGACGTCAAGACGCCGCTAGGCGGTGTAAGGAGAGCGGACAATCTACAGGAATAGGTCTTCTCTCTGGAGGTGTGCATGACTAAGAAAGAAGAAAAAATCGTCATGGAAGGTACGGTCTTGGAGGCGTTGCCCGCAACACAATTCCGTGTTGAGTTGGAAAACGGGCATGAAGTTCTCGCATATCTTTCAGGCAAAATGCGCCGATATTACATCCGAATTTTGCTTGGGGATCACGTGCGGGTGGAATTATCTCCTTACGATCTGTCTCGTGGACGGATCACATATCGCTTCAGGAAACAAAGACCGGCTTAGGCCGATTGATCGCGTCAAGCCCCTCCGTTTTGCTCTTTCGATCCGATCTGCCCCGTCGATAAGCGGGGCAGATCTCGCTTAAAGATAAGCGCTCGCCAGTCTTTTTCTCTGCGGACTTCGATTAAATCCAGGTCTGCATTTTCAGCCAGGCTCACCAAAGATTCGACTTGCTCCGCAAGAAGGCCCGAGAGGATGATTCTCCCCTTTGGCTTAACATAGGCAGGCAGCCCAGACTGGATCAAATCCACTAAGATATGAAAGAGGATGTTCGCAACAATGAGGTCAGGTTTTTGGCTTTCGGTTTGAAGCGTTTCAACTTGCTCAAGACTGCCGGGTTCAACTTGTATGGACTCAACGACATGATTCCTTTCCGCGTTCTCCCTGGTTGCCTGTACCGCAATATGATCGGTGTCCACCGCAAGCACATGGTTTGCTCCGAGTAGAACCGCGGCGATACTCAGAATACCCGTACCGCATCCGATGTCGAGAACATTGTCCCCGGGTTGTAAGATGTCCTCGATAGCCTCAAGGCATAAACGTGTTGTCGGGTGAAGCCCGGTACCAAAGGCCATTCCTGGCTCAAGGACAATTACCTTCCGCCCACGTTCTTCGGTTGTGATCCATGGAGGGGTAATCAACAGACGTTTGCCAATTGGAATGGGCTGAAAGTGCTTCTTCCAGGATGTTTGCCAATCCTCTTCGTTTAGTATTCGAAATTCAGGTTCGGGCAGTGGTTGGATCTGGCTGAGGTGCCAGAGGCCTTCTTCAATGCGCTGTCTTTGCTCATCTTCCTGACCGTCGATCGGTATATAAGCCTTAACGAGCACATCCGCTGTCGCTGGAAGAGCGTCATTGTTGTCCGCCGCCATCTCGATGGCGATCCCTCCCGACGCGTAGCGTGATAACACCTCAGTGACTGCTTCGGCAAGCTCGCCATTGAGATTTAAGGAGAGCTCGAGCCAGCTCAATCGGTCAGTCCTCCTAGAATATCCTTCAGGGTGTCAAAGAAACCGCGCTCCTGCGGTCGGACCTCGGTTCCAAGGGTTTCGGCCATGCGTTCCATGATTTCTCGCTGATCCGGATCCAGCGTGCGGGGAATCTCAACTGAGAGAATTACTAGTTGATCGCCTCTGCCGCTCCGATTCAAACGCGGAATGCCTTTTCCACGCAACCGCAGAATCTTCCCCGGCTGCGTGCCGGAGTGTATGGTCAGCGTTTCATCGCCTTCGAGCGTCGGTACGGTAATGTCCGCGCCCAAAGTTGCCTGAGCGATGTTAATTGCCAGGTCAATAAGCACGTCGTCGTTCCGTCTACGGAAAAAACGGTGGGGTTTAGCGTGTATCACGACGTACACATTTCCAGGAGGGCCCCCATTTACCCCCGGCTCGCCCTCGCCAGTCAGGCGGATTTGGGTGCCATCGTCTACCCCACCGGGCACGGCGATCACCTTCTCGACTTGCTTGCGTTCCAGGCCGCGTCCGGAGCAGTTCTTACAGGGGGTGGCGATTATTTGGCCTCTCCCGCCGCAGTTCTGGCAGGGGGCGACACTAACCATCGAGCCTAAAAAAGTCTGTCGCATCTGACGTACTTCACCCGTGCCGTTACAGGTTGTGCAGCGGATGGACGAAGTGCCGGGTTCTGCACCCGATCCCTGACAAATTGAACATACAGCTTGTCGGGGAAACGAAATTTCCTTTTCGATGCCGAAAATGGCTTCCTCGAAGCTTAATGTGAGATCGTAGCGTAGATCGGCCCCGCGCCTGGGGGCATTTCGTCTCTGACGGCCTCCCATGCCAAAGTTAAAAAGCCCTTCAAAGATATCGCTGAAACCACCGAAGTCGAAATCAACATTCATCCCTCTGAGCCCCTCATGACCAAAACGATCATAGGCGGCTTTTCGTTCGGCGTCAGAAAGCACGGCGTAGGCTTCGTTGATCTCTTTAAAGCGCTCTTCGGTGCCGCTTTCCTCAGCTACATCGGGGTGATATTGTTTTGCTAGAGCGCGGAACGCATTCCGAATTTCATCGGGTGATGCGCTACGGGATACACCTAGAACTTCGTAATAATCTCGTTTGCCAGTCATAGATATTGAATAAGGAAAGGCGCCCAAAGGCGCCTTTCTGTATAGGAAAGGACTCGCTTAGGCATCTTGAAATTCACCGTCTACAACATCATCCTTATCCGAGGATTCATCGCTCTCAGGAGCGCTGCCTCCAACCTGTTCCGCCTGTTGGGCGTTCATATCGACCCCTGCAGCTTCGATCAACTGGCGGAGATCGTTTGTCTTCTGCTCCACGCCATCGTAACGCTCGGCGTTGATGTCAGCATGCAGCCCATCTATTTTTGCTTGCAGTTCGGCCTTCATTGATTCTGAGAGCTTGTCGCCGCTGTCGTGCATGATCTTTTCGGCGGTGTAGATCGACTGGCTAGCACGATTCCGGGTCTCGGCGGCTCCGCGGCGCTCAAGATCTTTTTCGGCATTTGTTTTGGCTTCATCGCGCATTCGCGTTATTTCATCTTCAGAAAGACCGGAGGAAGCATGGATTGTAATCTCTTGGCTCTTTCCAGTCGCTTTATCCGTGGCGCTGACTTTTAGAATACCATCGGCGTCGATGTCGAACGTAACCTCGATCTGAGGTAGCCCGCGCGGTGCCGGCGGTATGCCCTGCAAGGTGAAACGGTCGAGTGATTTGTTGTCGGCTGCCATGGGTCGCTCTCCCTGCAAAGCATGGATCTCGACCTCCGCTTGGTTATCAGAAGCAGTGGAAAAGACCTGACTCTTGCGGGTTGGAATGGTTGTGTTGCGATCGATGAGGGATGTAGCAACCCCTCCTAGCGTTTCGATGGAAAGGGTGAGAGGGGTGACATCGAGTAGGAGGATATCTTTCACCTCGCCGCCAAGGACACCAGCTTGGATCGCTGCCCCAACCGCAACCACCTCATCAGGGTTTACACCTTTATGGGGTTCGCGGTCGAAGATCTTGCGTACTGCCTCTTGAACTGCGGGCATGCGTGTCATCCCGCCAACGAGGATGACTTCGTCAATATCCTCTGCGGTGAGACCAGCATCCTGTAGCGCCTGCTTACAGGGTCCGATCGAGCGTTCGATGAGATCATCGGTGATTTGCTCAAGCTTCGCTCGAGTAAGGGTGACGTTTAAATGTTTAGGACCTGAAGCATCTGCAGTGATAAAGGGGAGGTTGATCTCGGTTTGAGTAACGGTCGAGAGCTCGATCTTTGCCTTCTCAGAGGCCTCTTTAAGGCGCTGGAGTGCCTGGCGGTCGCTGCGCAGGTCAATGCCCTGTTCACGCTGAAATTCATCGGCAATGTAATCGATAATGCGCTGATCGAAGTCGTCGCCTCCGAGGAAGGTGTCACCGTTGGTGGACTTCACTTCGAAGACGCCGTCGCCGACATCCAGGATGGAGATGTCGAAGGTGCCACCACCCAGATCGTAGACGGCGATGGTCTGATCTACTTTCTTGTCGAGACCGTACGCTAGTGCGGAGGCTGTCGGTTCATTGATAATGCGCAGAACGTCAAGCCCGGCGATCTTTCCGGCGTCCTTCGTTGCGTTGCGTTGCGCGTCGTTGAAATATGCTGGGACGGTGATGACGGCCTGAGTTATGCTCTCACCGGTGAACGCTTCCGCGTCGGCTTTAATCTTGGCAAGGATCATGGCCGAGATTTCAGGGGGGGAGTATTCCT